>JAMCZP010000161.1 GCA_023485185.1 Gammaproteobacteria bacterium
GCCAAAGTGGCGGTATCGCGCTAACTCATCGGCGCTTAATGGAGCAGCGTAATGATTTAGTGGCGCCTTTTGAGCTGAGTGTGCCCAGCGATGAGCGGTTTTGGCTGGTGCGACCAAGCCGACGCCACATTAGCGACGATGTCGCGCTGGTGTGGCAGTGGCTGTGCAACGCGATGGGATGAAGAGCCATGCCGGAGCTCGACTGGCCATTCACCGGGCTGGTTACTGTGTGCATAAAACATTGCCGGTTCACATAATTCGATTTAATCGAATACAAGTCGGAAAACGTTGCGCTTTTGCTTCTTGGAAAGCGCCGTAGAATAGCGACCAATATCTATCCCGGTTCAGTTTGGAGCTTTCTATGTCGACACGTGTCCTGGTTATTACTTCTTCTATTTTGGCTGAAAATGGTCAATCCATTGCGCTAGCTAATCGCTTTATTGAGCAGGCTAACGCTCGCGCTAATATTGATGTTACCCAGCGTGATGTAGTCAAGAACGCGCTACCCCACCTGGATATCAGTGAATTGGGCGCTTGGCAAGTGGCAGGCGCAGAACGCACTGCTGAACAGCAGGCGTTAGCCTCTCGTTCAGATGAGCTACTGGCGGAACTTCGTGCCACTGATGTGCTAGTGATTGCGGTGCCGATGTACAATCTCGGGATCCCATCTCAGCTAAAAGCATGGTTTGACCGGGTGCTGCGTGCTGGCGAAACGTTCCGCTATACCGAAAATGGTCCGCAAGGGTTGGTAGAAGGCAAGCGCGCTATTATTCTGGCAGCCCGTGGTGGTCAGTACGCAGGCACCGAGTTTGATAGTCAAACACCCCATCTGAAAGCCATGCTAGGCCTGATGGGAATTACCGATGTTAATGTGGTCTATGCTGAAGGCTTAAATATGGGCGAGCAGCAGCGCGTGGCCGCTCTAAAAGAAGCATTCCAAGCGATTGATCAACTGGTTGAGGGGTTTTAAGCACGCTCATAAGCGCTCTCAAGGAATAAAAGGATAATGTCATATGCCCCGGCCTGAATTACTCGAACAGATCTACACTATTGTCGATCAGATTCCACCGGGACGTGTGACCACCTATGGACGTATTGCGGCGATGACGGAAGGCGCGACGCCGCGCATGGTGGGCTCGGCGATGCGCCACCTGCCGGATGGCCATCAGCTGCCCTGGCATCGAGTGATTGCATCGTCATTAAAGCTTGCTGATCACGGTGGTGCCGAGCGCCAGCACCGTAAGTTGCGCGATGAGGGCATTCTATTCGATGCCAAAGGCCGCGTACCCGCGCATCTTGTTTGGCCTGATTAAGCTGCACGAAGTCCTAACTGTCATTACAAGGAGCTCGCGACGAAGCAATCTATGCCGCGGTGGCAATAACCCCGAGATTGCTTCGCTTCGCTCAATGAAAGGGACTCCTCCCCTCTCGAAGCTTCAGAGAGCTACATTGATAGTTGAACCACATCAATGCGGAGGGGAAGCGTCATGAACAAGCATAAGACAATAGGTATTGATCTGGCAAAGCGTGTCTTTCAAGTGTGTGTGGTCGACACCCGCCACCCGCGTGTTCAGGTCAACAAAGAACTGAAACGGCATCAGATCTTGGATTTTATGCGTCGCCAACCCGCCTGTCGGGTGTTCATGGAAGCGTGCGGCGGATCCCACTATTGGGCGCGACAACTGCAAGCTCTCGGCCATACCGTTGCCCTCATTTCGCCCCAATTTGTCACGCCCTTTCGCAAGGGGCATAAGACAGATGCGAATGATGCGCTCGCCATTGTAGAGGCCGGGTGTCGCCCAGACATGCGCTTCGTACCCCTCAAGAGCGTAGCGCAACAGGATATTCAGAGCCTGCACCGCATTCGGGAAAGGCACATTCATCAGCGCACCCAATTAATCAACCAAGTTCATGGCCTTTTGCAGGAGTACGGCGTGATCAGTGGTCGTGGCCAGAAGGCATTGAAGCAATGTGTTTGGCGCGCGTTAGAAGATGCTGAAAATGAACTCTCGATGCTAATGCGTGACTTAATCGCTGAGCAAATGGCTGAACTGGATCGTCTCAATGAACGTATTCAGTCACTGGATAAGCGAGTAGAGCAGATGAGTCGCGCCATGGAGCCTTGTCGCCAACTACTCGCGATAGAAGGGATAGGGCCGGTGGTCGCCACGCAGCTCTATAGCGCACTGGGTAACGGAGATGCGTTCAAGAAAGGTCGCCAGGCGTCATCCTATCTGGGGCTAACGCCGAAGCAACACAGCAGTGGCGGCACCGCGAGCATCAAGGGCATTGGCCGAACGGGTCAAGTCTCGCTGAAAGCCGCTCTGATACGCGGCGCGCACTCGGTCATCAACCGTGTGGGTGACAAACAGGATGCCAAAAGCCGTTGGCTGCGATGCTTGGTTGCTCGCGTAGGAAAGAACAAAGCGGCGGTCGCGTTAGCGAACAAGACCGTGCGAACCGCCTGGGCGGTGCTGCACAGTGGTCAATCCTATTGTAAAGCGTTTAACGAAGGTTCAGCGCTGATGACGCGCTAAGTGTTAGCGCGTCATCAGGGCTTAAGCGCCGACAGGCGGTTACCTTGTTGCCGGGCAACGATGAATGAAAAACAGGTCAGACCGACCTTCTCAAAGCCTGCTCATTGCGATGGCTGAGAAAGCCTACCGCTCGTTGAGGAGAGAAGGTGCGCGACGTTCATCAGGGTCAGGGGATAGCGTCCCCATTGAGAGACCGACTATACGCACGCATCGGCTTATGTTTTTACATCATCGGAGCTTGCAACCGGGGAGGAGTCCCTATACGCAATGACATTAGCGGAAGCTGACTCGATCACAACAACGCCGCCCATTTGGGCGGCGTTGTTGTATCTATGAATGGCGTTGGTGAGTCTTCTCGCGATTCACCATTCACTCCTCCAAATTAGCACCCGACTTCCACGACCAATCGCGCCAGCGTAGATCAAACAGATCCTTGCGGCGGTCTTTAAGGTTGGTTACCGAGCCTTCGGCACGCACCACCGTTAGGCGGGTTAAATCCAAATCCGAGAAGAAGATCATCTCAGTGTTAGGCGTGGTTTCCGCCAGCACCGCATCATGGGGAAAGGCAAAATCGGACGGCGAGAACACCGCTGATTGAGCGTACTGGATATCCAGGTTTTCAATCGAAGGCAGGTTGCCGACGCTGCCGCAAAGCACCACGTAGCACTCGTTCTCAATCGCCCGTGCCTGAGCGCAGTGGCGCACACGCAAGTAGCCATTTTTGGTATCCGTCCAGAACGGTACAAACAGAATGTCCATATCCTGGTCAGCCAACAGGCGCCCAAGCTCCGGGAACTCGACATCGTAGCAGATCAAAATGCCCACGCGGCCTGCGTCGGTGTCAAACACCTGCAGTTGATCGCCACCCTCAATCACCCAATCACGGCGCTCTTGCGGGGTAATGTGTAGCTTGGCCTGACGTTCAACGCTGCCGTCGCGGTGAAACAGATAAGCGATATTGTAGAGCCGGTCATCGTCACCGACTTCTATCATCGAACCGCCAACAATATTGATGTTGTAAGACACCGCCATGCGCGAAAGCTCAGTCTTAAAGCGCTCGGTGAAACCCGCCAAAAAGCGAATCGCGCCCATTTGATCCTGCTGGGCGGCGCGGTCTTGAAGGCCCATTAACGGTGCATAAAACAGTTCTGGAAATACCGCAAAATCACTTTGATAGTCGGAGAGCGCATCCACAAAGTATTCGATCTGCTGTAACGCTGCTTCTACCGAGGCAAATTCACGCATTTGCCACTGCACGGCACCCACGCGCACCTGGGTAGGTTTGTTGTCGAGCACGCTGGCAGCGGGCTCAAACAGAATATTGTTCCACTTTGCGGGCGGTCTACTGATTCTAGCCGGGGTGATCATGGCGCAAATGCTGACACGCCCATTAACACGCGGCGTAACCTCAGATAAGCC
>JAMCZP010000019.1 GCA_023485185.1 Gammaproteobacteria bacterium
AAGCCATCGCCACCAGCACCATGGTCAGCAATAGCAGGTACACCCTGGCATGAATACGGTCAGGGATGCGCCCGATCCAGGTCGACGCCAGGCGGATACCGAACCATGAGCCCACTGCGAGTACCAACAAGGCGCGCAGATCCACATAACCGGCATACCAGTCCCCTAACGCTGGGTGATTCGCCGATAGCAACACATACGTCGCGGTGCCACTCACCGCCATGGGCAACGACAACGGATTGGCCATGGCAGTGGCTGCCGTCATGCTCGCGCCTCTACGGCGCATGAGTGGCACGGTCATCACGCTGCCGCCAACGCCCAGCAAGGCGGCCACTGCACCAATCAATGTCCCCGTCATCGCCGTTACCCCACGCCCCATAGGACGCACATCACTCCCTGACTGATGCAGAAAACCGGGCCGCAAAATGGCATCCGCAATCGTGAGGGCTAAATAACCAATGAACGCCCAACGCACCCACTCGCCACTTAACGACACGGCCGCCGTCGCGCCCAGCACAGCGCCCATGGCGATATAGCCGACCAGCGGACGCACCAGGTGCCATTGCACGGTCTGCCGTTGGTGGTGGCGCCATGTGGACAGGGAAGCAGCAAATATCATCAACGCCGTCGAGGTAGCCACCGCGATATGCATGGCCGCCTGACCAATACCACTATTCGGCCCATGGACGGCAATCAGCAGGGTATACAGCAAGGGAACCACCACGAACCCACCACCAAAGCCGAACAATACGGTGGTCACTCCCGCCACCCCGCCACAAAGTAGCAATACGCTATACACCGGCACTCTCCTGATGAAACGAAACAGCAGGCACTATATGCTGGCGAGGATTGGCCGACATTCGTCGTTAGGACAACCATCAACGCGTTTCAGCCAGGTTAACGCTAATGCTCAATACACCTCTTCCAGAGGTAGATCATGTGGCACGGCCCATGGTGGCAATCGGCACGGACTACCGCCCCGGTACCCTCCTCGATTTTCATACCCATCGCCGTGCCCAGTTTCTCTATGGCATGACCGGCGTGATGGAGGTGAATACGGATGACGGCACCTGGATGGTGCCTCCCTATAGCGGTGTCTGGCTACCTGCGGGCAAGCGGCACCAAGTCCGCATGAACGGGGTGAGCACTCGAAGCCTCTATATCGAGCCCCATGCCGCGCCACGCGCTTCGAGCAGCTGTGAGGTGCTGGTCGTGACGCCTCTCCTGCATCACCTGCTGCTGGCTTCCGCCCACATCCCCGCACTCTATGATGAAAATGGCCGCGACGGAGCTCTGGCTCGACTACTCCTATGCGAACTGGAACAGGCTGAGGCCCTGCCACTATTTGCGCCCCTGCCCCACGACCTGCCACTCGCCAGCCTGTGCAGAGATTTTCTCGGCCAGCCGAGCATTCACACCCTTCCTGAAGCGTGGGCTCGGCAGTTGCACTGCAGTCAACGCACCTTTAATCGTCTGTTCCGTCAGCAGACCGGACTCTCCTTTGGGGTATGGCGCCAGCAAGCCTGCCTGATGGCGGCGATTCCCAAGCTGCTCTCCGGCAATTCCGTTACCCGAACCGCACTGGAACTCGGCTACGACAGCCCTGCCGCTTTCTCCAGCATGTTTCGCAAGGTGCTCGGCCAATCTCCCAGCGCTTTTGTTCGGGCGGCTCATCGCCCGCAAGATGAGTAACAAGCAGCAACCTTGCCAAAGCGCTGCTAGGCTAGAACGGTATCCGCAAACCACGCCGCTAAACTCAGGATGAGGAGGCCATGATGAATATCCCGCAGCCCGAAACGCTCTATTTCGACAGCGATGAAACGAACGGTTTTCCCAACTCCCCACTGCCGGTATTGATTTATCGTCGAGTCATCGACATCAGCGACGCAGAGAAAGCAGCTGAAAAGTTCGAAGCCATGTTTAAACGCCACGGCTGGATTCCCGCATGGCGCTACCACCTGTATGACTTTGACCACTTTCACTCTACCGCGCATGAGGCCTTGGGCATTTTCCGTGGGCAGGCCCTGGCAAAGCTGGGAGGGCCAAACGGCAGTGACCTGATGCTTTACGCAGGCGATGTGCTGGTGCTTCCAGCAGGGGTGGTGCATGCCAGCCTAGAGGCGAGCGATGACTTCTGCATGGTCGGCGCCTACCCGCCGGGGCAAGACCCCGAAATAGAGCGTGGCGACCCAGCACAGCTTGCGGCAGAACAAGCACGGGTGGCTTCCGTGGCCATTCCAAAAGAAGCACCGGTAGGTGGTTCACTAACACCGCTATGGAGGCAAGGTTCTTAGAAGAGAACAAAGCTGTTCACACGACTTAATCGGCTCACATCTTGAGCCGATTATTCATATTATTCGGCTCAAGATTATTTTCTAGATTGAACTTAGTGAACAGATTACGGTGAGCAGTTCATTATAACGGCCTAATACGCACGCTCGCGTCTATTCGACATGCGCCTTCTTGGTAGGAATGAAGTGAAGTACACCTACAGCAACAGAGCCCACCAAAAAACCAATCACCGCAGAGCACAGCGTATTGAAACTCCACCCCAGCACGCTGCCTAATGCACCGGTTGCCTGGCTAATGCCTAGCTCAATATGATGCACCCACTCATAGGGCGCGTTAAACCAACCCGTACCATCAGCACCCAGATTGACCATCAGGATATGCCCACCCACCCAGAGCATGGCGACGGTGCCCACCACCGAGATAGTCGCGAGCACTTTGGGCATGGCCGTCACCAGCCCACGGCCCAGGGTTTGCATTCCCGAACTATCCCGCTGGGCGAGCTTCAGGCCGATATCATCCATCCTGACCAGCATCGCTACCACGCCATACACCAGAACAGTGATCACAAACGCGACCACCACCAGGCTCGCTAGCTGAGACCAGAACCCTTGATGGGAAACCGTAGCCAGCGCGATCACCATGATTTCAGCAGACAAAATCAAGTCGGTGCGAATGGCACCACTCACGATCTGTTTCTCGGCTTCCGGCCCCTGCTCTACCGCAGGCTTTTCGTTATCGTGGCCCCCAGAGAGCTTATGCCAGACCTTCTCTGCGCCCTCAAAGGCTAGGTAGATGCCGCCAATCATCAAGATGATCGGCAATAGCGACGGCAAAAAGTGATTCAGCAGCAGCGCCACTGGCAGGATAAAAATCAGCTTGTTGCGAATCGAGCCCAGCGCGATCTGTTTCACAATCGCCAGCTCGCGTTCCGCAGTCACGCCTTGCAAATACTGCGGGGTCACCGCCGTATCATCGACCACCACCCCGGCCGCCTTCGCCGTCGCACGCCCAGCAGCGGCACTCACATCATCCAATGATGCTGCGGCCAACTTCGCCAATGCGGCAATGTCATCCAGCAATCCTATCAAGCCGCCGATGGCCATGGATGCTTCCTCCGTGAATAACAGGTGCAGATAGTAGAGCACATAGCGGCTTGGGCGGATCGCCTCTTTTGCTTCAAGATTCCGACCTGCGCACCTTACCCCAGCAGCACTTTCAGCTCATGACGTTGTTCAGCATGTTTGGCCGCATTTTCGTTTTTCAATTTTTCCAAATGGATAAGCTTCCAGCGTACGGCAGGCAGTTCCGCCGCCCGTGGGCGATCAATGGCATCAAAATCGGGTGACCCGTCATGCAGGCTCAGAAGGAATCGCTTGGTGTTCTCATCGAAGCGGGAATGAATATCTGCAATCAACCGTTTGCGTGTGTGCAAAAGCTCTTCGAGGCTGACGGAGGTTCTGGTCATTCCCTCAAATTCTTGGATATAAGGCTTATCGAGGTCGATTAGGTTTGGATTCAGCAACTCATGCGCGGGGCGCGGCGAACTCGCAATATAGATCAGAAAAGTGCGAAATAGATCATCCGTTAGGCCCTCGTTATCGTAAAGCAGCTTCACATCAAAAAGATCGCGCGGATGCTGACGGTCAACGGCTGCGTTC
>JAMCZP010000202.1:0-3654 GCA_023485185.1 Gammaproteobacteria bacterium
AGGGTATCGTAAGGCGTGCCGTTTGATGGAAATGGCTGAGCGCTTCAAAATGCCCATTCTGACCTTTATTGATACGCCCGGCGCCTACCCTGGTATCGACGCTGAAGAGCGCGGTCAGTCAGAAGCAATTGCCTACAACTTAGCGGTGATGTCGCGGCTGAAAACGCCGATTATCTCCACTGTAGTAGGGGAAGGTGGCTCCGGCGGTGCCTTGGCGATTGGCGTATGCGATGAGCTGCAGATGTTGCAGTATTCCACCTACTCGGTCATCTCACCGGAAGGCTGCGCGTCAATCCTATGGAAGAGCGCAGAAAAAGCTTCTGACGCCGCTCAAGCCATGGGCATTACTGCCGAACGCTTAAAAGAGCTTGGCTTTGTGGATTCATTGATTAAAGAGCCATTAGGCGGTTCCCACCGTCATCCGTTGACCACCGCAGAGCGCGTCAAAGAAGCGCTAACAGCAAGCCTGGAGCGTTTACAGGCGCTGGATACCGAGGCACTGTTAGAGCGTCGCTATAAGCGCTTAATGAGCTATGGCGCCCCAGCCGCGTAATTTATTGCAAGGCCTACTTAATGACGCCCTGGTGGAAACCCCGCCGGGGCGCTCTATTTGGGTGGCACTCTCGGGTGGGCTGGACTCCTGTCTGCTGCTCGTCTTAGCCGCTCAGGTGTGCGAAAAAGCCGGTCGTCCGCTGCGCGCCATTCATATTAATCACGGACTACAAGCGGCCGCAGCAACCTTCGAAGCGCACTGTAAAACCCTCTGTAAGAGGGTAGGCGTTCCGCTGACGGTGGGTGGTATTGAGGTTGCGCCTCACGGCTTGGGTATCGAAGGCGCTGCACGAAATGCTCGCTATGCTGCTTTTTACGCCACCCTTCCCGCTGGCGATACGCTCTGGCTTGCCCAGCACCAGGATGATCAGGCAGAAACCTTTCTGCTCGCGGCGCTGCGGGGGAGCGGCCTACGCGGCTTGGCAGGTATGCCCTATCGTCGCGATACCCAGGGGATTACCCTGGTGCGCCCATGGCTAAGCGTCAATCGAGCACAGCTGGAAGCGGTGGCGCACTCGCTGGCACTGGTATGGTGTGAAGATCCGACGAACCGTGATATCAACTTTGATCGCAACCGCCTGCGCCACCGTGTGCTGGCTGCCCTCCGCGAGCGTTGGCCCGCAGCAGAGGCCGCCTTGGCGAATAGCGCTGCGCATGCCAGCGAAGCTGACGCCGTACTGAGCGAATACGTCAAAGCTGAGCTAGCAGAGCTGGTGGTCGGGGAAGGGCAGGTAGATGCGAATGCGCTGCGAAAGCGTTCTCGTCCGCGCCAACGGTTGCTTATTCGCGCATTATGCCAACAGCAGGGTTTGTCGACGCCGCCACAGAAGCGCTTAGAAAACCTGCTGGAGCAATTGACAGCCAAAGCAGGTGCTGAGGTATGTGTTGAGTGGCCAAGCGCTCAAGCTCGCCTTTGGCGCCATCGGCTCTATGTTATGGCGCCGCTAAAAGCCTTACCGCCATGGCAGGTGCATTGGGATGGTCAAATGCCGTTGGAGACGCCGCTGGGTCCGCTAGGCTGGCAGGTGGCGCTATCTAAAAGGTTCTCTGCACCGTTATCTGAGCCAATGAGGGTGACTTGGCGCCAAGGAGGCGAAGTGATTCACCTCCCAGAGCGAGGCAGGCGTGATTTGAAACGCTTGTTGCAAGAAAGCGATGTGCCGCCCTGGGAGCGTAAACGGTTAGTGGTGGTGATGCAGGAACAGGCCTGCCTTGGCGTCATTTCCCCGCCTGCCACGTTGCTATGGCAGGCTGAGGACGTTGTGTTTAGCCGTCTGACGTCTTGATCACAAGCTTAAAGCCAGCCGCCTCCATAAACGCCTGCTCTTGCTCTAAGTCGGTGGCTAACAGGGTAGGCTCGTCACTTGGTGGCAGGGTAATGATCAAATTTTCGCTGTCGGCGCTTATGTCTGGCAGCGCTGGGGCGGTTTCGGGGCGTGAGTGGTTAAGCAATACGGCTAGGCGCAGCAGTCTGGCAAGCTTCTGAGTAATTGCCTGTTGAGCATCAGGCAGGGCCTGCCACTCTTTGAGCGGGAATTTACGCCGGTGAGCACGCACTAAAAACGCCAGTTGGCGCTGTTCAGGGCGGGAAAAACCGGCAAGGTCAGAGTGCTCAAGCAGGTAGGCACCATGGCGATGAAACTGGCTGTGGGAGATCGCCAAGCCGATTTCATGCACCTGACTTGCCCATAGCAAATAGCGCCCTTGATCACGGCTTAATGACCATGGCTGACGAACGAGCGCAAACAATCGTTCGGCGGTATCGGCGACATTAAGCCCTTGGCGGGTATCCACATCGTAAGTGCGCTGCAGCGACTCAAGGCTCTTCGAGCGCGAGTCTTCTGCGCTGTTACGCCCAGCCATGTCATAAAGCACGCCTTCACGCAGAGCGCCATCGGCAAAACGCATTTGAGCTAAATCAAAGGCTTCGAAAATCGCCCCTAGAATGGCAACCCCCGCCGGGAAAACTTTGGCGCGGTCAGCCTTCAGCCCATCCAGTTCCACTTTGTCCAGGTGTTTGCATTTCAGCAAGCGCTCGCGCAGCTTCTTTAGGCCGCTGCGGGTGATCACTCCTTCATGGGGCGAATCGCCGTAAGCATGCAGTACGCTAGCGGCGGCTTTAATGGTGCCACTTGAGCCCACCGGGTCTTCCCAGCCTAAGCGTTGGTAGGGGCGCTGGATATTGGCCAGTTCTGAAAGGGCGGCGAGTTCAGCCCGCCGCATACGTTTTTCATTTAGCTCGCCGTCGGGGAAAAAGCGCCGTGAGTAGGTAACGCAGCCCATGCGCAAACTTTCTAGTGCTTTAGGCTCAAAATCTTCGCCAATAATAAATTCGGTCGAGCCGCCGCCAATATCGACTATCAAGCGCCGTCCGTTCTCTGCCAGGGCGTGGGCTGCACCTAAATAAATTAACCGGGCTTCTTCACGCCCGGCAATAATTTCGATGGCGTGGCCCAACTGCGCTTCGGCACGTTCGATAAAGGTTTGGCTATTATGCGCATCGCGAAGGGCGTTGGTACCGACGATGCGTAGATTGGCATCCGTGATGTCACTTAAAAAGGGTGCAAAGCGAGCCAGGCAGTCCAGTGCGCGCTGCATAGCGGCTTCGCTAAGCATGCCGTCATCATCTAAGCCAGCAGCAAGCTGTACTTTTTCACCTAAGCGGGCCACCACCTGAAGGCGTTCATGTTGGTAGTTGGCCACCAGTAGGTGGAAGCTGTTTGAGCCCAGGTCAATAGCGGCTAAGCGCTGCGGCGCACCGCTTTCTGCCTCTGCAGTAGAGGCGGCAATGGGGAGCGAAATGTCCATGGGCATGAGCTATCCTTCGTGTTGGCTGTGCCAAGGTTGCGGCGACCTTTATCTATTGTCAATTGTCAAAGGCTTGCGTTTATCGCGGGGCTTGACTACCATCGAGCTACTGGCCTGATATGACCTGGTTAGTTAGTATGTCCACAGACACGGTAAGTCTCAAATACACTAAATATTGATAAATGTGTATTGATATGCCGTCCAATGTAAGGCATCTTGGTCGCCCCAGACGTTATTCATTATTTATCTCGTTAGCGTCAGCCAGATTTCCAAGTCGTCACTAAGGCTCAACTC
>JAMCZP010000202.1:3664-13753 GCA_023485185.1 Gammaproteobacteria bacterium
TTGTAAGTACTCACGTTGTTAGTTAAGACCAGCCCTGTTCCTTTCATCTTCGAGCGCGTGCCTTTACCGGGGTCTGAACGCATCACACGGCGTCACTTTCACGCCTCCTGTCTTACTCCCGGCGCCTGGCGCCCAGCTTCCATGAGCAACTTTCTAACACACCGATGAATCTCACTGAACTCAAGCAAAAAACCGTTCCCGAGCTCCTCGATATCGCCCGTGAAATGGGCATTGATAACTTGGCCCGTTCGCGCAAGCAGGACATCATTTTCGCCATCCTTAAGAAACACGCCAAAAGTGGCGAGGATATCTACGGCGACGGTGTGCTGGAAATTCTCCAGGATGGCTTTGGCTTCCTGCGTAGCGCGGACAGCTCTTATCTCGCCGGCCCGGACGATATTTACATTTCTCCTTCGCAGATCCGTCGTTTCAATCTGCGCAAAGGCGACTCCATTTCAGGCAAAATTCGTCCGCCGAAGGAGGGTGAGCGCTATTTCGCCCTGCTGAAGGTCAGTCAAATTAACTTTGACCGTCCGGAAAATGCC
Organism: Gammaproteobacteria bacterium; assembly: GCA_023485185.1. Next base: position 4,210 of record JAMCZP010000202.1, read on the forward strand.
AAGCATAAGATTCTGTTTGAGAACTTAACGCCGCTGTTCCCAGATGATCGTATGCGCATGGAGATTGGTAACGGCTCCACGGAAGACCTTACCGCGCGGATCATAGATCTGACCGCACCCATTGGTAAAGGTCAGCGTGGTTTGCTGGTATCGCCGCCTAAAGCGGGTAAAACGCTGATGTTGCAAAACATTGCGACGTCTATCACGCGTAACAATCCAGAGTGTCATCTGATCGTACTACTGATCGATGAGCGCCCTGAAGAAGTGACAGAGATGGCGCGTACCGTGCGTGGCGAAGTCGTGGCGTCAACCTTCGATGAGCCGCCAGCGCGTCACGTGCAAGTGGCCGAGATGGTTATCGAGAAAGCCAAACGCCTTGTTGAGCACAAGAAAGACGTGGTCATCCTGCTCGACTCGATTACCCGTCTAGCGCGTGCTTACAACACCGTGGTGCCTAGCTCCGGCAAAGTACTCACCGGTGGTGTCGATGCTCATGCGCTTGAGAAGCCGAAACGTTTCTTTGGGGCGGCGCGTAACATCGAAGAGGGCGGTAGCCTGACGATTATCGCCACGGCGCTGGTAGATACCGGTTCCAAGATGGATGAAGTCATCTTCGAAGAGTTTAAGGGTACCGGTAACATGGAAGCCCACCTTGATCGCAAGCTGGCTGAACGTCGCGTATTCCCGGCGATCAATATCCGTCGCAGTGGCACACGTCGTGAAGACCTGCTGGCCTCTGAGGATGAAATGCAGCGCATGTGGATTTTGCGTAAGCTGCTCAATCCGATGGAAGACACCGCCGCGACTGAATTCCTGATTGACCGTCTGAAAGATACCAAGACCAATCTTGAGTTCTTTGAAGCGATGAAGCGCCGCTAATTGACAGCGTAAGTGCGACGCTAGCGTGTAGCAGAACTGCCGCTATGATCAACGCCGCTAATGCCATCTAGCGGCGTATTCGCCAGCCAGGGAGCGTTCCTTGAAGTATAAAGATTTGCGCGAGTTCATCACGGCGCTTGAAGCGCAGGGTGAACTCAAGCGTATCCACGTCGAAGTCGATCCTTATCTGGAAATCACCGAAATTTGCGACCGCACGTTGCGTGCCGGTGGCCCGGCGTTGCTGTTTGAAAACGTCAAAGGTCACAGCATGCCGCTGCTTGGCAATCTGTTTGGTACCCCCAAACGGGTCGCGCTTGGTATGGGGCAGGAGTCGGTAGAAGCGCTAAGGGAAGTCGGCAAGCTGTTGGCGTTTCTTAAAGAGCCGGATCCGCCTAAAGGCTTGAAAGACGCCTGGGACAAGCTGCCGATTTTCAAGCAAGTGCTCAGCATGGGGCCAAAAAACGTCAAGCATGCGCCAGTGCAAGAAGTGGTGTATGAAGACGACGAGGTCGATCTGGGCTTGCTGCCGATTCAGCACTGCTGGCCTGGCGATGCAGGGCCTCTGGTGACCTGGCCACTGGTGATTACCAAAGGGCCAAATAAGAAACGCCAAAACCTGGGCATCTATCGTCAGCAGAAAATCGGCAAAAATCGCCTGATTATGCGCTGGCTTTCCCATCGCGGCGGTGCCCTGGATTTTCTGGAGTTTCAAAAAGCCCACCCGGGCGAGCCTTTTCCCGTTGCGGTTGCGCTCGGCGCCGATCCGGCGACGATTTTGGGGGCCGTGACTCCCGTGCCAGATTCTCTTTCCGAGTACGCCTTTGCGGGTCTGCTACGTGGGTCGCGTACCGAGTTGGTGAAGTGCGGCCATGCGGATCTGGATGTGCCCGCGTCAAGCGAGATTATCCTCGAAGGCTTTATCTACCCTGATGATATGGCAGCGGAAGGTCCCTTTGGTGACCACACCGGTTACTACAATGAGGTCGACCACTTCCCGGTATTTACCATCACGCGTATGACCATGCGCCGTGATGCGATTTATCACTCAACCTATACTGGGCGACCGCCGGACGAGCCAGCCATTCTTGGCTTGGCGTTAAACGAAGTATTTGTGCCGATTCTATGTAAGCAATTCCCCGAAATCGTCGATTTCTATCTGCCGCCTGAGGGCTGCTCTTATCGTATGGCGGTCGTGACGATGAAGAAGCAGTACCCCGGCCACGCCAAGCGCGTGATGATGGGCGTGTGGAGCTTTCTGCGCCAGTTCATGTACACCAAATTTGTGATTGTGTTGGACGACGACGTAGACGCGCGCAACTGGGAAGATGTGATCTGGGCAATTACCACGCGTATGGACCCTGCCCGTGACACGGTGATGGTAGAGAATACCCCGATTGATTATCTTGATTTCGCCTCGCCGGTCTCAGGGCTTGGGTCGAAAATGGGGTTGGATGCCACCAATAAATGGCCGGGTGAAACCGACCGTGAATGGGGCACACCCATTGTGATGGACGAAGCCGTTAAAACGCGCGTAGATGAACGTTGGGAAGCGCTGGGGCTAGGTCTTGAGTTGCCGCCCTCTCGTCACGGTAGCTGACATAATGTGAGTTAACACAACAGTTGAGCATGCGGCGCATTGCTGACCGAATTTGTAAAAAGAGGCTTTCATGAGTGCTAGGACGTTGACTTGCCAAGTCACCGAGGTTGAGAACTTAAACCCCGATGTGTTTGGTGTGACGCTAACCGGGCGCGCCGAAGCCATGCAGCATGCCCCGGGGCAGTATTTAGAGCTGAAAATAGACGAGTCGACATGGGTGCCATTTTCGATCGCAAGCTTCGGTCGTGGCGAAGGCATTATTGAACTGCACATTCAGCACTGGCCTGAGCGGGATAACTCCGCACGGCTGCGGGAACTGCTGCAGGTAGCCAACCAGCTCACGTTACGGTTACCTGGCGGTGAGTGCGTGCTGGATAGCGAGAGTAAAAGGCCGCTGTTGCTGGTGGCTGCGGGAACGGGCTTTTCGCAGATGAAAGCCATTGTCGAGGCGGTCCTGCACAAACAGCCTGAGCGAGAAGTCTCGCTTTGGTGGGCCGCCCGTGAGCATCGCGATCTTTATTTGGAGCAACTGGCCTGTCAGTGGGCGCAGGACCACGCTAACGTCTCGTTCCATGCCGTGACGGAACTGCCGTTAGAAGAACCGCTAGCCGCGGGGGAGCGGATTACGCATCATTTGGGGCGTATCGATCAGGTCTTGAAAGCTGCTGAGATTACGCCAGACGCCAACGATGTTTATTTGTCGGGATCGCCTGGCATGGTCTATGCCTGCCTGGATGTGCTCGACAGTAAAGGCATACCGCTTGATCGTGTGTTTTCGGATGTGTTTGCCTACGCGCCACGCTCTGTTTGATATACTGAGAGCCTGACCTTTCACACCCCTGACTCAGCGTTGATAAAAAAGGAGGCTAACATGGCCCATCACGACGAAGACTTTAAAGACGAATCTGGCTTTTTGTCTATTATCTTAGGCGTGGTTGTACTGGTAAGTATGAGCGCGCTGCCCGCCACTATTGGCTGGATACAAGCTTTTAGCGGTTGAGTGTTGCCATTTGCAGCGCTTGCAGGCAGGATAAAGCCATAATGCCACGGGCGAACCCTAATACCTGGGTTTTGAATACCTCTGTTTTGAATACCTGGGTATTGAATACCTGGGTTTTGACTAGCTGATTTCACTAACGGGATATAACGATGCAAACGATAGCGTGCCCCCTGACTGCAAAAACTCTGCCTGCGATGGCTGAGTATAGCGGTGCGCGCGCTGCATCTTATTGGTATTGGTTTAGCCACGGTGTGCCCATGGCCGACGTCTAACGTCGCGCCACCAGGCACACCACTCGGTTGCCTGCCGCAAGCACAGAAGCCCCGGTCGGTAACCCCGCCGGGGCTTTTGGCGTTTTGGGGCCTGGGGTTCCTTAAATGTAGAAATTCTCGATTATCGCAATTTTCGTGTATGACCATTGTTAGAAGCAGTTATTCATCAATATTTCATCAAGGAGCAGCATCATGATTTATCGCGCACTGACTAACGCTATCGTCACTGGCTTTGTGGGCTATTGCTATGGCTGGCGATTTAGCGACGCGCGGTCGGTGCTAGCTGCCACCTCCGACCGTGTGCACCAGGGTGGTCACTTAGTCACACGATTACGGAGAATTAAACATGAATGCGCCGCTTAGCTCGACCCTAGACACTGTTCACGCCACTGCCCATGCCACTGCGCGCCCTAAGGTATTAGCAGCTTCTGCTTCCCAGCGCCTGCCTACTCCCGCTGAACTGCGTCAGCGTGTATCGCTCAATGACACGTTAAGCGAACAGATTGCCCGCCAACGCCACGCCGTACAGCAAATTTTAAGCGGCCACGATGACCGCCTGCTTGTCGTCGTAGGTCCCTGCTCCATTCACGATCCTGATGCAGCGCTGGAATACGCCGACCGCTTGGCCGCGTTAAGTGAAGAGGTTAGCGAGCATATTTTACCAGTCATGCGCGTCTACGTTGAAAAGCCGCGCACCACAGTGGGCTGGAAAGGGCTGGCCTACGACCCAGGCTTGGATGGTAGTGGCGATATGCCACGCGGGTTGGCGCTCTCTCGTGAATTAATGCATGCGGTAGCCGCCCGAGGCCTGCCGGTGGCCACCGAGCTTTTACAGCCGATGCTGGCACCCTACCTAGACGACTTGCTGAGCTGGGTAGCGATTGGTGCGCGCACCACCGAGTCGCAGCTGCACCGTGAGCTGGCCAGTGATTTGTCAGCGGCGGTGGGATTCAAAAATGCCACCAGTGGCGATGTACAAGTGGCGATCGATGCCATGAGTGCGGCGGCCCACCCCCACCAGCGTTTCGCAGTGGATTCTCACGGTCATCCAATTGTCCAGCAAACCGTAGGCAATCCCCATACACATGTGGTGCTTCGCGGTGGCCACGGCGAGCCTAACTATAAGGCTCAGCACGTGTGTGCGGCCACCACCGCGCTGCGTAACGCCGGACAAAACCCAAGGCTAATGGTGGACTGTAGTCATGCCAATGCCCGTAAAGATCACCGCCGTCAGAGCGAAGTGATGTTGGATATCCTCGCTCAGCGTCAGGCAGGTGATGCCAACCTAGTAGCGCTGATGCTGGAAAGCCACCTGTTCGAAGGCAAGCAGCCGCTCAAGCCAGGCGCCATGCGCTACGGCGTATCGGTCACCGATGCCTGTGTGGGCTGGGAAACCACCGAGCACCTGTTGAAAACGGCTGCGGAGCGGTTAGCTTAAACGTACAGACTAACGCTATTACTTGTTTGCCCTGGTCAGCCCCGTATCATAGGGCGTTTGCAAAGATAATGAGGCTGGCCATGGTATTTACCCTAGAGCATCACGACCCCGAAACCTACCGCCGCAAAGCGCGCATGATCAGCTTTGCCATGGCGGGCCAACTGATTATTTTTGGCCTCCTGTTCTCAATGCTCCTCACCTCCACCTTTGGCAGCAGCCTATGGTTAAATGGGTTAGGCGTACTGTTGGGGCTGCTGGCCACCAGCGCCCTGTTTGCCGTGTTGCGTGAACGGCCATGGATGACTGAGGTGCGCTACGTCTGGCAACTTAAACACCACCTTTCGCAAGTCAGTGGCTACCTATCGACCCTGCGCAAAGCGGTGGAGGAGAATAACCGCACCGCGCTGGATCTGCTTACCTTCTATCATCAGGGCATGACCCAACTGGCCGAATTAAATGGCCGCACTACCGACGATGATGCTGAGCGACTCGCTGAAAAAATGCAGGTTAAAATCAAACGTGAAGAGCAGGGGCTGCCCCCGCAGGTAAAGGGGTTAGACACTCAAGACCTGAAAGCTTTTAAACGTACTTAATAACAGCGTACTTAACAACATAGCTAGTTACTTAGGCTGGTCACTTAGTTAGGCACTTAGTTATAAACATGGGGAACCCAGTGCGATGAATACGCTTAAAACACGGATATGGGCGATAGCCGGCATGGGCTTGGCAATCACACTGACCGGCTGCGCAGCGACACCATCTGCAGAAACAACGGCGGCGAATCAAGCCACCCAGGATAACCGCGCGCCATTTTTCCCGTCGTCGCTCTTTCCAGGCTCGGCCGCGCACTTTACTGCCTGGCACTGCGAGCCAGCGCGGCAGAATTTAGTGACGGCCACGAATGCCAATGACCTACGCCTCTGGTCGCTGCACGGCGCGTGGCGGCTTCCCCAAGCGGTGGTCGCCAGCGGCGCCCGCTATCAAGACGGCGAAATCAGCTTTTGGAACCGTGGCGATCAAGCCCTAGTTGAGACACCTCGCGGCCAGCTGCAGTGCTCGCAGGCTGAGCAGCGCGCAGCGTTAACCCGCGCAGAAAGACCCGGTGTGATGTTCTTTGGGCGAGGCAACGAGCCGGGCTGGACAGTTGCATTAGCCCACGATACGCCTACGCTAACGCTGCAGCTCAACTATGGAGAAGAGAGCATTCAACGGCCCTATATGGTTAGCGTGATGGATAATGACGCAGGGCGAGTAGTGATTGAAAATGGCGATGTAGAGCCATTTTTCCGTGTCCGTATTGAAGCAGGCGCGTGCTTTGACAATATGAGCGGTGAGCCTTTTCCTGCACGGGTGACGCTGAGCTATGGTGGGGAACAGTACAGTGGCTGTGGCCAAGGTATCGCCCCCTAAATGTGCCTGGATAAAAATAATTAGCAGCGGTTGAGCGTGTCTTCTGCTCGCCACTCCTGTTGCACAAAGTCACTGGCACATAGAGCGGCCGTATCGCCCACGGCTCTAGCGGCTAGCCTTGCCAGTGTCTCAATGCGAATAACTCGTGGGCTATACACGCCTTCGCTGGTTTCCAGCGGCTCCCAATTGCCGTCTTCAACGGTTGCAAGGGTAAAGCTAAACGGATGATAGCCTGGGAAACCAAGCCTTATATCGGTGGCGATTAGGGTTTCACTGCCGTCCAACTGACGCGTTTCGTAGCGCAGAAAGGGACCAGCGAACCAATCCAAGCGCTGCCCTTGTTGACTGGCCAGCGCCACCTCTTCAAATTCAGCATTTCGGATAAGCGGCTCAAGACGTGAAGTGTGATCGCCATCAAATACGCTGATTAAGCTTTCATAGTAGCGATCGCCATCAATGACCGTGGCTCGCCACAGCACCGTATTGAACGGTGTAGGCTGGACGAGTAGCGGTGCATCTTCCAGGCCCTGCTCTGCCAGAACAGGCGCTAAGCGTTGCTCCACTAATGTTTTGGCACCCGCAGCCATCACTAAGTAAACGCTTGAAATGGCTAATCCCCATGTACATGCTTTAGGTATCCGCTTAGAGAAGAGCGCAATGCCCAGTGCAATCAGTAGCGGCAGTGTATAAAGCGGGTCGATAATAAAAATAATCGGCCAGGCGACTGAGGGCAGATCGAGTGGCCAAAACAGTTGGGTACCGTAAGTGGTCAGTGCATCAAGTAATGGATGGGTAATTAAGATAAGTGCAAAAAAGATCCACCAGCGGCGTAGCGAAATATCCCGTGCGGGGGCAAAGCGTCCGCACAGTAGCGCCAGCAGGGTGGCTAGGCCTGTCAGTACGAATAACGAGTGACTAAAGCCTCGGTGCTCAGTGACATTAGCAACAGCATCGCCGTAGTCCAGCACTACGTCCAAGTCTGGTAAAGTGGCCATCAGCGCGCCAATGAGTATTGATTTGCGCCCTAGACGTCTGCCCAGTACAGCGCCACCGAGGGCGGCGCCTAACGCGGCTTGTGTAACTGAATCCACAGGTTTCTCCGGCGGGTAAATCCCGCTAAGATAAGGTAATGGGTAATCATTATACAGATTTACTTAAAAGGCGTCTTTATGTCACAGTTTTGTTTAGGTAAGGGCTTGCTAGGCAGCGTATTGCTAGCGGCAAGCTTCCATGTATTTGCTGCGCCGGTTATTGATGTGCACAGCGATCCCAACTGCGGCTGCTGTGGCGATTGGGTGGCTCATTTAGAAGAGCATGGTTTTGAGGTCAATCACCACCGTGAAGGTAACGTAAGAGAAATTAAAGTGGCTAATGGCGTTACGCCTGAATTAGCGTCCTGCCATACAGCATTAATTGATGGTTATGTCATTGAAGGCCATGTGCCTGCCAGTGATATTAAACGGCTGCTTGAAGAGCGCCCTGATGTAGCAGGCTTAAGCGTTCCAGGCATGCCCCATGGTTCTCCCGGTATGGAGACTGGTCGCGTGGATGATTATGCCGTACTCAGCTGGCACCATGAGGGCCAAACACCAGAAATTTTCCGCGAATATACTCAGTAAACGATCCTTGGGTACCACTACTCAGGAAAAGGAGGCGATATGCAATATCTTCACACGATGGTGCGCGTCAGTGATTTAGACGCTTCACTGCATTTTTATTGCGACCTGCTTGGCCTTAAAGAAGTACGTCGTAAAGAAAATGAACAAGGTCGTTTTACGCTGGTGTTTCTTGCCGCCCCTGAGGATGAAGAGCGCTCAGCAAAGCTTACCGCTCCCGAACTTGAATTGACCTACAATTGGGATCCTGAAGAGTACACCGGTGGACGTAATTTTGGCCACTTGGCCTACCGTGTTGACGATATTTACGCGCTTTGCCAACATCTGCAGGACAACGGTGTCACCATTAATCGCCCGCCTCGTGACGGTCATATGGCATTTGTAAAATCACCCGACGGCATTTCGGTAGAGTTATTGCAAAAGGGCGACGCCTTAGCGCCGCAAGAACCGTGGGCCTCCAAGGAAAATACGGGTAGTTGGTAAGTGTTAGCGGGTAATCGTTTAATAAGGAAAGTATCTCCATGACCATAAAAGGTTGGCGTTTACTACCATTGCTTGCCACAGCCACGCTACTGTTAAGTGCCTGTAGCAGCGCGCCACAGCAAGAGCGTGTTGAAGCCCCAAGAGGATCTTCATTATCAGGCCCTATTGTTGAGCAGCGTTGGAATTTGCTGCTGGTGGGCACCGATGAGCGGCTTTCGATGCCGGAAGCACCGTTTTTCCAGATATCCAAGGACGGCAACGTCAGCGGTCATGATGGCTGTAACCGTTTTACCGGCGAGGTGACGCTGGGCGAGAACCAGCGTATTGAGTTTGGCGAGTTAGCCACAACGCGTATGGCGTGCCCGCAAATGGCCGATGCCAAGCGGGTCACTGATATGCTGGAAACAGCCTACCGTTACTTGATTGACCATGATCGCTTGGTGTTTTTTGGACCGGATAGCCGGGTGCTAGGTGGCTGGCGCGAAGGTAATTAGGCTCTACAGAAAACTATCTGTGTTTGATAATTTTCAGGGTTAATCAGCGGTAGTCTTTAATTCTCAAAAGGCGGATTGAAGCGCTCGATAAAGCGCGCATCAATCCGTTTTTTCCATCGCCATACCCACTTTCCCGCTACTCCAAAAAAGCCTTTACTGGCAATAGCGCGGCCATCGCCTGTACCAATCAGTGCCAGCACACGCTTGGGTGGCTGCCAGTTGACTAGCGGCTTATGGTGGCAAGCGCGGCGGAGATTATCGGCTAGGTGTGGTCCCATACGTACTGCATAAACCCCTGCCTTAGGCAGGTTGGGAGTAAATGCTGCGCAGTCGCCTGCGGCAAAAATAGCTGGCT
>JAMCZP010000202.1:14495-19215 GCA_023485185.1 Gammaproteobacteria bacterium
GGTCAGTGCAATATTGGGATCGGGCTGTTTGGCAAAGGCTTCCAGCACAAAAGCATGAGCGTGTCCTGCGCCTATAAGCAGTAATCGCTGCATTACGGTGCCCTATAAAAAAAGAAGTAGGGGATAACGTGCGGCGCAGTTAGCAAAGAATAACCTGATTTTTACCTGCATTCTTTGCGCAGTACATTCCTTTGTCCGTGCGTTCAAGCAACACTAAAGGTGTATCATTGGGCTGCATTGTCGTTACCCCCACGCTGATGGTAACCGTAGCAGGGATAGGGAAGGTGTGCTGTGCCACATTGTCGCAAAGTCGGTTTGCCAAGTGCCAACCGTCCTCTTGAGAGAGGCCTTTGGCAATGATAATAAACTCTTCACCTCCCCAGCGTCCTAAGTGATCGTTATTGCGTATGCTGCGCTGAGCAATAGGCACCACTTGGCGCAGTATCTCATCGCCTACCGCATGACCGTAAGCATCATTAATTTGCTTAAAGTTATCGAGGTCAAACATCAAGACTGCATACTCTCCGCCTGAGCTACACAAATGTTCGATAACCAGTTCCGTGTAATAGCGGTTCCAGCACTGAGTGAGAGGGTCAGTGTGTACCAAACCCTCAAGGCGTTGGTTGGTCTTAGTTAACTGACGATTAAGATGAACGACATCAAGCGCTGTAATCGCGACCACTAAATCGTCGGCAAGCTCTACGATCGTGGAAGCTTCAAGCGGCATCCAGTAGCTGAACGAGGTTGGGGTAGCGATATCGACGGCTGATGAGCAAACAAGCGGTTGGCGGCGAAAGAGAATAAGCCAACCTAATGAAGTGGTCGCCAAACTCAGTTGCACTGCTACGCCTCCTTGGCAATCGCCATCAAGCTCGATTATGTCATCCACTACCCTATGGTTGTTTAAATTTAACAGTTGCTGAAACAGGGAATATTGCGATGGGCACTCCCCGTAGCAGTACAGCTCGGCCTGGTAAGCCATTGCAATACCATCTGCTTGAAAAATCTCACACCAGCTATGGCCGTGGTGTTGGAGGATGTCGTCGATGGAGCTTAGCCGCTTAATATCCTTTGATAACAGTTGGCGGCGAGTCTTCAAGGCTAATTGGCGGACGGCCATACGTTCTGCTTTTAACAACCGCAGACGTTGGGCAGCAATATCAATCAGTAGCCTTATCCAATGTATTGGCTCGCTATAGGTGGATGGGGGGTGCCCAATATAACCCCATACCTGATGTTCTCCTTTTAATTCATAATATTGGAATTCTGACGCGGCTAATTCATCAAGTGATCGAATGGTGAGTAAAGCTTTCTGCGAGGCAAGCTTACTTTCGAGAGGATAACAGCAGGCAAGGCGGAGATTGCCCGTGTTTAAGCGCCGGTAAAGCGCCACTGGCTGACGCCCTGATAATTCGTAAAGTGTTTCTGTCAGGTGCTCAAAAAGCTCAACAAGTGTCGTGGATTCACAGAGTATAGAAAGTGCATGGCATAAGTTATCAAAACTTTGAACCGGTGCAGAAAGCGTGCCACTCATTGAGAACCACTCCTTAAGCGCTTTGTTTGAACGCTCACGATCGTTATCCAAGCCAAAACACAAAATTGAATTATTGATTCAATCAAAAGGTTAACCGTTATTCAACTATTAATGAACAATCGCTTCACATTGGCGGCATGAATGAAAAAATCATGTTCGCTGAGCGCTTAAAAGCGGCGCTTGAAGCTGCCGGTTACGAAGTGCGTCCGTCGGTGCTTGAGCGGGAATTTAATCTGCGCTATTGGGGGAAGCCGATCACGTTCCAGGCCGTAAGGCGATGGCTGCGTGGTGACTCGATCCCAAGCCAAGATAAGCTTCAGGTATTAGCGCGGTGGCTGGTAGTGGATCCCCATCACTTACGTTATGGCAGCAGCCTATATCGCGTTAGTGAAACCAAAGCAGACTGGGATGTTGTTCCTAGTTATGATGAACGTCAAGTCTTGGCCTTATATCGGGAACTGCCCGCTGCCCAGCGTAAAGTAGTGCGTGAAGTGATAGAGACCTTTGCCAAAGTGTATCCGCCAACTGATAATCAAGAATAAATAGTTGCTTAGGAGGTTCTGCCTAATTACCGGATCAGTTCATTAGCCGATAGCGTTTTACGCTCCACGCCGCCAACTAAAGTAACGCTTCAATAGTGCCAGTACGCGTTCGGGCTTATGGGCGTTCTTCCATACCCCTGCCGTAGCTTTGGCTGCCTCACCCAACGTGGGGTAGGGGTGAATGGTGCCCAGTAACTTGTTAAATCCCAGGCCGTGTTTCATAGCGATGGTAAATTCACCCAACCACTCGCCAGCGTTTTCGGCAACGATGGTTGCTCCCAGGATTTTGTCTTTGCCTGGCACGGTGAGCACTTTGATAAACCCCTGGGGCGAACCTTCAGCAATGGCGCGGTCGCTTTCGCTCATGGCGTAGTGGGTAATTTCATACTCAACGCCTTTTGCCTTGGCCTCTTTTTCATTAAGCCCAACTCTGGCGACTTCCGGCTGCACATAGGTGACCGCGGGCATATAGCGATAATCCACCGCAAAGCTTTTCAGTTCACTAAACAGCGCATTGACCGCCGCGTGCCATGCTTGGTGAGCGGCTGCGTGGGTGAGCTGATAAGGCCCCGCTAAATCACCGCAGGCCCAAATGTTAGGCAAGTGGGTTTGCAACCGCTCGTTAAGCTCTAGAGTGCCCGCTTGGGTCGTGGTGATACCCAACGCTTCCAGCCCTAAGCCCTCCACGTTGGCTTGGCGACCAGCACTCACCAGCAGGTAGTCAAACGGAAGCAGCATGCGCTCGCCATAATGCTCCACCACTAGCTGATAGCCTGCCTCGTCATTAAGTACCTCCAGCGCTTTGGCGTCGGTTATCACTGTCACTCCTTCGCCAGCCAGCGTGCTTTCGATCAGCACGCCAACCTCCGAATCCTCGCGGTTGAGCAGTTGAGGAAGCCCTTCAACCAAAGTGACCTGACTGCCCAAACGGGCAAAGCTTTGGCTTAGCTCGCAGCCAATGGCGCCACCGCCCAGCACCACTAAGCGTTTGGGAAGCTCGGTAAGCGACCAGAGGTTTTCAGAGGTTAAAACGGGGGCGCCCTCAATACCCGGCAGCGACGGCACTCGGGGCCGTGCGCCAGTAGCTAGCACGATATGCCGGGCCGTTAAGGTTTTATCGCCTACCTGAACTTCCCATGGTGATAGAAGCGAGGCGTGATCCTGGTACACCTCAACACCTAGGTCGTTATAGCGCTCCACGCTGTCGTGGGGTTCGATGTCTTTAATCGCCTGTTTTACATGCCCCATCACCTTGGCAAAGTCGATCTTTGGCTCACTGGCCGTCACCCCGAACCGGTGGGCGGTGCGAACCTCATGGGCGGCGCGGGCGGCACGAATTAATGCCTTAGAAGGTACACAGCCGGTATTCAGACAGTCGCCGCCCATTTTGTGTTTTTCCACCAGCGCTACTTTTGCCTTGACGGCGCTGGCGATATAACTGGTCACCAAGCCCGCCGAGCCACCCCCGATTACCACAATGTCATAGTCGAATCGCTTAGGCCGGGTAAAGCCTTGATAGGCGTTGCGCCGCTGCACTAACAGAACAATACGTCGGGCAATCCAGGGGAACACCGCAAGCAGTGCAAATGAGGCTAGCAGCATTGGGGAGACGATACTCCCCAGGCTTTCAAGTTCACCTAGCTGGCCACCTGCATTTACGAAAACGGCAGTGCCGGGCAGCATCGCTAACTGGCTAACCCAGTAGAACGTGACTGTTTTAATTCGCGTTAGCCCCATCACCAAATTGATCAAAAAAAATGGAAATACCGGCACTAAACGCAACATAAACAGATAAAAAGCCCCTTCGCGCTCTACGCCGCGATTAACTGCTTCCAACTGGCTCGGAAAGCGCTTCTCAATGGGTTGGCGAAATAGAAAGCGTGAAAGTACAAAGGCCAGCGTCGCTCCCAGCGTGCTGGCGAATGAGATGATCAGCAGGCCCCAGCTAAAACCAAATAACGCTCCGCCGAGCAGCGTTAACAGTGTGGCACCTGGCAGTGACAGGGCGGTCATCACCACATAAACGGCAAAAAAGATCCCCGCTACTTGCCACGGATTTTGATTAAACGCCGTTTGGAAATCACTTTGGTAGGCCTTAAGCATTTCTAAGGTGAACCATTGATGGGCGCCGCTTAGAAAAAAAGCACTAATGGCCACAAGGAGAAGCGCTGCCGCTATCAAGCGTTGTCGGGTCACAGTAAGCTCCAGCGCCAAGGTGTTATCTGAAAGATACTCTTTGGTGGTAAGGCTATTAATTTCCTTACACCGAGCAGGTGATCTCTTTCCAGCGCTGCCAGTCTTCGGGGCGGTCGACGTCCCAAATAATTGCTGGGTAAACAGCGTGGAGGCTTAATGCTGCAATACGCTGCTGAGTGGTGGCCAGCACGTTTTTGGTGCCCCATGGGATATCAGCAAACAGCTCGGGGAAGTCTTGCCGGGTGCCCACAAAGCCGTAACCGCCGTCCTCGGCGGGTAAAATCACCACATCATGATCAGCTAACTGTTGAGCGCATGTGGTAATCAGCGCGCTGGTGATACTCGGGCAATCGCTGCCCATCAGCATCGAAGGCCCTGGCGTACTGTTAAGGGCATAGCGAACCCGTGCGCCTAAATCGCCTCCTGGTTGGGCGCTTAACATCACCCC
>JAMCZP010000167.1 GCA_023485185.1 Gammaproteobacteria bacterium
CCCTGCATAAATGACGCCTATTGAGCGAATTGGTGTTGAGCGACGGGTGCTGACAGCTGGTGAGAATAAAGCCTTTTTAGACCCCTTCCAGCCTATGGATGAAGCGTCGGAAGATTTTTGGCAGAGCGTGCTTGATCAAACGCACCGTCAGTTTGTGGATGATGTGCGTGCTGGGCGTGGCGAGCGGCTAAGTGATAGCCCGGATATTTTTTCAGGGCTTGTCTGGAGCGGGGAGCAGAGCGTTGCATTGGGGTTGGTGGATCAACTCGGTAGCCTTGAGCAAGTGGCGCGCGCCCAAGTGGGCGGTACTCACTGGGAAGACTACACGCCCAACCTTGATCCTTTTGAGCGTTTGACCCGGCGTTTTACCCAGGTCGTTGCTGAGGTATTGGGCGTTGACGCGCCCAATACGCCGCTACGCTTTTAGGGTCAGTCGTTCCGTTTTAAAAGCTTAACTGGCGCCAAGCGGGTCGAGTCCTGCTTGGCGCAGCATGTCGCACAGTGCAATTAGTGGTAATCCGATGAGCGCATTAGGGTCGCGGCCTTCCAGTTTTTCAAACAGCGCAATACCTAATCCCTCCATACGAAAGCTTCCGGCGCTATCAAGCGGCTGCTCTTTCGCGACATAGTTTTCGATCTCTTGGCTGCTCAGAGTGCGAAACACCACCTCAAATGGCTCGACGTGGACTTGGTGACGTTGGCTGCGAGTATCCAGTAAAGCTAAACCCGTCAGGAAAGTGACACGCTGACCGGAAAAACGTGACAGGTTGGCGCAAGCCTTTTCAATAGTATGAGGTTTGCCAAGTATGTCGCCTTCGAATACCGCGACCTGGTCAGAACCTATAATACAGTGGTGAGGGAAGTATGGCGCGACAGCGTTGGCTTTGCTTAGTGCCAGCCGATGTACCAACGCTTGAGGAGTTTCACCTGCGTGAGGGGTTTCATCAATATCCGGAGAGTGGCACTGATAGGGCAGTTGAAGGCGATCTAGCAGTTGGCGCCGCCAGCGTGAGCTTGAGGCAAGCACCAGAGGGGGCGTCGTCGATGCTTCTTTCATGGGGGAGGTGGGCACAAAAAAATCTCCAGGCGGCAAGTGATTAAGTTGACCAAGCCAGTGTTGAACTTATGAAAAACAAGGAAGCAGAGTGTAGCGAAAGCAGGCAAGAGTGCCTATAGAGGTTATTTGTTAAGGCTTAAGTGGTTTTTTATTAAGGCTTAAAAAGCGAGTTGATTGAGGAAAGTATGAAGAATTGTGCTGACGGCTTTGACACCAGCAGGGGGAGTGCCTATCATTGCGCGCCTATGTTGACCTCACAACTCCCCAGTCGGGTTGAGCCTTATAAGCTTGCAGCCCGCCACGAACGAATCGAAGGCTTGGTAGCGCTTGATAAGCTGCCGCGTCTTGCCGAAGAAGCGGGCACCCAAACCGGCGACTGTTATGTCGTCTTAGAGTTTGGTGTCGATGCTCAAGGTCGTCGTGAAATTCGTGGCCACTTGCAAGCGTCGTTGGCGCTTGCCTGTAGACGCTGCCTGGTGCCGCTGCCTCAAGAGGTTAGCAGTGACTTCTTGCTTGGAATGGTCACTGATGAAGCCTTAGCGGCCGAGTTGCCTGCTAGTCATGAACCAGTGCTGGTGGAAAAGGAACAGCTGGATCTGCTCACGGTGGTTGAGGATGAATTAATTCTCAGCTTGCCTCAGGTGGTCTATCACGATGAAGCCGAATGTCATGTCTCGGCGGAGCAGCTGGTCAGCAAAACAGAAGGCGCGGCGCCGGAAGAAACGCCAGCGACGAATCCATTCGCGGTGCTGAATGTCTTAAAAGGCAAAAAATAGCACCCTTTACCCTAAATACCTTGGAGTAAACACCCATGGCAGTTCAACAGAACCGTAAAACTCGTTCCAAGCGCGGCATGCGTCGTAGCCACGATGCGCTGACCGCTCCGACCCTGTCTCAGGACAAAGAAACCGGTACGACTCACCTACGTCACCACGTTTCCCCGGACGGTTTCTACCGCGGGCGCAAAGTAGTTGAGGTATAAGCCTCAACTGCGTTACTAAGCGGCTAAACGGACTCGGTGCGGTATGCGCCTAGCGATTGATGTTATGGGGGGTGACCAAGGCCCTCGTGCTATTATCGCAGGCTCCGCTAGGGCAGTGGTGGAACACCCCAGCCTTGAACTGATTCTGTTTGGCCCGCGTCAGCAGATTCTTGCTGAGCTTTCACGCTTGCCGCAGCCTCTGGCTGCGGCAACGTCACGTTTGGTGGCCTATGATGCGCCAAGTAGCGTTGCTGCGGATGCAACGGCAGCCTGGGCATTGCGTAGAGGTCAGGCGACTAGCATGGCGTGCATGCTGCGTAGCGTGGCACAGGGAGACGCTGTGGCAGGTGTGAGCGCTGGCAATACAGCGGCGTTGGTGGGTATGGCCAGGCGTGAGCTGGGAATGATTGAGGGTATTTCTCGTCCGGCGATTAGTACTGCTATTCCAGCGCGCCAAGGTCAGCGCTGCTACTTGCTTGATTTAGGCGCTGATGGGAGCGGCGATGGCGCAGTGTGTTGATGGCACGCGTGTGCCGCGTGTTGCGTTGCTTAATGTCGGTGCGGAAGCAACGAAAGGCAGTGCCAGTGTCCGTGAGGCTGATCGTCAACTGCGCGACTATTCAGATGGAAATGCATTTAGTTACCGCGGCTACGCCGAAGGTGGGGATCTATTTAAAGGTCAGCTCGACGTAGTGGTATGTGATGGCTTTGTAGGAAACGCTGTGCTTAAAGCAAGCGAAGGTTTGACGAGTATGCTGGTCGAGCGTGTACAAATGGCGTTTGAATCGCGCCTAAGCGGTCGTTTGGCAAGTCTACTGGCCAGGCCTGTGTTAAAGCGGTTAAAGCAAGAGCTTGATCCTGTGCGCTATAATGGGGCCAGTTTATTGGGGTTGCGCGGAATCGTAGTGAAAAGCCACGGCAGTACCCATGCTGATGGGTTTTACTACGCTATTCAGCGCGCTCTCAAGGAAGTCGAGCATAACTTACCTGCGCGGATCGCAGGCCGCTGGCAAGCACCAGCTGTACAAAGTGGTGGTTCTGTCAGCCATGATTAGATAATAAATAGTTATTTTTTTGCGGATTATAGGTGGCATCAGGATGTGCCAATAATCTCGCCTATCGCTCATATGAGCAAATGCCTACAAGAGCAAAGGTGAACGACATGTCTCAACCCCTTGCCCTCATTTTTCCCGGGCAAGGCTCTCAGCAGCTTGGAATGCTGCGAGAGCTGGCCGAGCGCTATAGTGTTGTGGGAACGACATTTGAGGAAGCGTCAGATGCTTTAGGCTACGACTTGTGGAAAGTCGTCCAAGAAGGGCCTGAAGCATCGCTTAATGCAACTGCGTGCACCCAGCCTGCACTACTCTCGGCAAGCGTCGCCATTTGGCGCGTATGGCAGGAGTTGGAAGGGCCGAGGCCTAGTGTGATGGCTGGCCATAGCTTGGGCGAATACAGTGCTATGGTGTGTGCAGGTGTTATGGGCTTTGCCGAAGGTGTCAATTTGGTGCGCCTGCGCGGCGAGGCCATGCAGGAAGCGGTGCCTGCCGGTGAAGGTGGGATGGCCGCTATTCTGGGTTTGGCGGATGATGCGGTTGAAGCAGCCTGTGAAAAGGCGGCGCAGGGCGATGTGGTTTCTGCAGTCAACTACAATTCTCCTGGTCAGGTCGTTGTGGCGGGTTCCAAGGCGGCTGTTGAACGAGCTATCGTCGCTTGCCAAGAAGCCGGTGCAAAGCGCGCTATGGCGCTGCCTGTTTCAGTCCCTTCGCACTGTGCATTAATGCGTCCCGCCGCTGAGCGTTTGGCGGCTGCTATGCAGGCAATTGAGCTTCGTGCCCCACGCTATACGGTTATTCAGAATGTTGATGCGAAGGCCCATACTGATATTGATACCCTACGTACACGCTTAATTGAACAGCTCTATCAGCCCGTGCGCTGGAGTGCGTGCGTGGAGGCAGTGGCGGCTCAGGGTGTAAATGTATTTATTGAATGTGGGCCTGGGAAGGTGCTGACAGGCCTCAATAAGCGTATCGTGAAGGGCAGCAAGGGGCTGGCGGTGAATGATCCTGACAGTCTTAATGCCGCGCTGGAGCTAGCGCGTGAAACGTTGACTGGCAAGGCATGATTATAGGTGGTTGTCTTTCACTATCCTTGCTTGAATACACGGTTAAAGGCAGAACGTTATGACTCAAGAACGTAGAGTGGCATTGGTAACAGGTGCTAGTCGTGGTATTGGCCAGGCCATTGCTCGCGAGTTAGGCCGCCAAGGTCGTATTGTGATTGGTACGGCGACAAGCGAAGCGGGCGCTGCAAAAATTGATGCCGATCTTAAAGAGAACGGTGTTGAGGGCGCTGGTTTATGTCTTAATGTGACCGACCAGGCCAGTATCGATGACGTGTTGAAAAGTATCACCGAGCGCTTCGGTGCGCCGACTATTTTGGTTAACAATGCCGGTATCACGCGTGATAATTTGCTGATGCGCATGAAAGAAGATGAGTGGGATTCCGTTATGGATACCAATTTAAAGTCTGTCTATCGTGTGAGCAAGGCATGTTTGCGTGGTATGACTAAGGCGCGCTTTGGGCGTATCGTGTCGATTAGTTCTGTAGTGGCAACCATGGGCAACCTGGGCCAAACTAATTACGCTGCGGCAAAAGCAGGCATGGAAGGCTTTAGCCGAGCATTGGCACGTGAGGTCTCTTCGCGAGCTATAACAGTCAATGCGGTAGCGCCGGGCTTTATCGCTACCGATATGACTCAAGGGCTACCAGAAGCGCAGCATGAAATGTTGCTTAAGCAAATTCCGCTGGCCCGTTTAGGGGCACCGGAAGAGATCGCGGCCGCAGTCGGGTTTTTAACCAGTGATGCAGCTGGATACATCACTGGTGAGACGCTCCACGTGAACGGCGGCATGAATATGCGTTGATGGCCTTGGGTTTGGCGGTTGCGTCGACCTAAGGGCGTCTATAAACTACCCCGCAGCTTTTGGCTTGCGGTTTCCAAATAGCTGGTTATCAAAAACGGCTAATGTGAACGACTGGAGTACGTTGATGAGTACTATTGAAGAGCGCGTGAAGAAAGTTGTAGCAGAGCGCCTGAACGTTAAAGAAGAAGACATCCAGAACAGCTCTTCTTTTACAGAAGATCTGGGTGCGGACTCGCTCGACACTGTTGAGTTGGTAATGGCTTTGGAAGAGGAATTTGATACAGAAATTCCTGATGAAGAAGCTGAGAAGATCACCACGGTTCAAGAAGCCATCGATTACGTGAACGCCCACCAGTAAGGGCTGATTCGATGCATCGAACCAAGGTGGGGTGCTAGTCACCCGCCTTAAGAGCCGCCCTTTCCTAGGGCGGCTTTTTTGCTTTGCTGCCACAATGCTTATAACGTTCAATCTCCGTTATACTGTTGACCAAATTTAAGCAGCAGATGACCCAAGTGGGTCGCGTCACCATGGATGCCTGGAGGAAAGCAGATGGCACGGAAAAGGGTAGTGGTAACTGGGTTAGGCCTGGTGACCCCAGTGGGCAATAAAGTTGATGAGTCGTGGGCAAATATTGTTGCAGGCCAAAGCGGCATTACGGCGATTGAACATTTTGACACCAGCGGCTTCAATACGCGCTTTGGTGGTTCGATTAAAAACTTTGATATCAGCCCCTATTTGAAACCAAAAGATGCCCGCAAGATGGATCTATTTATTCAATACGGGATGGCTGCGGGTGCCCAAGCGATAGAAGATTCCGGTATTGAATGTACCGAAGAGAATGCAGACCGCATCGGTGTGGCTATTGGCTCAGGCATTGGTGGATTACCTATGATTGAGCATAACCACAATGCGCTGAATAAAGGCGGTGCACGGAAGGTGTCACCTTTCTTTGTACCTGGCTCTATTATCAATATGATTTCAGGCAATATGGCCATTCAGCATGGCTTCAGAGGGCCCAATATTGCGATTACGACCGCCTGTACGTCGGGTACTCACAACATCGGCTACAGCGCGCGCACGATTGCCTATGGCGACGCTGATGTGATGATCTGTGGCGGTGCTGAGATGGCCACTACCCCACTGGGCTTGGGAGGCTTTTCGGCAGCACGCGCGCTCTCTACCCGCAATGATGACCCGCAGGCCGCAAGTCGTCCATGGGATGTAGACCGTGACGGTTTCGTTTTATCCGACGGTGCTGGCATTTTGGTGCTTGAAGAGTATGAGCATGCAAAAGCCCGTGGCGCTAACATCTATGCGGAATTAGTAGGGTTCGGCATGAGTGATGATGCCTTCCATATGACCTCGCCCCCAGAAGATGGGCGTGGTGCAGCGCTCTCTATGCGCAATGCGATTAAAGATGCCCAGATAGAGGCGTCTGATGTGCATTATATCAATGCCCACGGAACCTCAACGGCAGCAGGTGATTTAGCCGAAAGCCGTGCTATTGAAAGCGTGCTGGGTGACGCTGCCAATAGTGTCGCGGTAAGTTCTACTAAGTCGATGATTGGTCATCTATTGGGTGCAGCGGGCGCGGTTGAAGCGGTATTTTGCATCTTGGCGATTCGCGATCAAGTAGCGCCACCGACGATTAACCTGGACAACCCCCAGGAAGGCTGCAACCTAGATTATGTGCCGCACACGGCGCGTGATATGCGCATTGAGATGGCACTTTCTAACTCGTTCGGCTTTGGCGGTACTAACGGTTCGCTGCTGTTTAAAAAGATCTAGTCGCAGATGATGGCCCAGCCCTCAATGTCTGCAGAGCATCAAGTGCCATTTGATGACCGCGGACTAGCGTATGGTGATGGTGTGTTTGAAACCGTTCTGTTGCGCGCTGGCGCACCAGTGCTGTGGCATTATCACGCTGCGCGGTTGTTGCTGGGCTGTCAGCGTTTAGGTATTCCATTACCTTGCCAAGCATCCCTTGAGGCGACTTGGCAAGGTCAGCCTACAGCCGAGCTGGAAGTACTCAAAATCTTGCTTACCCGGGGTAGCGGGGGGCGAGGCTACGCGCAGCCGGAAGTAGTGAACCCCCGGTTACTTAGCCAACGAACACCTTTTAAACCCTTGATCCATCGCTGGCAGCAGGGCGTTACCGTGCGCATTTGCAACTTGCGTCTTGGCCATCAGCCGCGTTTGGCAGGCATTAAACACCTTAATCGGCTTGAAAACGTACTGGCACGTCAAGAGTGGAGTGACGCCAGTATTGCCGAAGGAGTGCTGGCCGATAGTGAGGGGTTGGTGATTGAAGCTACCAGTATGAATGTGTTTTGGCAGCAGGCAGGCGAGGTGTACACACCTTTGCTTGACCAGTGTGGCGTCGCAGGTACGCTGCGTGCTGCGTTAATCGACCAAGGCTTAGTGCGTCAGGCATCGTTGCCTTTGAGTCAGTTGGCCAGTGTAGCGCAGTGCTGGGTAGGAAACTCCGTGCAGGGCATATGGCCTGTGACCGCGTTACTCGCGTCCGATGGCTCGCAACTTGCGCGTTGGCCGGTCACCCCGAGTGATCCGCTGCAGCGTGCTGCGCATCAATTACTAGGTTATGAGTCGCCGGCGTGTTAGCTACTGCTGCGGCATTATTCGAGGTGTCATGTTGAAACGTTTATTCATTGCTTTATTGGTGTTAGTGGTTGTCGGGGCGGCAGGCGCCGCAGGTGGCTATTTCTATTGGCAGAGTCGTCTTGAGGCGCCGCTTGCCCTGGATGAGCCAATGCTCTATCAGGTTCCCTCCGGTGCAGGGTTTAATCAAGTCGTCTCTCAGTTGGAGGCTCAGGGCGTCGTGAAGGACGCCTGGGCGTTTCGCTTACTGGCCCGTGTTGAGCCTGAACGCGTGCCTCGATTACGTACAGGCGAGTACCAGCTACAGCCGGATATGAGTGGCCTTGAGATGATGGCGCTGCTGGGCAGTGACAGGGTAGTGACCTATCCGTTGACTATTCCTGAGGGGTGGTCTTTCCGGCAAATGCGCGAGCTTTTAAACGCCGCTCCCAAGCTGGATAATCGCACCGCTGATATGAGCGATGAAGAAATAATGGCACTACTGGATCGGGAAGGGACGTTTCCTGAAGGCTGGTTTTTCCCCGATACCTACCGCTATCACTTGGGCATGAGCGATGTTGATATCCTGCGCCAATCCTTGAGCCGTATGGAGCGTATTCTTGAAGAGGTGTGGGAGGGGCGAGTAGAGGGTTTAACCATTGACTCCCCCTATGAAGCACTGATTATGGCTTCATTGATTGAGCGTGAAACCGGGGCCCCTGAGGAACGGCGCGAAATTGCTGGGGTGTTTAAGCGGCGTATGGAGCAAGGCATGCGCCTGCAAACAGACCCAACGATTATCTATGGTATGGGTGAGCGTTATGAGGGCCGAATTACCCGCGCCGATATCCGCGAAGCTACGCCTTATAACACCTACGTGATTGACGGAATGCCGCCTACGCCAATTGCGATGCCAGGACGTGCTTCGTTAGAAGCAGCGGTGAATCCACTGCCTGGAGAAACACTCTATTTCGTTTCTCGTGGCGATGGCACGCATCACTTTTCGCGTACCCTACGCGAACACAATAATGCCGTTAATCGCTATATTCGTAATCGTTAATTCGTAATCATTAAAAGCATGGCCCATCACCAATGGCGGACTGCCTAAGTCAGTTATTATCAAAATAAGGGAGCATAATGATTAAGCGTGGACGCTTCATTACGCTGGAAGGCGGTGAAGGCGTGGGAAAATCCACCAACGTGGGTTTTGTCGCCGAGTGGCTAGAAGCTCAGGGTTTGGAAGTAGTGCGCACTCGTGAACCGGGCGGCACCGCCCGTGGAGAAGCTATTCGTGGGCTGCTGCTGGATCCCACACCTCAAGAGCCTCTGCACGCTGATGCAGAGCTGTTACTCATGTTTGCCGCACGCGCCCAGCACTTGGCGGAAAAAATTCTACCTGCCTTGGCGCGGGGAGCATGGGTGGTGTGTGATCGCTTTACCGATGCCACCTTTGCCTATCAAGGCGGTGGGCGCGGTATTGCCAAGGCGCGTATTGCCGTACTGGAAGACTTTGTCCAAAAAGGGCTTTCACCGGATTTAACATTACTGCTTGATATGCCTAAAGAGGCCGCCTCACAGCGCTTAGCGTCGCGTTTGAGCGATCGCCAAGAGCAAAGGGATCGCTTTGAGCAGGAGCAGGATGACTTCTTCCAGGCGGTGCGCGAAGCTTATTTAGCGCGAGCGGCAGAGGCCCCCAAACGGTTTGCGGTGATCGATGCACAGCATTCGCTAAATGATGTACAAGCCCAAATTGAGCAAGCCTTATCCATGCGAGTAGCCGCATGGCATTAACCGGCGTCATGCCGTGGCACCAGGCTACCTGGCAGCATTTAATCCGCTTGGCCGACAGCGGACGCATGCCCCATGCGTTGTTAATTCATGGTGCCCATGGTGTAGGTAAGCAGCAACTGGCTGAGGCCTTAATTGCGCGAACGCTTTGTGCCAACCCCCAAGATCAAGCCTGTGGCCACTGCCATAGCTGCGTCATGCTGGCATCTGGCTATCATCCTGATTTGCTGCGCGTTTCGCCAGAAGAGGGTAAGCGTCAGATACGCATTGATCCGATTCGCGAGGTTAATCGGTTTGTCTCGCAAACGGCTCAGCAGGGCGGCTACCGAGTGATTGTGATTTCACCCGCAGAGGCGATGAATATTGCCGCCGCTAATGCGTTGCTCAAAAGCCTCGAAGAGCCTGGTGATAAAACGCTGTTTATTCTATTGTCCGATGTGCCTTCACGCATGTTGGCGACGATTCGCTCTCGCTGCCAGCAGTGGTCACTGCCAAGCGTTGCCTTTGACGCCTGCCGTGGTTGGTTAATTGAGCAGCTTAACAGCGTTGAAGAAGCCTATTTTTGGTGGCAAGTAGCGGGAGGCTTGCCACTGCTCGCGGTAGAGCTTGCCGCGCCAGAAGAGCGTGCGTTGCGCCACCAGATCCACGATAGCTTTGAACAGCTGGTACGTGGCGCTGAGCCTGTATCAGAAGCTGCACGCCTGGATCGCCAAGCGATAGATGCCATCTTGTGGTACGGTATCGCCTGGCTGGAAGACCTTATCCGCCTGGGCTTATCCGGTGAAGCCGCGGTACTGCACAATCCCGATCTTGAACCGCTTTACCGCCAGGCGGTTAAGAACGGACGCGTGCAGGATTGGTTTCGCCTGCTGGATTATGCCCGTGAACAGCGGCGTCTATTGGCGGTAGGGGCGAACCCAAACCCTCAGTTAGTGTTAGAGGCTTGGTTAGTCCGCTGGGCGGCACTGTTGCGTTCATAGCTAGGTGTTTAGCTCTAAGCTTTATAGACATAAGTTTTATAGACATAAGTTTTTATAGGTAATTGCATTACCTAGTTCGTTACGTTTACTTATTTATTCCACGGCACAGCAGCGAGGTTGTCATGGCCGCTCAAAAAGCGCTCTCTCTCACCGTACCTGACGTGCCGACGCTGCTTTCCGCCTATATGCCTTTCTTGGATCGTGGAGGTGTTTTTATCCCTACGAACACGGCCTATGCGCTTGGCCAGCAAGTTTTTTTACTGCTCACCCTGCCCGGTGAAAGCGAACGTCTTTCGATCTCTGGAAGCGTCGTGTGGGTATCTCCTGAAGGTGTTAGTGGAAGGCGTATGCCTGGCATTGGCCTGCATTTCAGCCAACAAGATTATCCTGTCCGTGATCGTATTGAGACCCTGCTAGCCGGTCAGTTAGATAAAGCAGCCCCGTCGTTTACGCTCTGAATTAAACCGTCGCTTACGGCTTGAGTGCCATTCTCATCGTGGTGATGGCCTACCTGTTGTCGAGACCCATATGTTTGTTGATTCACACTGTCATTTAGATCGCCTGTCAGAGCATACCCATGGGGGCGATATCGCTGCCACACTGGCAGCCGCGCGCGCAGCCCATGTCAGCCAATTTCTTGCCGTAGCGGTCACCTTGGATGAGATGCCGCAATTGGCGGCTATTGCCCGTGCGCATCCCGATGTAGCGATTTCCGCTGGTTTGCACCCTTTGCATAGCCCTGCGGAAAAAGAGGGCGCCGAGAGTGAGCCAAGCGTCGCCGATATCAAGGACGCCGCAGAGCAGTTTGGGGCGGTTGCGATTGGCGAAACCGGTCTGGATTATCACTACAGTGACAGTGTGCCAGTCGATGTACAGCATGAGCGGTTTAAACGGCATTTGATCGCCGCGCGGGAGTTAGAGCTTCCGGTCATAGTTCATACCCGTGAAGCCAAACAGGAGACACTGGCGCTGCTGCGTGAATACAGCGACCCGCGCGTGGGCGGTGTATTACACTGTTTCACTGAAGACTTGGCGATGGCCCGTGAAGCAGTAAGGCTCGGTTTTTATATCTCGCTATCGGGGATTATTACATTCCGCAATGCTGAACCGCTTAGAGAGCTTGCTCGCCAGCTGCCGTTAGATCGTTTGCTGATAGAGACTGACAGCCCCTATCTTGCGCCGGTGCCTTATCGAGGTAAGCCTAATGAGCCAGCCTGGGTAGTGAAAGTGGCAGAGTGTATTGCTCAAGAGCGGGGCATCAGTGTTGATGAAGTGGCCATGCAAACTACGGCCAATTTTCATCAACTGTTCCGTGCAGCGGCTCCCGAGGCGCCGGTACACGTCAAGGAAGCATTGGCGCAGTCCGGGCTGCTATAGCCCGACAGCGCGACCAATGACCAAGCGAGGTGGGCGAGATGAATATTGATCGATTGCTACAGCAACATAATCAGGGTGGAGAAAGCGCCAGTGCTATCCCCCCCTTAGATGAGTGGCAGCCTGCGCTTTCAGGCGATATCAATATCAATATTGATACTGACGGTCATTGGTGGCACGAAGGTAAGCCCTTTGCCCGCCCCAAGGTGGCGCGACTATTAGCAACGCTGCTGCGCCTTGATGCTGACGGTTACTGTTTGGTCACCCCGGTTGAGCGCTGGCGCATCCAGGTTGAAGATCTGCCACTGGTCGCAGTAGAAGCCGACTTCCGTGACGATGCATGGTGGTTCACTACCCAGTTTGATGACGTTGTGCGCCTAGATGCCGAGCATCCACTCACTGTGACGTTAACTCCTCAGGGTGATGCGGTGCCGCAACTGCCGGTGCGTTTCGGTTTGGCTGCACGGCTGCATCGCAATGTGTATTACCAGTTGGTTGAGGCTTGCGAAAGCCGGGATCTAGGTGATGGCACTAATGAGGTCGGGCTAATGAGCGCCGGGCAGTGGTTTGCCCTAGGAAAGCTTGATGATGAACTCTCGGGCGAGGCGCCGTGAAGTTAACCGCTGAACAGCAGGCTGTTGTTAATCACCGCGAGGGGCATGCGCGGGTAGCAGCGGTGGCGGGGGCAGGCAAAACCACTACTATGGCGGCGCGTGTACTGCACTTACTGGCCAGTGATGTGCCGCCAAAGCGCATTTTAGTGCTGATGTTTAACCGCTCGGCTAAGGATGATTTCCAGCGCCGCTTAATGAGCATGGCACCCGCCGGTCAAGCACTGCCCGATGTACGCACTTTTCACTCCCTTGGGCATCGGTTAACCCAGAGTCTTTGTCGCTGGGGAGCACTTGCACCGCGACGCTTGCTGTCAGCAGATTGGCAGCTAGAACGGCTGTTGCGTCAGGCGAGTCTCAATGTGCTGCGTGATAAGGTTGAGCGTAAAGACGCGGCTCTGGAAGCTGATCGGCTTGAAACCTTAGCCCATTTTTGTGGCTTAGTAAAAGCAGAAATGATTACGCCTGCAGCGCTTTACGAGCGGCTCAATTTCGACCCTGATACCGACTATTTTCCCGCAGCGTTTATCGAGGCAGAGCGGTTGTTGGAAGCGGAAGGGGTGATGACTTATGCCGATCTGCTTTATCGCCCGCTGCAGGCGCTAGAAGCGGATGCTGCCCTAAGAGAGAGGGTAGAGGGTTTTCTGGACCATGTCATTATCGATGAATACCAGGATATCAATGCCGCTCAGCAGCGGCTTTTATCCGTACTGGTGGGCAGCCGTGCCGAGGTGATGGCAGTCGGCGATGCCAATCAATGTATTTATGAGTGGCGCGGTGCCAAACCTGACACCATGCTGGAAAATTTTACCGCTACCTTTGGCGAGGCGACCGACTATCCCTTATCAACAACCTTCCGCCATGGCCATGCCTTAGCGCTCGCCGCGAATCATGCTATCGCCGCTAACCAGCGGCGGCCCAACCAGCTGTGCTTGGCTGCGGTCAATAATCCTGAAACCCGTGTTTCAGTGGGGCAAGGCAGCCGCTTACTACTCGATGCATTAATGGATTGGCAGGCGCAGGGGCGTGCGTTTAACGAGGTTAGTCTACTGGTACGTAGCTGGGCGCTCTCGGTACCGTTCCAGCTAGCCCTATTGCAGGCGGGGATTCCGTTCCGGCTGCAGCGGGAGGACCGTTTTGTGTTTCGTTTGCCGTTGGTGCAGGCCTTGGCGGGCTATTTAAAGCTGTCACGTCGCTCAGACCTGCTACGTGATCCGCAACAGCTACTGTTGCTGCTTTCCCAGCCGACACCGTTCGTAGCCAGGGAGCGCTTGCTGCGTTTAGCGCAACAGCTGGCGACGACTCAGCAGTGGCCCGGGCGTCATGATCCTATACTAACGGATCTCAAGCCGATTCAGCGGCGCACGCTTAAAAAGCGCTGGGTACTGCTGTGCGAGCTGCCTCAGTTAAGTGCTTGGCCGCCCGCCAAGCTACTCCGTCATGTGGTAGAGAGCATTGAAGCGGAAAAAACCCTCAAACGCGCCGCCACAAGGCGAGATAAAGGTGAAGAGGATGTTCGTTTGCTCGACGTATTAATCGAGCAAGCACAGAGCGTACAAGATCCCGATGCCTTCATCGAACTACTTGAACGTCCAGTCGAGAACCAGGCAGGTGGCGTGCTGATCAGTACTGTGCACGGAGCAAAAGGGCTTGAGTGGCCGCTCGTAGCGGTTGCTGGGGTTAATGAGGAAGATTTTCCCCACTATAGTCGCGAGAACCCACTTAGTGATGAACGCCTTGAGGAGGAGCGGCGGCTGTTCTACGTGGCGATTACGCGTGCTCAGGAGCAGCTGTTAGTGCTTCATGATGGCGGTGTGCATCGACCCAGTCGCTTTATCGCTGAAAGTGCTTGGCAAGACAGTATGCGCGTGGCCTCTTGCTTGTCGAGTGGCAATGCCCCGTCGGCTGCGCTTCAGGTAACGTCGGTCAGTCTAGTCGAACGTTATCTGGCGCGACTAGGGCGCAACGATATTGTGCTTGCGGCAGCCCAAGTTGAAGAGGGCAAAGCGGGTTATGCATCAGATACTCGCTTTTACCCTGGGCAGCGGCTTCATCATGCGGTGTTTGGTGAGGGTGAAGTGGCTGCAGTCGAAGGAAATCCTAACGACCCGGTCATCGATGTGCGTTTTGATCAAGCTGGGCGCAGGCGATTAATTGCTCGCCGAGCACCCATTGAAGTGCTGGAAAGTGCTCAACGAGTGCCGCTCTAACGGCCAGCCTAGATCTTGCTATTGGCTGGCCGTATCGGTAGCGAGGCAGCATTTTAAAAAGTGTTAAAAGCCTCTCGCTGATTACATATTGGGGTATGTTGGCCCGCCGCCGCCTTCCGGTGCTACCCAAGTGATATTTTGTGCCGGGTCTTTGATATCACAGGTTTTGCAGTGCACGCAGTTCTGGAAGTTGATCTGAAAGCGTGGCTGTCCCGCGCTATCTTCCACCACTTCGTAGACGCCTGCAGGGCAGTAGCGCTGGGCGGGTTCTGCGTACTTCGGCAGGTTTTCGCGAATCGGTAGCTCAGGGTCTTCCAAACGCAGATGGCAAGGCTGGTTCTCTTCATGGTTGGTGTTAGACAGAAACACTGAGGAGAGCTTATCGAAAGAGAGTTTTCCGTCTGGCTTAGGATAAGTGATTTTTTCAAACTCAGCCGCAGGCTTAAGGGCGCCGTGGTCGGTAGTGGTGTCATGCACATTGGGCAGTTTATTGCCCAGTAGCTGATGGGCAAAATTGTATGCGCCGCCACCAATAGTGCCATATTTATGAATGGCAGGGCCGAAGCTAGCGTTGTCTTTAAGTTCTTGGTAAGCCCAGCTTGCTTCCCACTTTTGAGTAAAGCTAGTCAGCTCTTGGGCGCCTTCGTCACCGCTCTTAATCGCTTCAAACACGCTTTCTGCTGCGACCATGCCAGACTTCATGGCAGTGTGAAGCCCCTTGATTTTGGCAAAGTTGAGGGTGCCTGCGTCACAGCCGATTAGCAGGCCGCCGGGGAAGGTCATTTTCGGTAGGCAGTTAAAGCCACCCTTGGTAATTGCCCGGGCGCCGTAAGCAACGCGTTTGCCACCTTCAAGGTATTGGCTAATGACCGGATGATGCTTCATGCGCTGCAACTCATCGAAAGGCGAGAGCCATGGATTTTGGTAGCCAAGATCCATAATTAAACCGACAACGACCTGCTGGTTTTCTGCATGGTATAAAAACCAGCCGCCGTGGGTGTGTTTATCTAACGGCCAGCCAGAGCCGTGCACGACAAGCCCAGGTTCATGCTTGTCCGCGGGTACATCCCAAAGCTCTTTTAAGCCGATGCCATAGTGCTGGGGATCGCGTCCTGCATCCAGCGAAAAATCTTTAATCAAGCGTTTGCCAAGATGCCCGCGCGCGCCTTCTGCGAACAGTGTGTACTTAGCGCGCAGCTCCATGCCTGGCATATAGCCATCTTTAGGCGTGCCATCAGCAGCGACACCCATGTCACCGATTAAGATACCGCGCACCGCGCCATCTTCAACGATAACGTCTTGGGCCGCGAAGCCAGGGAAGATTTCCACCCCTAACGATTCGGCCTGCTCGCCAAGCCAGCGGCAAAGATTGCCGGCACTGATGACGTAACGCTGCTGGTCGCCCCCGGTGTTGTGCATACTTTTGGGTACTAACGCGTTAGGCACTTTTTGTGCTTTTTCGGCATCTTTAAGCAAAAAAACATCGTCGCGAATCGCCGGAGTATTAAGCGGTGCGCCGCGCTCTTGCCAATCGGGAAATAGTTCAGTTAGCGCACGGGGCTCGAATACGGCACCTGATAAGATATGCGCGCCCACTTCTGAGCCTTTTTCGACCACGCAGACAGTCAGTTCCTGCTCGGCTTCATTCGCTTGCTGCATCAGACGGCAGGCAGCAGCAAGCCCGGATGGGCCCGCACCCACAATTACCACGTCAAAGTCCATTACATCGCGTTCAACAGTTTCCACCCGGTTTCTCCTTGTTCTCTTAAGCGCCACTATTTATAAAAGCTAGTCGAAGGCTTCATTATGAGCATTAGTTTATAAATAGCGGGCCTTGATTTAAAACGGTCGTTTGCTTCTGGTTGTGCCCCATGATAGGCATAATACCCGTGTCAGGTCACGCCTACGATGGCAATCAAAGCATTTCTTGGTGAGGGGGTATTGGTAAGGTACCTAAAGGAAAGGTTCAGGCAAGCTGCGTTGAGCGATACGACCAAGGCCTTAGTCACGCGCTATTGTTGCTAGTAGGCCAGCTGTGGCAAATTAGTAAGGTTTTTCCATAGCGCACCTATCAAACGCTTGCATGAATTCAGCACGTCGCCATTTGGCTGGCGGTGCCTAGGTTCAAAATTCTTAGGCTCAACATATCTTTAAATAATTTTTAGTAGCAGGTATCCGCAGGGCGGGTGCCCTCCAGGTTAACGGCTTTTACTACCAGCTAAGCGAGGAACCTATGAAAGTACTCGTCGCGGTTAAACGCGTCATCGACTACAACGTCAAAATCCGTGTTAAAGCGGATCACTCGGATGTTGATCTAACCAACGTCAAAATGGCCATGAACCCCTTCTGCGAAATTGCCGTGGAAGAAGCGGTGCGCCTAAAAGAGAAGGGCGTGGCGACAGAAGTTGTCGCCGTCACGGTAGGACCCAAAGCTGCCCAAGAGCAGCTGCGCACCGCGCTGGCGCTGGGGGCTGATCGTGCCATTCATATCGAAACCGATGAGCGCGCCGAATCCCTGGCCGTGGCTAAACTGCTGGCCAAAGTGGTCGAAGAAGAGCAGCCCGGCCTAGTGATTTTAGGCAAGCAGGCCATTGACACCGACAACAACCAGACCGGCCAAATGCTTGCCGCGTTGACCAGCCTGCCCCAAGGCACCTTTGCCTCAGAAGTGGCGGTCGACGGCGACAAGGTGAACGTGACACGTGAAATCGATGGCGGTCTGCAAACCATCGCCTTGACGCTGCCCGCGATTGTCACCACCGACCTACGCTTGAACGAGCCGCGCTACGCCAAGCTTCCCGACATCATGAAGGCCAAGAAAAAACCGTTGGATGTGAAAACGCCCGCTGATTATGGCATTAACGTCGCTTCCAAGGTCAGCCTGCTTAAAGTGGAATCCCCGGCCGAGCGTAAAGGCGGCATTAAAGTCGCCTCGGTAGACGAGCTGATCGACAAACTCAAAAACGAAGCCAAAGTGCTTTAAAAGGAGCTGATCTCATGAGCATTCTGGTACTTGCCGACCTTCATGAAGGTCAGTTGGCGGGCGCGACCGCTCACGTAGTGGCGGCGGCTCAAGCCATCGGTGGCGATATTGATATTTTGGTCGCCGGTGAAGGCATCCAAGCGGCTGCCGAGACGGCCGCCAAACTCGACGGCGTCAGCCGCGTGCGCGTTGCAGACAACGCTGTTTACGCCCACCAGCTCGCCGAGCCCATGGGCGCACTGCTGGTCGAGCTGGCAGGTGATTACACCCATGTACTCGCCAGCGCCTCCACCACCGGCAAAAACGTGCTACCGCGCCTGGCCGCACTTAAAGACGTCAGCCAGCTGTCGGACGTTATTGGCGTTGAGAGCGCCGACACCTTCCTGCGCCCGATCTACGCCGGTAACGCCATCGCCACGGTCAAGAGTGAAGACGAGCTCAAGGTCATTACCATTCGCACCACCGGCTTTGACGCCGTAGGCGACAGCGGTAGCGCGTCCATCGAAGCCGTCGACACTGTGGTGGAAAACAGCCAGTCCAGCTTTGTGAAAGAAGAGCTGGCAGCGTCGGATCGCCCTGAGCTGGGCGGCGCCAAGGTGGTGATTTCCGGTGGCCGCGGTATGGGCAACGGCGAGAACTTCAAGCTGCTCGACGGCATTGCCGACAAGCTGGGCGCGGCCATTGGCGCTTCTCGCGCCGCGGTCGACGCAGGCTTTGTCCCCAACGATATGCAGGTCGGCCAGACCGGCAAGATCGTTGCCCCGGATCTGTATATCGCCGTGGGTATCTCCGGCGCCATTCAGCACCTCGCGGGCATGAAGGACTCCAAGGTGATCGTCGCGATCAATAAAGATGACGAAGCCCCGATCTTCCAGATCGCCGATTACGGGCTGGTGGGTGATCTGTTTGAGATCCTACCCGAGCTTGAGAGCAAGCTGTAAGTAATATCGTGTCTAATGAGCCGGCTTCACCAGAAGTCGGCTTTTTTGTATGTTGTGTATTAGGTAAACTGGCAATAGTTGACTAAAGTACTGGGGCAAAGGGTAAGAAAAAATACCCTGACAGTTGAAAAAGCTGCGGACTGACCGCACATAAGTAAGTGAAAGCAACGAAAGCCACTCAAGGAGATGATGATATGGCACATACATTACCCGAACTGCCGTACGCATATGACGCTCTCGAGCCAAATATCGATGCGATGACGATGGAAATTCACCACTCGCGTCACCATCAAACTTATATCAACAACCTAAACGCCACGCTTGAAGGCACCGGGTTGGAAGATGTTCCCGTTGAAGAATTGGTCGCTAATCTGGATCGTGTTCCAGAAGCTAAGCGTCAAGCCGTTATTAATAACGGGGGCGGTCATGCCAACCACTCTATGTTTTGGCAAATGATGTCGCCAAACGGTGGTGGTAAGCCTCAGGGCGATGTTGCCAAAGCAATTGACGCTGAGCTTGGCGGTCTTGAGACTTTCCAGGAAGAGTTTAAAAAAGCGGCTGTAGGTCGTTTTGGTAGCGGCTGGGCGTGGCTCTCCGTTACTCCCGAGAAAAAATTAGTAGTTGAAAATACCCTGAACCAAGACAGCCCGCTGATGCACGGTAATACGCCGCTGCTAGGTCTGGACGTTTGGGAACACGCCTACTACCTGAAGTATCAAAATAAGCG
>JAMCZP010000098.1 GCA_023485185.1 Gammaproteobacteria bacterium
TTTCGGATGTCACTGACCAGCAAGAGTCTCAACGCGTCCAAAATGCCGTGGTGCAGGTTGCCTCCACTGTTACTACGCGCGTTGGCGATGATTATTTTCAGCAACTGATCGCCACGTTAGTGGAAGTGCTGGAAGCCGATGCAGGCCTGATTGCGCTGCTGCACACCTCTCCACAGGGTGTTGAACATGTGATGGGCCAAGCAACGACTGTCAGTATGGTAGTAGAAGGACGCCAGCTTGACCCTCAATCTTTTGCGCTGAAAGGGTCGACCTGCGAGCAGGTAGTGCTGGAACGTGAAGCTGTCGTTCATGATGGTCCGCCATTACCCGTGCAAGGCACATCAATGCAGGCTCGGGCATGGATAGGGCGGCGCCTGGATAATGCCAATGGAGAGGCGATCGGCGTCATGATTGTATACTACCGCCAACCGCTGACCACCAATGCGTTTGCCACCTCGGTACTACAAATCTTGTCCACCGGCGCATCTGCTGAGCTTGAGCGGCGACGAGACCATCGCCATATGCACCAATTGGCTTACACGGATAGCACCACGGGGCTGCCTAATCGCATTCGCTTTATGGAGTTGTTGGGGCGTATGTGGAATGAAGCGCAGCAAGCGGCGCATTCACTCTGTTTACTGTTATTGGATATTCGGCGATTTAAAGAAGTTAATGATCTATATGGCCATCACGTGGGAGATCAACTGCTGGTAACCGTAGCGGATCGCTTACAGCAGGCGACGCCTGCGGGTGGTTTGCTGGCGCGCTTATCGGGCGATGAGTTTGCCATGTTGGTGGTGGGTACCGAGCAAAGTGCCTTAAGCATGATCGTCCAACAATTACGTTCAGCGGTTAACCGTCCTATACAGTTGGATCGGCGTCTCTTTCATCTTGATATCAGCATCGGTTTTGGCTGCTACCCGAAAGATGTCAATGAGGCTGGCGAGCTGTTCAACGCCGCCAGTATTGCGCTTCATCACGCTAAGCGGCGAGAAAACAACACCTGCCCCTATACCCAG
This sequence comes from Gammaproteobacteria bacterium, assembly GCA_023485185.1. The sequence continues at coordinate 1,020 of JAMCZP010000098.1, forward strand.
ACCATGCGTCATGCACTACAACGACGCCAACTGATGAGCGAGCGGCTTAGTGCGGCGATTACTGAGCATCGACTGGAGCTCTATTATCAGCCCCAGGTGGACCTTATCAGTGGGCGGATTACCGGCGCTGAAGCACTATGCCGGTGGCATGATGCCGAATGGGGCTGGGTTAGCCCTGGTGAGTTTATACCGCTGGCAGAAGAACGCGGCTTGATACGCCCCTTGGGAGACTGGGTACTGGAGGAGTCGGCCCGGCAATTAGTCGCATGGCGAACCCATCGCCAAACGGCGCTACCGGGCAGACTATCGATCAATATTTCCGCCCAACAGTTTGCTGACCCGAAATTAACGGCTCACATTGCCCAGCTAACGGCGGGCGTTCCCACCAGCGCTATTGCACTAGAACTCACCGAAAGTGATTTTATGCGCGACCCTGATCAAGCGATTGAGATAACCCACACCATGCGCGAAGCGGGTTACTCACTCTCTATCGACGATTTTGGAACCGGCTACTCCTCACTTTCCTACCTTCGTCGGTTCGCTGCCGATGCGCTGAAGATTGATATCTCCTTTGTCCGCGAAATGCTCGATAACCACCATGATCGCACCATCGTGCAAACCATTATTGCCATGGCGAAAGCGCTAGAGATGAAGACTGTGGCAGAGGGTGTTGAAACCCGCGAGCAAGCCCGTTTATTAGCTGAAATGGGTTGCAACCAAGCACAAGGCTACTGGTTTGGCCGCCCGTTACCAGCGGATGAATTTGCGGCGGTGTGGTTGAGTACTTAACTTCTTATCCTTCTTTCCAGCGTCATCGTCTTGTCATGGTCTGTGGCATAAGCTACGCGCCGCCAACCCGCGATGAAAGGAGTGCTCCCATGCGCCTGGCCCTATTTGATCTTGATGACACCCTCCTGGATGGAGACTGCAGCGACCGCTGGAATTTATGGATGATAGAGCAAGGTTGGATCAGCGATGCCGAAGCCTTTATGGCACGCGCGGAAAAAATGCATCAGGCCTACCACGCAGGCAAGCTAAAGCTGGAAGAGTATCTGACCATGACGCTAGCGCCGCTGCGCGGTCGTCGTGTGGCAGATGTGCAAAAAGAGGTCGAGCGATTTGTCGCTACGCATCTACAGCCGCGTATTTTTGAACAAGCCTGGGCCTGCCTTGAAGAGCATCGCCAGGCAGGGGATACCCTGGTGCTAATATCGGCTTCATCGCGTCACCTTGTCGAGCCGGTGGCGACTGTCTTAGGGATAGAGCACGTATTGGCGGTGGAACTGTCGATAGAGCGTGGCATTAATGAAGAGGCCCGCTACACCGGCCAAAGCGAAGGTATATTTTCGTATCGTGGTGGCAAGGTGTTACGCCTAAAACAGTGGCTGGGCGAACGGCAGATTACCCCTAGCCATACTACGTTTTACTCAGACTCCCGCAACGATCTTCCTTTATTGCAATACGTGGATTGCCCGGTGGCGGTCAACCCGGACCCGGTACTGGCGGAGGTGGCTAGCGTTGAAGGGTGGAGGCGCTTAGACTGGCGAACAGCCGCGCCTCCCAAGCGTTTCACGGCCTAACACCCTGCCAGGAAAATTGGTGCATGTCTGATAACGTCAGTAGAACACCTCTATTTCAAATAACTGCTCTTGGAAAAGTATTCCCCATGTTTCTCTACTTGTTACTAGGCGATAACACTCTAAAGGCTGAATGTTGAGTTCCACCGCACTCGCTCTGGTGCTGGTGTCGGTATGCATGCACGCTGGTTGGAACGTGCTGGGCAAACGCAACGCGCCTTCGCTGGGGGCTTTTGTTCTGGCCTACGGCGCGGGAGGGGCGGTGCTTATTCCGCTGCTATGGTTGGGGCCATCGCTGAGCGTGCTACCTAGCCCATTTTGGAGCTGGTTGGCGCTCTCTGGGCTTTGCCAAATGCTCTATATGGGCGGCTTAGCTTGGGCCTATGCACGTGGTGAGGTCAGTGTGCTTTACCCAATCGCCCGGGCGCTGCCCGTGGTGCTGGTGCCGTTGGTCTCCATTGCATTGCTGGGTAATCGCGTGCTGGATAGGTGGGATGGCATTGGCATGGTGCTAGTGGTAGTGGGTGCACTCTGCCTGCCGCTTAGCCATCCAGAAGCGCGCAGGTTATCGACCTACCTAACACCTGCCATGGGGTTTGCCTTGCTGGCAGCGGTGGGCACCGTTGGCTACTCACTAATCGATAAAAAGGCGCTGGGATTGATGCAGGAGGTGGGACATAGCGGTCTCACCGCCGGGGCGGTATTTATGGTGCTGCAAGCGCTGATGACGCTCACCTGGGCAGTTCCCCTGTTGGCAATGCTACCCGCAGAGCGCCGCCGCCTACCAGCGCTTCGCCAGCGGGGAATCACCATGTTGGTCTTCACAGGCCTAATGATGACCTGCACTTATGGTTTGGTGCTAATGGCCATGGCGCTCACAGAAGAGGTCAGTTACATCGTGGCACTGCGCCAGCTCTCTATCCCGGTGGGTGTATTGATGGGCGTGCTATGGCTTAAAGAGCCTGCCTCACGAGCAAAGGCTGTTGGCACGATGGTGATGTTAGCGGGGTTGGTGCTGGTGGCGTTGTAGCTTATGAATAACTAGCTCAACCCCTGCCAGACGAGATTAATCCCTACCAAGAACATGGCGATGATCACCATCCGGTAGAAAAGCGCTTCGTTAACGCGGCTTTGCAGCCATAGCCCATTACGTACCCCGATCCAGGCGATTGGCACCAGCAGTAGCGATGCCCAGGCGCTGGTCATGTTGACCTCGCCAAGCCATACATAAGGGCCTAATTTGATGGTGTTGACTACAGCGTAAGTGATTGTGCAGGTAGCAATAAATGTTTCTTTAGTAAGCTTGCGCGGCATTAAGTACATATTCATTGGCG
>JAMCZP010000192.1 GCA_023485185.1 Gammaproteobacteria bacterium
CACTCAGTTCCACCACCCCTTCCAGGTGGCCGTGAATCATCACGATGCGTAGCAGGTGGGCCATGCCGTGTCCTTTCGATGACTATTTCAATGGCTGTTTCAATGGCTATTTCAATAACGAGCCGGAGCGGTTTGCTGATCGCTGAAAGCGACTATATTGCCACTCTTGCTAGACACAAGCCAAAGCGGCATTTTCTGGCGGCACCGGAGGGTCTGTGTCTTGGAAACCCTTAGCTTCATGACGTTTTCTTTCTGCATCCTTTCTGAATTCCGCAGTTTGCAGAAAGAGCCACGATTCGAAAATTCCTAGTTTTTGCCATTGTTTCCAGGCGCTTTCAGCTCTTTTAGTTTTTCTTCAGCCTCGATGAAGTGCTTTTCTACTTCGGACGGTTGCTGAATTCGTTGTGCACGGTACTTTTCAAGCTCCTGGTGGGCTTTATCTAAGGCCAACTGATTGTTAATGCTTCCAGCATGAGTCAGCAACTCACGCCCCGTCATGGTTAAGAACTGATCAAGTCGCTGCTGCCAGTCGGCCATTGTCATAGGTTGACGATTGAGAGCTTGCACTTCCGCCAATTCCAGATAGGCGTTGACGATCCGGTTGAGCACATTAAGCTCGTCTTCCGCTAGGTAATTCTTAGCCACTTCAACATCACGTTTGAGTAGTGTCTTGCCGGGGAAAGTGGTGATTCCCATGTTGGGCTGGTTTGCATCGGCACGTTGGTAAATCAACTCAGATGCTGTGTGCCCATGGGCCGCCCAATGCATCTTGTTTTGCACTTGCTTGAAAAATAACTGTGTTTGGCCCGCTTTTGGGTCGTAATCAGTACTGGTCGCGTAAATATCTAAAACCTTGCGCCAGAAAACTTTTTCCGAACTACGAATGTCACGGATGCGCGCGAGTAATTCTTCAAAATAGCGCTCGTTTTGCGGTTCTTTGAGGCGTTCATCGTCCAGCACGAAGCCTTTAATGATGTACTCTTTAAGCCGATCAGTAGCCCAGATTCGAAAACGAGTGGCTATCGCACTTTTCACTCGATAGCCAACGGCAATAATCACATCCAAATTGTAAAAGTCGCGCTGGCGCCGAACCTCACGCTTACCTTCACGCTGAACTGACAAGAGTTTCTTGTGAGTTGCCTCTCGCTGCAGCTCATCCTCTTGATATATGTTCTGAATATGAAAGCTGATGTTTTGCTGGGTAGTTTGAAACAGTTCAGCCAGTTGCTGCTGAGTTAGCCACAACGTCTCATCTTGCAGGCGTACTTCCAGCCGCAGTTGGCCTTCTGCCGCTTCGTAAAGCAAAACATCGCCAGTATTGCCAGGTTGTTCAGTTGCCTCGCTCATATTTATCCAACCTCTTTACTCTTCGGCAGGTGTGCCATGCCGTGTCCTTTCAATGACTATTTCAATAACGAGCTGGATCGTTATGCTGATCGCTGAAATTGGCTAGTCTGCCAGACACAGGCCAAAGCGGCTATGCAGCTAAAAACGGGAGCGCCAACATAGCACTAAGTGCTATATATTGATGATAAGAATTATAAAGACAAACCATTGGCCGAAGCCATTAAGCATGGCGTGTTAATTGAGGTAGAAAACGATGGATAAATCAATTTTAGACATGGTGCATGAAACGGCTCAAGACCTGCACACGGCTGGCGTGATGAAAGATACCACGCTGCGTGAGTTCGATGCGCTTTGCCTACCGCCCGTAAAAGAGTACACAGCGGTTCAGATCAAGCGTATTCGCACTAAGAATCATGCCAGCCAAGGCGTGTTCGCGGCTTACCTGAATACCAGTGTTTCTACGGTGCAGAAATGGGAGCAAGGCCAGAAGAAACCCAATGGCCCTTCGCTTAAGCTGCTTAATTTAGTGGCTGAAAAAGGCTTGGAAATACTGGCTTAAACGTTAGGGCTTTTGCTGCCCAACAACCCATCAAAAAAACTCACCGCATTAGCTTCCAGCCCTTCCAGGTAGTAACCACCTTCCTGCACCACCAGCGTAGGCACGTTTAGGCCCGCCACCCTGCGACCAAGCTCAGCAAACCCCGCGGTAGAAACGGCGACCTTGGCTTGGGGGTCAAGTTCGTAGATATCAAACCCCAGCGCCAAAACAATGGCGTCCGGCTCGAACAATCGAATGGCTTGGCAGGCTTGTTCCAGGCGGTCAAAGAACACCGCTTCACCTGAACCATGGGGCATTGGCAGGTTGAGGTTATAGCCTAACCCCGCGCCCTCCCCGCGTTCGTCTTCAAAGCCGGTCACCGCCGGGTAGAAGTTGGTGGTATCGCCGTGGATCGAGATATACAGCACATCGTCGCGCTGGTAGAAAATCTCCTGAATGCCCTGGCCGTGATGCATGTCGGGGTCGAGCACGACGATGCGGGGGTAGCGCGTGGTGAGGTGCTGTGCGGCTATGGCGGCATTATTGAGAAAGCAGAAGCCTCCGGCGGAATCAATGCCCGCGTGATGGCCCGGTGGGCGCGATAGCGCATAGGCAAACCGATCACCGGCTAACAGAGCCTCCGCCCCGGCGACCGCACTTTGCGCTGACCAATAAGCAGACTTCCAGGTATGCTGGCCCACCGGGGCGCTACCATCAGCCAAGTAGCGCCCTGCTTCTGCCAAAATGCCGCGCAGGGCGTTGGGCGAACGCACAAAAATATTGGAGATAACCTCTTCACCCCAATCTTCTCCCAGGGCATGCCAGCGCCGATGGGCACTTTCGAGAAAGCGCAGGTAGGCCAGCGAGTGCACCGCTCTTAACGGCGCCACGCCATGATCAGCAGGTGCTTGGATATCAAACCCTAGCTGATTGGCCGCCGCCAGCAGTTGAGTCGCGCGCTCCGGCACTTCCTGGGGCGTGCGCATCTTCCCGCGGGAGAAGTAGGTTTGCGGCTGATGAAGCAATTGATCATCGTGAAAGAACGTCTTCATCGGCACTATCTTCATCAGAACTATCTCCGGTTTCACTCACCCCCTTCACTACGAATTTGCGAGCAACGCCTATGTGGTAGTCAATTGCCTCACGGCAAGCGTCGGGGCTGCCGCTATCAAGCGCTTCCAGCAGTTGAAAGTGGCTAGTTGCGATGGTGTCAGGGGCTTCATGGGTTTTGGTAATTAGGGTGATGCATAGACGCAGCTCATGGGTCAGGTCATCAAATGCCCGCAGCAGCCGCCCATTGCCTGCGTAGTGCAGCATTAAGCGGTGAAACTGCAAATCCTCTTCGATACGGCGAGTGCCATCATTACTTGCCGCTGCCTCACACAACACATCGACCTGCTGCTCCAAAGCTCGCTTGGCTTCGGGCGTATAGCGCTCCATTAACCGTTGAATGGCATGGCGTTCAAGGCAGAGCCGTAAATCAAACACATCTTCAAGTTCAACGGCATTCAACGCTCTTACAAAGAAGCCTCGGCGGGGTTTTGATATTAATAAGCCGCGGCTTTCTAATAAGCGAGCCGCTTCCCGAACCGGCGCCCGGCTTACCCCCAAGTCACGAGAAAGCTGCACTTCAGAAAGCCGCTCGCCGGGTAAAAAGTGTTGCTGAATAATCGCTTGGGTTAAATAGTCAGCAACCTGCTCAACTAAGTTCTGCTGCTGGATAAAAGCCTTGGGAGCCACCGTTGATGAGGCCATAAAATTTACTCATAGGGCATATTGCGTACCCTCAGTATGACGAAAAAAAACGCTTTGTCGACGAACGATTGCCGACTGTCGACAGCTTTACCACATGCTGCTAAGTTCATAGTGCAAGGTTTAAAAAAAGGCCCCCAACAAACATCATAACTGGGCCTAACACGCCACGCCTCGCTCGCCTAACCACGACGTAACCTAATTACGTGCTAATAACCTAGGAGCAGGAAACATGAAAACACCTTTGGCTTTGGCTATTTCCGCTGCAGCACTGGCTTTTACATCCATCAGCATGGCTGACGAGCCTAAATCAGGCGGCGTCGTTAACACGATTATCCAGCCTGAACCACCGGGCTTAGTGCTGGGCATGATTCAAAATGCCCCGACGCGCACTGTCTCTGGCAACATTTACGAAGGCTTATTACGCTACTCCACTGACCTTGAACCGATGCCGCAACTGGCAGAGTCTTGGGAGGTGAGTGACGATGGTCTTACTTACACCTTCCATCTGCGTGAAGGTGTTACTTGGCACGACGGTGAAGCCTTCACCGCCGATGACGTAGTCTTCTCCGCCGATGTGTTCCATCGTGAACTTAACCCCAGCGCCCGTGCAGTATTGCAGCATGTGGAAAGTATCGAAGCCACCGATGACCATACCGTGGTGTTTACCCTTGTGGAGCCATTTGGGCCGTTCCTGATCTCCTTTGAAGCAGGCACCTTCACCATGGTGCCCGAACATCTCTATGCAGATACCGATTTCCGCAATAACGAGCACAACGACCACCCGATTGGCACGGGCCCATTTAAGTTTGCCAACTGGGATCGCGGCACGGTTATCGAACTGGTCAAAAACGAGGACTACTACGAGGATGATCTGCCCTATTTAGACGGTATTAACTGGCACATCATTCCCGATGGTGCTTCCCGTGCGGTGGCGTTTGAAAACGGTACTATTGACGTATTGCCCAGTGGAACGATTGAAAACTTCGATATCCCCCGCTTAGCGGAAATGGACAATGTTTGCATGACCGAAGAGGGCCATGAGTATTTCAGCCCCTTTGCGATGCTGTGGATGAACAATCGTGAAGGCCCAACGGCCGATAAACGCTTCCGCCAGGCGGTGATGTACGCCATGGATCGCGAGTTCGCCAAAGACGTACTCTGGAACGGCCTGGGCAATGTGCCGCTTTCCGCCTTCGGTTCTAACGCCCGCTTCCAGTACGACGGCCTAGAGCCCTACGACCACAATCCTGACCGCGCCCGCGAGCTGCTTGAAGAGATGGAGTATGACGGCGAGGAGATCACCATCCTACCGCTGCCCTACGGCGAAACCTGGACGCGCTGGGCCGAAGCCGTTCAGCAGAACCTGCGTGAAGTGGGCATTAACGTGCGCACACAAGCCACCGATGTGGGCGGCTGGAACCAGCGCCTGGGCGATTGGGATTACGATCTCGCCTTTACCTACCTGTTCCAGTACGGCGATCCAGCACTTGGCATAGCGCGTAACTACCTATCAAGCAATATCGAAAAAGGCTCGCCCTGGAACAATGTTGAAGGCTACGAAAACGAGCGCGTCGATGAGCTGTTTAACGAGGCTGCAACGGCCTTCCCTGATGAAGAACGCGAAGCGCTCTACCGCGAAGTGCAGGAAATCCTGCATGAAGACGTGCCTGTTGGCTGGCTGATGGAGCTTGGCTTCCCAACGCTTTACCGCTGCGATGTACAGAATCTTGTCACCTCCGGCGTAGGCGTCAATGACGGCTTTAAAGATGCTTGGTTAGACCGCTAAACCAACCTTTGCCCAGGTAGCACTGGCTACCTGGGCGATTCAGCCAGGTCATGAAGGTATCCGTCAGGAAGGTGTTTATGGTTTACGCTCGCTTGATTATTATGCGGCTGCTTAAAGCCGTCATTGTTTTGTTTTTAATCGTTATTTTTAATTTCTTTTTGATTCAGATGGCCCCTGGCGATCCCGCGGCTATTTTGGCGGGGGAAGCAGGTGCAACTGATCAGGAATTTCTAAACCAGCTGCGTGAACGCTTCGGCCTTGACCAGCCACTCTATGTGCAGCTGTGGCGCTATGTGTCGGGCATTGCCATGCTCGATTTCGGTTACTCCTACCGGCTGGGTGTACCAGTATTTGATCTGATTATGGCGCGCTTACCCGCCACACTGCTACTCACTGGCACGGCCTTTGTACTTTCACTGATACTCGGCATTGTGGCCGGTTCTATGGCAGCGGCGCGGGTTAAAAAGCCCTCAGGCTCCATCATCATGGCGTTAGCGCTGATCTTTTACGCCACCCCACTATTCTGGGTGGCGCTAATGTCGGTGGTGGTGTTTTCGGTATATCTCGGCTGGCTGCCCGCCTATGGCCTTTACACCGTAGGGGCTGGGCATACGGGCTTTGCCTTAATACTCGACGTGGCCAAACACTTAGTGCTACCCGCGACCACCCTAGCGCTGTTCTTTATGGCGATTTATACCCGCATGACCCGCACCTCCATGCTAGACGCTGCCCAGCAGGATTACGTTAAAACCGCCCGCGCTAAAGGCTTGAAGCCAAGCATTATTCAGCGTCGTCATGTGCTGCGTAATGCCCTGCTGCCGATTATTACTCTGGCGGGCTTACAGGCAGGGCAAATGGTTGGCGGGGCAATCCTAACCGAAACCGTGTTTGCCTGGCCGGGTATCGGGCGGCTGATGTATGAAGCGCTGCAGCAGCGGGACTATAACCTGCTTCTGGGCATTTTCTTCTTCTCGGCGGCCTTGGTTATCGTCTTCAATATCATCACTGATGTGGTGTACAGCTTGGCGGATCCACGCATCAAGAAGGGGGCCTCATGAGCTTTTTCGCACGCTTCGCGCAAAACCGTGGCGCCCTGGTGGGGCTGATTATTCTGCTATTGATTATCGCCATGGCGATACTGGCGCCGTTGTTGTTTCCTGAGTCCCCCTGGCGCATGGTTCAGCGACCGTTTTTACCGCCGCTTTCACATGATGGCTTTCCGCTGGGTACGGATACCATGGGCCGCAACGTGGCGGCAGGCATTATGCACGGCGCCTGGGTATCGCTGTTGATCGGGTTGGTATCGACCAGCGTGGCACTGCTGATTGGCGTTCCGCTTGGCGCCATCGCCGGATATTACGGCGGCATTATTGACGATATCTTGATGCGCTTTACCGAGTTCTTCCAGACCATCCCTAACTTCGCGTTGGCGATTGTACTAGTGGCAATTATGCAGCCCAGCGTGACATCCATTGTACTGGCAATCGCAATTGTCAGTTGGCCCCCGGTAGCCCGTTTGGTGCGCGCAGAGTTTATGTCGCTGCGCAACCGTGAATATGTAGAAGCCGCGCGATTGGTCGGCCAGTCCAACACCACGATTATTCTGCGCCAAATTCTGCCCAATACGCTGTCGCCGATTATCGTTCTGGCCTCACTTATGGTGGCCACCGCTATTTTGTTGGAGTCGGCGCTGTCGTTTCTTGGTTTGGGTGACCCTAACGTGATGTCCTGGGGCTATATGATCGGTGCCGCGCGAACGGTCATTCGCCAGGCCTGGTGGCTGAGTTTCTTCCCTGGTTTAGCGATTCTGCTCACCGTTTTGGCACTAAACCTGGTCGGTGAAGGGCTAGACGATGCGCTTAACCCCAAACTTTCACGCGAGCGCTAGACGTTTGTTATGGCTGGAGAGCTTGTTATGAATGAAGCATCAACAGAAACCGTCCTTAGCATTCGCGACCTAAACGTAGCGCTACCCAAAGGGGCGGATCGCGCCCTGGCAGTGGAAAACGTTAGCTACGACGTAAAGCGTGGGGAAATCATGTGCGTGGTGGGCGAGTCCGGCTCCGGCAAGTCGATGGCCGCCAATGCCGTGATGGGCCTGCTGCCTAAAGGTGTGCGCGCCACCCAGGGTGAGATTTTGTTCGAGGGGCAGAACCTACTCGCCCTGACAGAAAAGCAGCACCGCTTCCTGCGCGGCTTAAAGATTGGCATGATCTTTCAAGAGCCGATGACCGCCCTTAACCCGCTGATGCGCGTGGGTGCACAGATTGCTGAAGTGTTCGAAGCCCACGGCCAGCTAACACCAAAAGAGCGTCAGGCCCGCGCTTTAGAACTATTGATCGAAGTCGGCATTCCACAGCCGGAAAAAGCCATTCGCGCCTACCCCTTCGAGCTTTCCGGCGGCCAGCGCCAGCGGGTAATGATTGCCATGGCACTAGCGCTAGAGCCTATTTTGCTCATCGCCGATGAGCCCACCACCGCGCTGGACGTTACCACCCAAGCGCAGATACTGGAGCTGATTCGCGACTTACAGCAGCGCCGCGGTATGTCGGTGATGTTTATCACCCACGACTTTGGCGTGGTGGCCGAAATTGCCAATCGCGTCTGCGTGATGCGCCACGGCAAAATTGTTGAGCTAGGCGAAGCAAAAGCGGTGCTTGAAAACCCACAGGATAGCTATACCCAAGCGCTGATTGCGGCGATACCCAGCAATGCGGTGCCGCCCCACCGCGAGACCAGCCAGGTCGCCCCGCTGCTGGAAATCAAACAGCTCAATAAAGTGTTTCGCTCCCGAGGCGGATTGTTTAAGCCTGCCCGAGAAGTGCGCGCCCTTGAAGAGGTATCGCTTACCTTAGCCCGCGGAGAAACGGTAGGCATTGTGGGCGAATCAGGTTCGGGGAAATCCACCCTCGGCCGTTGTGTGGTGCGCCTTGAACATCCAGATAGCGGCGAGCTGCTGCTCGATGGCATCAACCTTTCACAGCTCAAAGGCGATGCGCTACGTCGTGAGCGCCACCGGGTGCAGATGATCTTTCAAGATCCTTACGCCTCACTGAACCCGCGCACCAAGGTGGGCATGGCGATTGCCCAGGGGCCAATCGCCAACGGTACGCCAAAAGCCGCAGCGCTTAAGCAGGCAGGCGAACTATTAGAGTTGGTGGGCTTGGGCGCCAGCGCCGTGGAGCGCTACCCCCATGAGTTTTCCGGTGGCCAGCGCCAGCGCATAGGTATCGCCAGGGCATTAGCGCTAAATCCCGAACTGATTGTGGCGGATGAAGCCGTATCAGCCTTGGATGTATCTATTCAGGCGCAGGTGCTAGAGCTACTTGAGGAGCTTAAACAACGGCTCTCCCTTTCGCTGCTATTCATTACTCATGACCTACGCGTCGCCGCACAAATTTGCGACCGCATTGTGGTTATGCAGTATGGCCGTATTGTCGAGCAAGGCAGCGCTGAGCAGATTTTCCTCGCCCCCCGTGAGGCGTATACCCAAGCGCTGCTCAACGCGATCCCCGGCCGCGAAGCGCCGGTGGCAGTCACTACATAATGTTTTAAAAGGAAAGGATAACTGGATGCGGATAACACTGGAGGCACTGCGCGCCATTGTAGGCCCTGCCCATGTATTGACCGGCGACGATGTACACAACCGTCGTGTTGACTGGATGACTGGCGCGCCCTGCCAAGCGGGCGCCATTGTGCGCCCAGCGAATACCGAGCAAGTCGCTGCAGTGATGCAGGCTTGTCATGCCGTCCAGCAGCCGGTCGTGACCCACGGCGGATTAACCGGCCTGGTGCATGGCGGTGAAGCGAGCGCGGATGAACTGGTGATCTCTCTTGAACGCATGAGCGCCATTGAAGAGATTGATCAAGTGGGCGGCACTCTCACCGTGCAGGCGGGCGCACCGCTGCAACGGGTACAGGAAGCCGCACGAGAAGTCGGCCTGCAGTTTCCGCTGGATTTGGGCGCTCGGGGCAGTTGTACGATTGGCGGCAATATCGCCACTAATGCCGGTGGCGTGCGGGTGATCCGCTACGGCATGATGCGCCAGCAAGTGCTTGGCCTGGAGGCAGTAATGGCCGATGGCCGGGTAGTCAGCTCTATGAACCGTATGCTTAAAAACAACGCTGGGTTCGATTTGAAGCAGCTGTTTATCGGCAGTGAAGGAACGCTAGGCATTGTGACTCGTGCGGTGCTGCGCCTTCAGCCACCCACGCCCAGCGAACAAACAGCGATGGTGGCCTGCCCTTCGTTTGAGGCGTTAACCGGACTGCTCAGCCATATGGGCAAAGCGCTTGGCGGCAGCCTGGGTGCTTTTGAGGTGATGTGGCAAAACCACTACCGTTTGCTCACTGAAACCCTGGACCGCCACACCCCGCCGATTGCCACTGAACATCCGTTTTATGTGATCATTGATTCCCTGGGCAGCGACGCCGAGCGCAATGCCACTCAGTTCAGCGAAGCATTAGAAAGCGCTTTGGAGAGCGAGCTGATTGTCGATGCGGTGATTGCGCAGTCGACTACCCAGCGCGATGGGCTATGGGCGATTCGTGAAGATATCGAAGGGTTAATCAAAGGCTTGGCACCGCTATTCACTTTTGATGTCAGCCTGCCGATTGCCGATATGCAGCGCTACACCGATGCCCTGGAAGCGCAGCTAACCCAGCGCTGGCCAGATGCGCGCCTGGTAGTGTTTGGCCACCTGGGCGATGGCAATCTACATATTTCCGTTAGCGTGGGGAGCTTGGATCCCGAGGCGCGCCGCGAAGTGGAAGCCATGGTCTATCAACCGCTGGCGGCACTGGGCGGCTCGGTCTCTGCTGAACACGGCATTGGCCTGGAGAAGCGCCCCTGGCTAAGCACCTGCCGCTCCAACGCCGAAATCGAGCTGATGCGTACCCTCAAGCAAGCACTAGACCCGCTCAATCTTTTAAATCCAGGTAAAGTACTTCAATAAACATTTTAAGTTAAACATTCATTGTGTTTTCAGGAATCAACATGTCCCATTACCCCGAGCACTTAACTGGCGAAGGCCCGCATAACCCCTTCCCAGGCATCAAAGTATTAGAGCGCCGCATAGGACGAGTGATCCCCCACCGCCTGGGCTCTAACGAAGGCCTGGACATGCCACACCGCGCCCTGCGTGAACACTTTGGCGATGCCCTGGCCGAACACGTTTACTGCTACGGCGATGCCGAGGCGCTGGGCGTGCGCCAGCGCTTGAGTGCTCAGCAAGGTATTCCGTTAGAAACGCTGCTGGTGGATGCCGGTGCCGACAGTTTGATTGCCCTGGCCCTGCGCACCACCTGCGAACCGGGTGAAACGGTGGTGAGCACCGCAGGCACCTACCCCACCTTGGGCTATTTCGCCAAAGGCCAGGGCTGCCGCCTGATTGAGCCCAGCTACTATGAAGCGCCGGGCGTGCTGGCCCCCGACCTGGAAGCCCTTGTAGCTGCGGCGCATCAGGAAAACGCGCGACTGGTGTATCTGGCCAACCCGGATAACCCCAGCGGCCATTTACATAGCGACAGCGCCATCCTCGAGCTGCGCGATGCGCTGCCCGATACCTGCTGGCTGCTGCTGGATGAAGCCTATGGGGACTTCCGAGATGATGCCAACAGCGAGTTCGCTGCCAAAGCAATACCGGGGGTGATTCGTCTACGCACGCTTTCCAAGGCTCACGGCTTGGCGGGTCTGCGCATTGGCTACGCCATCGCCGACCCTGAAGTGCTGGCAATGATGATGAAGGTGCGTATTCACTACGCGGTTTCATCACTGACCCTAGCCGCCGCCGAAGTGGTGCTCGACCACCCTAACGAGGTTCATCAACACGTCGCCGATGTAAAAGCGCGCCGAGAACAACTGGCTGAGCACTTTCGCGCACTTGGTGCCGACGTACTGCCCAGCGCTACTAACTTTATCGGCATTCGCCTGCCCAGCGAGGAACTCGCCGCCGAGGTACACCAGCAACTGCTCGCCGAAGGCGTATTAGTCACGCGCCTAACGCACCCAGAACTTGCCAATGTGATACGTATTACAGCGGTCGCCGACGCCCTGGTGCCTGGGCGATTGGCAATTCTCGAACAGGCCATAAAAGAACACGCCTGATTCAGTTGGTAAATGTGATCAGTAGGTGCGAGGGCAGGTTGGAGCGAGGGTCTTTTTCCAGGGCCGGAAAATGTTCCCGACAATTCCGGCATTTCCGCCATCCATGGCGGTCAGATGGAAAAAGTAGCGCCCAGGGATGGGTTCACAGCGCCCTCGCGGAAACCTGCCCTCGCACCGGGGCATGTTGATTGCCCGCCATACTAGCCCTAAGGCGTTAACCAATGCCTGAAGTCATCCAGCTCTCCCCGCACCGCCTGACGATATAGACCCTGCAGTTGAGCAGTGACGCTGTCTTGGCTGATGGGTTCGTTGACGGGTGGTGCACCCGCGCGTCCACCAATGCGGCGACCATCCAGCTCGCGAAGCGGGAGTATTTCGGCAGCGGTGCCGGTTAAGAACGCCTCATCTGCTGTGTATAACTCGTCGCGGGTTATCCGCCGCTCGCGCACTTCGATGCCCAGCACCTTTTGCGCCAGCTGAATCACGCTATCCCGGGTGATGCCTTGCAGGCACGAGGTCACTTCCGGTGTATGCAGCACGCCATCGCGCAGCAAAAAGACGTTCGCCGCCGAGGCCTCGGCCACATAGCCTTCAGGGTCGAGCATAATGGTTTCATCAAACCCGGCTTTGATCGCCGTATTCAACGCCAGTATCGAGTTGACGTAGTGGCCGTTAGTTTTCGCACGACACAGGCTGATATTGACGTGGTGGCGCGCCCAGGATGACGTCAGCGCACGCAAACCGTGGCTGGCAGCCTGGGGCGAAATGTAGGGGCCTAGATCCCAGGCGGCGACCATTATGTGAGTGGTTAGCCCCTGGGCGCGTAGTCCTAAACCTTCTGCACCAAAAAACACGGTAGGTTTCAGGTAGGCATTGCTCAGGCCGTTTTTGGCCAGGCACTCGCGCTGGGCATTGACCAACTCCGCTTCACTAAACGGCAGCGGCATATCCAGCGAATGGGCGCTTTCTGCCAAGCGGCGGGTATGTTCAGCAGCGCGAAATAGATGCGTGCCCGAAGGGCCAGCGTAGGCGCGCACGCCCTCAAAACAGCCCATGCCATAGTGCAGCGTATGGGTGAAGACATGCACCTTGGCCTCGCGCCACTCCAGCCATTCACCGTCGTGCCAGATCCAGCCATCGCGGTCATAAAGCGGTGTCATTGTTTGCGTTGCTCCCACTGTTGGCACCAGTCGTCGATTAACAGTTGCTGGTGCGGTTGCAGGGCCTGATAGCCCCAAGCGGCAATTTCATCGTTTTGCGGGTCGGGCACGGCAATGGCGCTGCCCGCCAGGGTTTGAATCACCGCGTGGCCGCATAACGGCACATAACCTTCCGAATAGCCGCCTTCGTGAATGAACACCAGCTTGCCATCGCAGCAGCGCTCGGCCAGTGCTTTAAGCTGGGCGGTCATGGTGGCGAACGCTTGGCTGTTGAGCAACATCTTGCCTAATGGATCTTTGGCGCAGGCGTCGTAACCGCAGGCCACCACGATGAGCTCGGGGTTAAAGGCTTCAAGCGCAGGCAGCACCAGCGTTTCCACGGCGTACGCGTAGGCGCCCAGGCCACAGCCGGGGGGCAGCGGTAGATTAAGATTGGCGCCAATGCCTGCACCTTCGCCCTGCTCCTCAAAGCCACCTGTGTCCAGCGGGTAATTGCACGCCTGATGGATGGAAACAGTAAACACCTCAGGCTCGTCATAAAACGCCGCCTGCTGGCCGTTACCGTGATGTACATCCCAATCAAGTATCGCCACGCGCTTGACCTGTCCCATAGCCCGGGCGCGCATCACCGCCACGGGGATATTACCTAGCAGGCAGAACCCACGGCCTTGATCGGCTTCCGCATGGTGGCCCGGCGGCCGACATAGAGCATAGGCGTTATTAACCTCCCCCAGCGCCACGGCTGCCACGGCGGCAATGGCCAAACCAGTAGAGTGGTTGGCTGCCGCCCAACTGCCAGGCATGAAAGGTGCGCAGTCGCCGCCGTTGCCGCCGCGCGCTTTATCCCCCGCCTGTAATGCATCCAAATAGCGCGGAGTGTGAAAGCGCAGCAAATCATCAAGCTTAGCGGCAGGCGGCTTCACCACGCTCAACTCATCCATCAAGCCGCTGACTTCAAGAATATTTTTCAGTCGCCGCTTGCTCTCCGGGCTTTCAGATGCCGCTTGAGGCTGTAAAAACTCGCCGGGTGACGAGAACACCCCAATCGCGCCTAAATCATGCCAAAAGCAGCGTTCGTGCCAGTAAAAACCGGTGGTGCTCATGCCATAAAGCCCTGCATAAAGGCATTTAGGTTGGCACTCAGATGCTCGGTGGGGTAGCCGCCCTCTTGCACCACAACGGTGGGCAGGCCCAGTGCAGCTAAGCGTTTACCGAGCACTACAAAGGCTTCTGTTTCCACGGTGAGCCCTGCCAACGGGTCGTCTTTGTGGGCGTCTAACCCGAGTGCCACCACCACTGCCTCTGGCTGGTAGCGCTGCAGGTGGTCGATCAAAATCGCTAGTGCATCAAGATAAACATCACCGTCGCTGCCTACCGGCAAGGGCAAATTAACGTTAGCACCGACGCCCTCCTCGCAGCCCTCTTCCTCAGCGCCACCCCAAAAAAATGGGTAGAAATCACTGGGGTCAGCATGTAGCGAGCCCGTCCAGACATCGCTGCGGTAATAGAAAATATCCTGGGTGCCGTTGCCGTGGTGAAGATCCACATCGATGATCGCCACTTTGGCAAAACGCTCGCGCAACACCGTGGCTGCCAGCGCTGAGTTATTCAGCAGACAAAAACCTCCGGCGCGCTCCGGCCCGGCATGGTGGCCGGGCGGGCGGCAAAGCGCGTAGGCGGTTGGCGCACCATTAACCACCTCTTCTGCCGCCGCTTCGGCACTAGCAGCAGAGGCCAGCGCACCACGAAAGCTAGTGGCACTCAGCGGGCAGGCCATATCGTGCAAGTGCCAGCCTGCTTGGCCAACGGGGTGGTGCGGATAGTGGTTACCGCCGCCACAGGGGTGGATATTGGGGGCGACAAACTCGGCAGCGTTTGGCAGCTTCTGCCAACGCCCATAAATAGTTTCCAAAAACGTCAGGTAGCGCGGCGAGTGAATCTGCGCTAAACGCTTACGTAGCTTGGGTGAATCCACCTTGTCAGGCGCGATTAGGGTTAGCCCAGCACTCGCCAAACCTTGAGTGAGCAGCTCAGCGCGCTTCGGGCCTTCCGGTGAAGGCGCGGGCTGTCCGCGTAACAGAAAGGTCGGTGGCGCGTGGTACGCCTGATCGGGGTGGTAAAAACATTTCATGGTCAAGTTCGCAATCCTTGGCGGCTTTAAACCGCTCCTAGAGAGCGGTCTACGCAATAAGTGATTTTGTACTTTTATACTAGCCCACAGACGTCGACGACGAGAGCGACTCCCACACTTCAATGGCAGCGGCTAAATCTTCAAGCGAAGCGCCCACTGACTTGAATAGCGTGATGGCGTCTGGAGCAGAGCGCCCTGGCTTAGCGCCGGTTAATACTTCGGCCAGCTCCGCCTTGATATAATCAAACTGAAACTCACCTTCATTGATGGCTTGAAGAATGTCGCCCGCCTCACCTTTGGCACCGGCGTAGGTGTCCACAAACACCTCCGAGCGACGCAGACACAGCCCATCGGTTTCGCGCATTTGCGGTCGAAACGCACCGATCAAATCCAGGTGCGTCCCAGGTGTCAGCCATTCGCCTTTGATAATCGGCTGGTTAGAGAGCGTCACGCAGCTAATGATGTCCGCTTCTGCTACCGCATCCGCTAACGCTTCCACTACATGGGTCTCGAAGCGATCAGCGTACTCATCAGCAATCGATGCCGCCTTCTCGGGATTACGCCCCCAAATGAGTACACGTTTGATGGGGCGTACGCTGGCGTGGGCCTCAATCACCATGGGCGCTAGCTTGCCCGTGCCCACGACCAGCAGTGTTGCTGCCGACTCATTCGACAATGCTTGGGCGGCAAGTGCTGAAGCGGCCGCCGTGCGGCGGCGGGTTAACTCGCTGCCGTCGATACACGCCAGCGGCTGACCGTACTTACCCTCGCTGAGCAGGTAAAGTCCCGAGATTGCCGGGATACCGTGGTCAGCATTTTGCGGAAACACGTTCACCATTTTGACGCCGATATAGCCTGCGGCTTCCCAAGCGGGCATCAGCAGCATCGTGGCTTCGCCATCGGGTCGGTGCATCGCGTGGTGATGGCGCGGCGGAGACTCCACGCCATTCACAAAAGTAGCGTGTAGCCGTTTAACCAAGCCATCCCAGCTAAGCGTTTGAGTAACTTCTTCGGCAGAAACAACCCGCATATCAGGCCTCCGGAAGCGCCGCAACAACCATGATTTCAACTTTCCACTCAGGCTTGGCGAGCTGGGCTTCAAGCGCTGCACGTACTGGCGGACGACCCGGCACTACCCAGGCATCCCACGCGGCGTTCATTTGGTCAAATTCCGCCATGCTGGTGACCCAGATTTGCGCTGAAATCAGATGCTCTTTTGAAGTGCCGGCTTGGGCTAGCAGTTGATCAATGCGCGCCAGCACTTGCTCGGTTTGACCGCGCATATCCGCCGTGGCATCAGGGGGTACCTGACCGGCCAGATAAACAGTGCCGTTATGAATAGCGACTTGGCTCATACGTGCATTGCTGTCTTGGTAAGTAACGCTCATGTTGGCTTTCCTTTAAATAGATAGTCAAAGACTAAAGCGCTTACGGGAAAATTACTTGCCCGAAGCTGAGGTAGGTTTGCCCGCAAGTCATGCAGGTAAGGAAATTTTAGCATTAACGGTTCGGCGAGGGGCTGGCTCAGATGAGTATCTAACGATCTGAAGAAGGGGAAATCTCAAAATAACGCCGGTAGGCGCGAGAAAAGCTGCCCTGGTCGCGAAAACCGACCAGCATGGCGATGTGCCCCAGACTGAGTGTACTGTGACGCACCAAGGTCCGCGCATGCTCTAAACGCCTGCGCTGTACATACGCCAGCGGCGTCACGCCAGTCAGTTCGCGAAAGCAGGAGTGAAAGTGGCCTGGGCTCAAGGCACACAGGGAGGCCATCTGTTCTACCCGCACCTCATCAGCCAAATGTTGATCCAGCCAGGCGTCTAAACGGGCAAGATCCAGGCGTTCACTAATACAGTGCTGACCTAGTTGCCCCGCAGCAGCGGGGGTAGCATCCTGCAAGTACATATACAGCGCACGAAGCAGCAGAATCGCGATTTCATTCTGCAGCGCCGGGCACTGTTCAAGCTGATGCGCCAAGGCGTGAGTGAGTTGGTTTAACGCTGGTGGCACACTAAAAAAGCGCGGCTTATCAAAGAGGCGCTCAATCTCGCTGCCCTTCTCTAGTGTAGCTAGATGAGCGACAGGAATATCCAACACTAAGGTACGGTTACTACCGTCCCCCTGGAACTCGTGATGACGCGAGGAAGGAATCAGACAGCCACGACGGGCAGTCACCCTTTCCCCTTGTCCCTCCATCGAAAGCTCCGTAACACCACAGGTGGCCAGAATAAGCTGATGGAAATCGTGGGTATGGGCCACCTGCTCTTGGGCTAAATTGCGACTATGCAGCTCAAAAAGGGCCATGGTGGGATACCGTCTTTCGTCGAATACTGTTCCAGCACTATAAAACGGCAACGCTTGAAAAAGCGAGTGAGCAGCCAACTGTGGGTTAACGTTATGCCAAATGGTCAACTTCCTGTCATTTACCAGTCATAAACTCGGGGTAGCGTGGCAACAAGCTGCCAAAAGAGTCTAAACTACATGCCACAGCGCCGACTCCCTCCTCTCAGCGATTCAGAACTCGCGGCTCTCACTCAATTAGCTAACGGCAATGCCCTGACCCAGCAGCGCCAGGCAGAGCGCAATGCCCGGCTGGCATCGGCTTTAACGTTTTTCCACCCAACGTCACCAACATCCGAGACATCAAAGGCAGGTCTCAAAATACTGATGATCTCCGATGTCTACTTTCCCCGCGTTAATGGCGTCTCCACCTCCATCGCCAGCTTTCGTGCTGCCCTTGAGCGTTTGGGCCACTCGGTCACGCTGATCTGTCCTGACTACCCCGTAGGCCAAGTGGATGAGCCAGGCGTGCTGCGCATACCCTCCCGCCAAGTACCCGGCGACCCTGAAGACCGCATGATGCGCTATCGGGATCTCCTCGCCCTGGCGACGCAGTTGGCTGATGAAGCCTTTGACCTTATTCATGTTCACACGCCCTTTACGGCGCACTATGCCGGTGTGGCGCTGGGGCGTCGGCTTGGGCTGCCGGTGGTGGCGACCTATCACACGCTTTTTGAGGAGTATATTCATCACTATATACGCTGGCTTCCACGGCGCTGGCTGCGCCTTGCTGCACGTAGGCTTTCAGTGCACCAGTGTCAGCAGCTCGACGCCTTAGTGGCGCCTTCACGGGCAATGCAGCAAGCGCTCACCCACTACGGCGTGACCACGCCCATCACTGTCATTGCCACGGGGCTAGCGCTGGAATCATTCTGCCAACCTCAAGATGACAGCGAATTTCGCGCTCACTACCACCTACCTAAAGAAGCGCGACTTCTGCTCTACGTAGGCCGCGCCGCCTTTGAGAAGAACATCGATTTTCTTATCGATATTCTGCCTCAGGTCTTAGCCGAACACCCTACTACCCGTTTGATCATTACCGGCGAAGGCCCTGCCATTGAATCGCTTGTACGACGCGCCCAGGAAGTTGGCGTTGCGGACGCCGTGCTGTTTCTCGGCTACCTCGACCGCCACGGCCCACTGCAAGCCGCCTACCGCGCCGCCGACGTTTTTGTATTTGCATCCCGCACGGAAACCCAGGGGCTGGTACTGCTGGAAGCGATGGCCCTGGGCACACCGGTGGTTTCCACCGCAAAGATGGGTACGCAGGATGTTTTGAAAGAGGGAGAAGGCTGCCTAATCGCCGAGGATAACCATGACGACTTCGCCACCAAGGTTAACCGCCTGTTAAGCGATGAACCCCAGCGCCAACAGCTCGCCGAACGCGCCCAAACCTACGCCGCGAGTTGGCATGAAGAAGCCAAAAGTGCCGAGCTGGTTAGCCTTTATCGACAGCTTGCGGCTGAGCGTTTGGAGAAGACGGTGAAGTAAGCCTCAAAATCTCTGTTGACACTTTGTGGACACATTCAGGCATTTAGGGAGGGAAAAACACAAATCGCAGGCATAAAAAAAGGCACCTAAGTGCCTGATTTTAAATATGGTGCCGGTAGCCAGACTCGAACTGGCACACCCGTAAAGGCGGCGGATTTTGAAGCCTTGGCGCACCTGCTCACTACGGCACACTGCATTGATTTTAAAGAATTTTCACCACGAAAAATGCTCGTTTCAGCTCGCTATAGCTAAGTTTTGTTGTCACGATGTGGACACTTAGGGGCAATTTTTTGTTAGGATTAAAAGCCTACGTTAAATTAGGCGCTTGGATTGATGAAAAAAACCGCTTTGCTTGTCCTCCTGGTGCTATCACCGTTTACGGCCAAGGCAGATATCTACAAGTGTGTGGTGAAACGAGCATTTTTCGTGGTGAAAATTCT
>JAMCZP010000159.1 GCA_023485185.1 Gammaproteobacteria bacterium
CCTTCATCCAAGAACAGGTCAGCAATTCCTACGGCGGCTTGTAAAACGCCACCGGGATTATTACGTAAATCAAGTATTAAGCCTTCCAGTGGCTGTTCGCGCGCCATACGCGCCAGTGAATCGCGGGCTTGATCTGGCGTGCGCGACTGGAATTGGCTAATGCGTAGATAGCCGTAGCCCGGTTCAAGCAGCTCATGCTTGACGCTTTCGCTACGAATAATCTCCCGGGTCAGGGTGAATTCCCGTGGGGTATCTTCACCTGAGCGCAGGACGCTGATGCGCAGCTCGGTATTGGGCTCGCCGCGCATAAGCGTCACGGCTTCTTGTAAGGACATGCTGTCGGTGGGGGTATCATCAATCGCCACGATAACGTCGCGAGACAGTAACCCCGCCCGGGAGGCCGGTGTGTCATCAATGGGGGTAATGACCATTAGCTGGCCATTCTCCATACCCACTTCGACTCCGATGCCGCCAAATTCACCTTGAGTAGACTCGCGCAGGCTTTGGTACTCCTCCTCGTCAAGGTAGGCGGAATGAGGGTCAAGCTCGCTGAGCATGCCGCGCATAGCATTACGTAACAGCGTTTGGTCATCAACTTCTTCGACATACGCGCGTTTGATGCGCTCAAACACCTCTGCGAAGGTTTGAATCTCTTCTAAGGGCAGCGCGTCACTGTTGTTTGGCTGGGCGAGCAACGGTAGCGGAGCCGACAGGAAAGCAATCGGAAGCAGGGTGGCCAAGAGGCGCTTGGCGGGGGCCGATACCTCGGTAACAGATAGCGTCATGCAGACTCCGCAAGGCGATAGGTGGCACCATAGCGCGTCACCTTGTAGTTGAAAGACGGGTAGTTGAAAATCTGATAGTTGAAAAAGCTGATACATTCATACTTATACATTAATAATAGTGCAGCTTATCCCGTCAGCGGCGCGCAATCCAACGCTGCGGATTAATTGGTTCGCCGCCGCGGCGGACTTCAAAGTAAAGCGCTGAACGTGCTTGGCCGCCGCTATCGCCAACACGACCAATTTCATCGCCGCGATTAACTTGCTGACCTGGCCTGACGCTAAACTGCTGCAGGTGGGCATGCAGCGTCATAATCTGATCGCCGTGATCGATAATGAGCAAATTTCCAAACCCTCGCATCCAATCGGCAAATACTACGCGGCCGGTGTGTACAGCGGTGACTGGGGTGCCTGCATTGGCTTGAATCACAATACCGTTATAGTGCACACCATCACGATGGTTAAAGTTGCTGCTAATTGAGCCTTGAACTGGCCAAGGCAAATCACCCTGGGTGCTTACAATATGCGTAGTAGGGGAGGGTTCGGCAAGTTTTGCCATTTCTGCCTGAATATTACGCAGCACGCGTTCGGCTTCCTCACGGCTCTGGTTGAGGTCAGCCAGTCGCTCCTCTTCGCTGCCATAGCGGTCATCCAGGTTCGAAACAACGCTACGGCGCTCGGTGGTGCGCTGGGCAAGGAGCGCGCTCTGCTCCTCTAGCTCGTCAGCCAATACATCCAGGCGGGCTTGCCGCTCACTTAGCTCGTTTTGGGTATCGGCCAGGGCAGTATCAAGACGGGCAATATCGCTTAAACGGCGATTACGCGCTTCAGTGAGTCGATTTAGGTACGCCTGCATGCGATCAAGCTCAGCCGGGTCGCCCTGGTTAAGCAGCAGTTTGAGCTGCGGCGTTGGTCCAAGGCGGTAAAGTGCTGAGAGTTGTTGCCCTAACGCGGCGTATTGTTTGGCACGCTCGCTCTCTAGGCGGTCACGGTGCTGACGTAGCTGGGTGGTCTCTTCGTCCAGTTGGCGGCGCTCTGCCTGGAGGGTATCTAAGCGCTGGTGGGTAGCGGCAAGCTCTGTTTCCACCTCGCGGAGCTCGCGCTCAGCGCTATCGCGTGCCTGTCCCGTAGATGTAAGGCGTTGGCCGAGGGATTCAATCTCCTGGCCAATCGCATCCAATTGCTGGCGCGCGGCCCCTTCATCTTGTTGGGCAAAGGCGGCTGGCGCATAACCTAACGCCAGCACGACCGCGAATGCTAACCACCACCGCATAGGCATTATGTAAAATGAATCAGCGGCTTCCCGGTCATTGCCTCGGGCTGCGCCTGGTTCATCATCGTTAGTAGCGTGGGGGCCAGGTCGCATAAACGACCCTCTTCTAGCGTGGCGGGGCGTTCACCCACGTAGATGAGCGGCACTACAAAAGTGGTATGGGCGGTTTGTGGCTCGCCAGTCACTGGATGCACCATCTGCTCGGCATTGCCGTGGTCAGCGGTAATTAAGCAGGCGCCGCCAGCGCGCTCAATGGCTTCCACCACGCGACCCACGCAGGTATCGACAGTTTCAATGGCTTTTACCGCAGCCTTGAAGTCACCGGTATGGCCGACCATATCGCCATTGGCGTAGTTGCAAACGATAAGGTCAAAGCTTCCGCCATCAATCGCCTCGACGAGCTTGTCAGTAATTTCAAAGGCGCTCATTTCAGGCTTTTCGTCGTAGGTGCGAACGTCTTGTGGCGAGGGCAGCAGAATCCGCGTTTCGCCTTCAAACTCAGCTTCATTGCCCCCAGAGAAGAAGAAGGTGACGTGAGGGTACTTCTCGGTTTCGGCGATACGCAGCTGTTTTAAGCCACGCTTAGCCACCACTTCGCCCAGAGTGTCGTTAAGATCCGATGGCGGAAAGGCAGCAGGCGCGGGTATGTCGGCAGCGTATTGGGTCATCATTACCAGCCCCTGGCCGGCTAGCTTAGGGCACGCATGGCGCTCGAAGCCTTTAAAATCTGGCTCGACAAAAGCACGGGTTAACTCCCTAGCGCGGTCAGAGCGGAAATTAAGGAAAATCGCCGCGTCGCCATCTTGCAGCGTAATCGAACCGTCTTTAAGCGGTATGCTGCTGGCTGCAACAAATTCATCGGTTTCACCGCGCTGGTAGGCTTCACGCAGGGCTGTTTCAGCGCTGGAGACATAGTGTTCCGCGTGGCCTTCAGTCAATAAGCGATACGCTTGCTCAACGCGCTCCCAACGGTTGTCGCGATCCATGGCGTAAAAGCGACCAATAATTGAGGCAACAAAGCCATTATCAGCGCCCACCAGTTCTGCCAAGCGGGCATTGGCACGCTCAATAGAGGCCAGGGCGCTTTGCGGTGGCATATCTCGGCCATCGAGAAAGGCGTGAATAAAAATACGCTGGGCACCGCGTCGCGCGGCAAGCTCTGCCATGGCAATAAAATGGTCCTCATGGCTGTGGACACCGCCGGGGGAGAGGAGGCCAATTAAGTGTACGGGTCGTCCGTTAGCGACGGCTTCGTCAATCGGCTGGGTGAGGTTTTCATTCACATCCAGGTCGCCGTCTTTAATCGCCTTGCTGATACGCGTGAAATCCTGGTAAACAATACGTCCCGCACCAATATTCATATGCCCGACTTCGGAGTTGCCCATTTGCCCCTCGGGCAGGCCAACATGCAGGCCATCGGTGTGAACAAAGGCATGGGGACGGCTCGCCCAAAGCTTGTCCATCACCGGTTTGTGGGCCGCGGCCACCGCATTATGGTCGCTCTCGGGGTTGTGGCCGTAGCCGTCGAGAATTATCAGCGCCACCGGGCGTGGGGTGCGAGAAGTATCCATAATAAAACCTCGTTAAGATTGGCAAGCCGAACGACTCGGTAATTCGGGGTCGCGACGGGCGCACGCTTGGGGCATCATAACGCAGGCAACTGCCAGGCGTCATGATTTAGGAGCCTGTCCGGCTGAGCATTGATCTACTGCGAATTTGTACTTCTCGCGACGATCGGCCAAGCCGGACAGGCTCCTAGGCCTGCGCGGGAAGCTATCGGACGTGTATACTTGTCGCGTTTTGGCAGCGGTTAGGCCGCTTTTTTCTGCATAGACCAAGAGATTGTGTTCG
>JAMCZP010000347.1 GCA_023485185.1 Gammaproteobacteria bacterium
TGGGGTCTTCCTGGGCCACCCGCGCCAGGGTCTTTTCCGCCTTTTTGACCGATGCTTTGGCAGCTGCATGGGCAATCCGCAGTCCGCGTAAATCGACAGTATCGCTGCTGGCCGCGGCACTGGTGGGTGTGCGGCGCTGTTGCGCTTGGCGTGCTTCACGGCGTGCCTGTTTTTCAGCCTCTTCCCGAGCAAGCCGTGCTTGACGGAACTCAAAGCGGTGTTTAGCGTACTCTGCCTTTGCTGCCTCGATGCGCTGCAA
The DNA here is from genome assembly GCA_023485185.1 of Gammaproteobacteria bacterium. Next base: position 260 of record JAMCZP010000347.1, read on the forward strand.
GCGTATCCGGCTTTTCGCCTCGCGGTAATCTACTACCAGTGGAATATGGCTGGGGCAGACGTAGCTGCAGGCGCCGCACTCGATGCAGTCAAACAGGTGGTAGCGCGCCAGTTTGGCATCGTCTTGAGCGCGGGCGTACCAGTGGAGCTGTTGCGGCAGTAGGGCAACCGGGCAAACGCTTTCGCACTCGCCACAGCGGATACAGGGTGATTCGGCTGGTGGCGCGGGTAGCTCATCAATGGTGGCGGCAATCAAACAATTCGTGAGTTTGGTAACCGGCGTGTCTAGTGCTAGCAGCGGCGTGCCCATCATCGGGCCGCCCTGAATAACCTGATTTAACCCTGAGGGGTTCAGCTCCGCTTGTTCCAGCAGCTCTTTTACAGATGTGCCCAGCCGCACCCAGCGATTGCCGGGCTGAGCAATTGCATCGCCGGTCAAGGTAACAATTCGGGAAATCAGCGGCTGACCACCGCGTACCGCCTGCAATATCGCCAGCAGGGTGCCAGGGTTATGGCATAGCACCCCTACATCCGCGGGTAGCCCACCGCTGGGCACATCAAGGTCTAACAGTTTTTTAATCAGTTGACGCTCGCCACCGCTGGGGTAGCGGGTGGCAATGACTGTTAGCTCAACCGGCACTGACTGGCTATTCGGTAGGGCGTGTTGCAGCACGCGTTGCAGTGCTTCAATGGCCTCGGGTTTATTATCCTCTATGCCAATAACGATACGCTGCGCACTGCACAGTTTGGCGACGATCTGCGCGCCTTCGAGCACCTCAGCAGGGTAGTGGCGCAGGGTAAGATCATCGGCAGTGATATAGGGCTCGCACTCGGCGGCGTTAATTACCAGGGTGTGAGTCGCATGCCGTTCGACCACCCGCGCTTTAATATGCGAAGGGAAACCAGCACCGCCTAGCCCAACAATGCCGCTCTCACTTAAGCGTGCTAGCAGTTCTTCGGGGGCGGCACTTCGCCAATCAAGGCTAGGTAGCCGTTGCCACTCGTCTCGCCCATTGCCTTCAATGGTAATTTGCGTGGCGTTAACCTCGCCTACCGTGCCGCTAATGGTGGCGTGTAAGTCACTTGATATCATGCCTTCACGTTTGGCAACCACGCTGCCTACTTTTACCGCGTCGCCCGACACAACGCAGGGGGTGGCGGGCTGGCCGCTGTGCTGTTGAAGCGGGAGAACCACTCGGTTTGGCAGTGGCGCTTCAATCAGCGCAGCTTGATTGGAGCGCTGCTTGCGCGGCGGAGGGTAAATGCCACCTGGAAAATCATAGGCGCTCGACATAAACACCCCCTAACGTATTGGGTCGGTCGCTGACGATCACATTGGGTGAAGGCGTCATAGCTGGCTGCCACTGGGTTAGCGGTGTTGAACGAGGCAGCATATCAATACAGTCCACGGGGCAGGGATCAAGGCAGAGATCGCAGCCGGTACACTCGTCTTCAATGACGGTGTGCATCAGCTTAGCGGCCCCGATAATCGCATCGACCGGGCAGGCCTGAATACATTTCGTGCAGCCAATACACTCTGCTTCGCGAATAAACGCTACCTGGGCCTCGCTTTGGGCTTCACCGTCAAGAGGCTCGGCTTCACGGCCGAGAAGATCAGCTAGGGCGTGAATCGTCGCTTCACCACCGGGTGGGCATTTATTCAGCGCATCGCCCTGGTTAATGGCTTCGGCGTAAGGACGGCAGCCTGGGTAACCGCACTGACCACACTGGGTTTGGGGCAGTAGCGCATCAATTTGCTCAACTAGTGGGTTATCTTCACGCTTGAAACGTTCGCTGACCACGCCTAATAGTGCACCAAACCCGATACCCAAGCCGGTTAATACCGCCACTGCGCTAATGATACTAATAGCACTGAATGTGTCACTCATTGTGCGCTGCCTTCATCCTTGTACCAACCCAGAAAAGCCGAGGAACCCCAGCGACATAAGGCTGGCGGTGACCATGGCAATCGCAGCGCCCTGGAATGGCTTGGGAATATCCGCCCCTGCCAAGCGCTCACGCATGGCGGCAAACAGCACCAAGATCAGCGAGAACCCAAGCGCTGCGCCCAACCCATATAGAGTGGTATGAAAAAAGCTTAGCTCACGGTTTAGCGACAACAGCGCAACCCCCAGTACTGCACAGTTTGTTGTGATCAACGGCAGGAAAATGCCTAACACTTGGTGTAGTAGTGGACTCAGCTGGCGCACCATGATTTCGGTAAACTGCACCACCGCAGCAATCACCACAATAAAGCTAATCGTGCGCAGATAAGTGACATCCAGTGGCACCAGCAGACCGTGATAAACCACGAAGCTAGCCGCCGATGCCAGCGTCAGCACAAAGGTGGTGGCCAGGGACATGCCCATGGCTGATTCCAGTTTATTGGAGACACCCATAAATGGACACAGGCCCAAAAACTGAACCAGCACAAAATTGTTGACCAGCGCAGTGCTGATCAAAATGATAAATAACTCACTCATGGCGGCGTATTGTGCGAAGAAATAAGCCCGTTGGCTAGAGGGGGGAGTGAAAGCTTGATGAGCGGTTACCTTATGTGTTGGTTTACACCGTTACTGTGCTGGCAGGCAGTGAGCAACAACGAAAAAGGGCAGGGCTTCCGCCACTGCCCTCAGCTTGCAGCGTTTCACTTGATTATGTAACGCGTTGGCCCGGTTCGGCGCCCGCATCAGGGGAGAGCAGATAAATGCCTTCTTCATTTGCTGAGGCTAGCACCATGCCTTCCGACATGCCAAAACGCATTTTGCGTGGCGCCAAGTTGGCGACCATCACCGTCAAGCGACCTTCCAATGCTTCCGGCGCGTAGGCGGAACGAATGCCGGAAAACACATTGCGCATTTCGCCGCCTAAGTCGAGGGTTAGCTGTAAGAGTTTATCGGCACCTTCGACATACTGGGCTTTGACTATGCGCGCAATGCGTAGGTCGACCTTGGCAAAGGCGGCAAAGTCGATCTCCTCAGCAATGGGCTCTTCTGCCAGCGGGCCTTTAGGCGCCTCTTTGAGTTTTTGCTCTTCCACTAAATCTTCCTTCGACGCTTCAATCATCGCGTCAATTTTATCACGCTCGACGCGCGTCATCAGCGGCTTGAATTTTTTGATTGGGTGATTGGTCAATACCGTTTGACGAGTGTGCCAGTCAAGTGACTCAACGTTAAGAAACTGACGTGCTTCTTCAGCCATGGCCGGCACTACGGGCGCTAGATACACCATTAGCTGGCGGAAGAGATTAATACCGACGGAACATATCTCTAATACTTCGTTATCCCGTCCATCCTGCTTGGCCAGTGCCCAGGGCTCTTTATCGGCAATGTAAGTGTTGGCTTCGTCCGCCAGCTCCATAATTTTACGCATTGCCCGGCTAAATTCACGTACTTCAAAGTCTTCGGCAATATCATCACCGGTGGCAATAAAACGCGCCACCATCTGCGGTTCGGCGCAGTGTGCCGAGAGATTCCCACCGCCGAGTTTTTTCACAAAACCGGCGCAGCGGCTGGCAATATTAACCACTTTGCCAACCAGGTCTGAGTTTACACGCGCTGCAAAATCTTCCAGATTCAAATCCAGATCATCGACCTTGGAAGTCAGCTTGGCGGCAAAGTAGTAGCGCAAGTACTCTGGGT
>JAMCZP010000318.1 GCA_023485185.1 Gammaproteobacteria bacterium
GCACGATCTCAATTGCCAAAGGCCTCTATAAGCCTACTGCTGATGACCCAAAAGTATGGTTCGATAGCGTCGAGTCCATGTCTCGCCTGCTGAATACGAAAAATCTTGAACTTCTTAAAACGATTCGCCAATGCAAGCCGCTATCATTGGGGGAGCTTGCTGAAATAACCGGGCGTCGCAAAGAAAGCCTGAGCCGTACCATTAAGAAGATGGGCGATTATGGCTTGATAGAAATCAAAGAAGGCCCTCGGCATGCTAAAACGCCTGTTGTGACGGCTGACAGGTTTGAAGTCACGCTAATGTAAGGTGTTCCTGCACGGCAGCCTGCATATGCCGTTGCGAGGAGTGCAACGACGAAGCCATCCCATGCCAACCGTAGCGCCTTCGTATGCGCTGTTTAAGCGCTTCGTCCAAATCGTCAGCCGCTTGTCGTCATCCTCTGCCAGCTCTTCATCCATATCGGTTGCTTTAAAGCGGGCTAACGTGGCTTGATGCTGCAGCTCATTAATTACGCGCTGGTGGTCATCCTGTGTCATGTTGACTCTAGTTAAATAGCGGCATCAAAGGGCTAAGACGCTTTAACTCATGATTTCAACTTACTATAAAGCCTCTTTATATTGATAGTTATACCAAACAAACCTGGCTTTATCTCAACATCATTTAAAATCTTTTCAACGACTCCTGGCCCATCAGAAACCCTCTCAAACTTAGCAATGAGGCTTTCATCATTTTCTAAAACCATATTACATAGATCCTCATAAAACATTTCCATGCTATCATAAACTTCTACAATACTACGCAAAGGAAGATATATAGCAATATCATCCTCAGCGGAAAATGAGTTGGGGTGTTTACTGGTTAGCAGGAAAGCGGCTTGATCGCTATGTCCAGCACTGACGAATTTTGAGAAGCTTTTGCTACCAAAGCCAGGGCCAGGGCATTTATTTTTCAACTCTCTTACAATTGACTCGTCATCAAAACCTTTAATCAAAGCTCCTTTATTCTTTAAACTCTCCCCAATTAGATTGAAATTCTTCTCCACTTCACTTATTGACCCTCCCTCCCATGACTTTCCAATCAAAAATACATAAAAATTAAACCCTTCTACATCTGGGACATAATTAATACTTGATACACGATATGCCATAACAACCCCCCCGAAAACAAAAAAACGGGGCCTTTCGGCCCCGTCGGTACTTACCACTTCAGCCTTGCGGCCAAGCCTTACCTTAACCCAGCAGAGACAGCACGTTCTGCAGGATCCGCGAGCGGGCGGCAGCAAGGTTGGTCTCGTTAGTGCTCAGGTTGTTGATGGCGTCTTCGAAGCGGTTCTGCACGGCACCCAGCTCGGAGCGCAGGCTATCCACCTGATTCAGAGCAGTATCGAGAGCGGCAAGCGGATTCGGGGTGACAGCATCATCGTCAAGACCAAACTCTTCTGTAGTGAGGTTAGTAGTACCAGCCTCAACGAAGACTGCATCGCCGGAACCGTCTGCAGCGGTATTGTACTCAACAAAGTTGCCTTCGCCATCGGCATCGACGAAGACCGCAGCGTTAGTAATGCCTGCATCCGTGTTGCTTACGGTGACGTCGCCAGTAAAGAAAGCAGTTTCAACACCTGTCAGAACGCTATCACCGTCTACGGTGTAAGCATTACCGCCAATAGTAGCAGACGCTTCTACTTCTACACGATCAACTACTGCGCTCCCTGTACCTGTGTAGGTAACGTTGCCGGCAACAACTTCTATAGTGACCGCGAAGTCACCAAGCGCTCTATAGACGTTTGCAGCGCATTCTGAGACTTGTTCAGGTTGGACTGGCCGATCACGGACATGGTGATACTCCTTGCTTTCGGCCACTTTTTGTGCCGTTATACTGATTAACGGCACCACGAGGGGAATCTTTAGGGGAAATAGTAAAAAAAGATGTAAGCGTTGGTAACTATTTACAGCAAAAGTCAGCCATATAGATGAGGCACTGCTTTTTTATGCGTAGAGGCGTATTGTAGCATTTTTGATAAGCACGGCAGGGCACGCTATGACCTCTTCCTACCTTCCTATGTTACTGGCGGGCGTCGCCATTGTGTTAGGGCTAGTCAGCGCTGCACTGTTTTACAAAGTGGTGATTGCGCCGCGCAATAAAGGCGCTAATGCACCAAGCAACACTCCTTCTACAGCCAGGCAAACGCCCGCCGCTGCGTCGGCGCCGTTGGCGTCGCTTAGCCCAGCTAAAACACCCGCTAAACAACAGAAAAAAACCACACAACAGTGCTTGTTTGTGGTGTTTGAGACGCCTAACCAATCGATTAACCAAGCGCTTGGCGAAATGCTAAACGCTAAACACGCGTTTTACGAAGCTGAGCTAGGTGCCTTCCATCTTCCCCCTGGGCCACAGGGCTACCCGCTGATGGTGGCCAGCGCTACTTCGCCGGGTAAACTGCCGCCCCTGCATAAAGCAGGCGAGCATACGCCGGTACAGGGGGTATCGATTTTGATTCGCTTTTTAAACGCACGCAAAGTCTCACGCCGCCCGGATGATTTAATCGCTTTTACACACGAGGTTGCGGCACTGGGTGGGCAAATTTTGGATGCTAAGCGCCACCCCATCACGGAAGCATCTTTAGCGGCCATGTATCAGGAGGGAGACGCTACTCGGGATTAGCTTCACGCTAGCGCAGCGGAAGCGGTTTTCCGCAATTCCTCTCTTTTTAGAGGTCGTTGCGAGGAGCGTAGCGACGCGGCAATCTTAATGGCAGCCGCAGCCTAACCCCGAGATCGCCGCGCTTCGCTCGCGATGACCCAGGTCACGTTATTTCTAACTCAATGCTGGGTTTCAGCGCGCAGCTTTTCCACTTCTTCGATGGGCAGCTCTTCAATTTCGGCGATCAATTGATCATTCATTTCGGTCAGGGCAATCAGCTTGCGCGCCGCATTACGCTTGCTCTCTAATGCACGCAGTTCGGCTTCCTGACGGCCTTTCTCAATACCCAAACGCTCAATTGTGTTTACGTAAGGCATGTGTTTTTCCTCCTGTATGGCGTAGACCGCCTGTGCAAATTCGGGGTCCAGTCCATGGGGTAACTGGATCATCCAATCAATGATGTTAAACAGCCTTAATATCTGTTCACGGTGATAGCCCCGCTCATACAGCAGCCTTATTAACGCCACTTTGGTATCTTTGCGCGTAGCGCTATCTTTCACGCGTTTCGCCTGAATTTGAGCCATCACGACCAGCGCAAAGACGTTATCGCTGTTTTCTAGCACTGCCCAGCGAGCTTCCCAGTCAATCAGTTTAGCTGTGGGAAAGGTAAACGTCAGCTTGCATCCCCAACGCTGATAATGGTAAGTGGTTGGCCGGAAGCGCTTGTGTGTATCGGCCAGTACCGCCAAGCTGACGACATCCATTGCGTAGCGATCACGCAAGCGATACTGATAGGTATACATCCGCTCGGCAAAGTCTTCTTTCGGTTCGCCCTGTACTTCAACGTGGATTAACACCCAGGTATTGTGGAAATAATGACTTTATGAAGGTGACGTGCCTCAGTGCGTGAACAGGGCATCTAAGGTATCTGCCACCAGCACCTGCTCTGACCAACGTTCTAGCTGTTCAGTCGTTGCATTTTGAAGCTGCTCATTTACCCAGCTGGGCAATTGGCCAAATTTGAATGTGAGCTGCTTTTTCAGGATGTTCAACTCGCCCTCTTGTCTTCCTTCTTGCCTTCCTTCTTGCCTTCCTTCTTGCCTTCCTTCCTGACGCTCTTTTTGGCGCCAGTTTTCTAAATTCTCTGCCAACATATCTTTGCCCTCTACTAAGCTATGCAACTGATCCAGGTTAATACCTGCATTCAGCCGTTGCAGGTGGCGTTTTAACCAGCGCG
>JAMCZP010000078.1 GCA_023485185.1 Gammaproteobacteria bacterium
CTCTGGGTCAGGTTTATAGTGCTGGAATAACTCGGCGCAAAACACCATATCCCAGGGCAGTTTGGCGTGACGGGCCACATCCACCATTAGTGATAAATTGCCGTTGGTCAGCGTGCCGATAATATAGCGCTCTTTTAAGCGCTGCAGGCCGTTCTGAACATCCGGCCAGGGCTCTAATTGGTGCCAAAAGTGGTTGATGCGATCAATGGTCGCCTCGTCTAGCGTAATCCCATGTTGATTGAGTAGTTTGACGAGGCTTTCTCGATGCAGATCATCCAGCCCCATCCACGGCACGTCACCTTGCCGTACTCTGTTCATTGAAGGGGCATAGTGCTGACGCCATTGATCCGTTATCACTTCACTGGGCAGTTCAATCCCCAGCTCTTTCTGCAGCTCCTTGAACTGACGAATCAAACTGGAGCGCCAATCAACAATAGTGCCAAATACATCAAACACGATGGCTTTCATTAATGTTTCCTTGTTGGATGGTTATTAGTAGTCCCGCTAGTGTCATGGCGATCAGCAAGCTCCAACCGAGCATAAAGCTGCCAGAGATATCCAGCATCCACCCCAGCAGTGGGGGTATTGAGACAATCGCCAGTTGGTTAATCGCCATGGCTAGGCCTAGCACAAAGCCGGTTTTATCAGCAGGTGCAGACTCAGCCACATAAGCTACCCAAGGGCCGTACCAACCAAAACCAAAAAAGCCCAACCAGGCCATCAAACCGCCCAGCATAAGCGTTGAGTGTAGCGGCAGCCAAACCAATACCAGCAGCCCTACTATCACCGCCACCATGCATACCATGACCGGAAAATAGCGCGAGCGACAGCGATCACTCCAGGCCGCCAGCAAAATACGCCCGGCAACCCCGGCCCCCTGGGCTACGAATAGCAACGTCGCCGCCTGCAGTACCTCCATCTGCAAACGGCTATGCAGGTAGAGCACGGTAAAAATCAAAATGCCGTACTGAACCGAGATCAAACTAATACCGGACGCCATAATCTGTTTCATGGCCGGTTCACGAATCATCGCCAGTCGCGATAAGACGACTTTTTTTACGCTACCTTCAGAGGCTCTTGCTAACGGCACCACGCCAATAGGAGCACGGTAAAAAAGCATAAAGACCAACGCCCCGAAAATCGCAATTAGCCCCCCTACCAAAAAAGAGGCGCGCCACCCCCAGGTGATCGCGACGGTTGGTAGTATGATCGCCGCCAGCGCCCCACCCAGCGGCAAGCCTGCCTGACGAATCCCCATGGCAAAGCCGCGCTGGGATTTGTCAAACCAAGCGGCTACCGATTTGCTACCGCCAGGCTGGGCAGTACTGTAGCCTGCCCCTACGATGACCAAAAACAGCAGCATGGCCCAGTAGCTCTCAGCCAGCACGGCAGCGCTAAGCGCAATGCCCACAACGAGGGTACCTACTCCCACCACCAAACGTTCACTGAACCTGTCCAGCAGCTCCCCGGCAACCAACAGCCCAACCAAAGGCACCAGTTGAGCAGCAGAGACCAGTGCCCCAATCTGAAATGCAGAGAGCGCCATATCTGCCTGTATATAAACGCTGATGGCCCCGATGCCTTGAACGAAAAAGCATGCCGCTGCTTGAGCCAGGGTGGCTATCAGTAGAATGAACCAGCGGTAGTTGTGAGCAGAAGCCATAGGCAGCATTGTCGTCATAGGGGTTCTCAGCGCATTGAGCCTTTCCTAAGAATTAACCCTTTTTGGGCGCTAAGCCGCGACGATATCGCAACGCCTGTTGCCACATCAGCAAGCACCGCTACTTTTCTGGCTAGGTTGCGTTACCGAATAAAAGAGGCGAAAAAATTGCCAACATTGCAATGAAGCGTGGAATGCCGTTCAAACAACCTCAGAGAAGGTTCTTACATTTTTCATTTCCAGCAGCCCATCCCATAACCGCTGGGCTTCTGCTGCGAGGGGCGCTGTGCGTCTCAGCAAGGTGATTTTTAATGGCACATCGAAAGCGGCACCTCCCGCTCGAACAAGCCGCTTAGCCCCAAGGTCTTCCCGCACTAGCGAATAGGGAAGCCACGCAACACCCAATCTTGATAACGTCATATGACGCAAACTATCAGCAAGACCAGCATCATGGTGTTGCTGTAAATTCAAACCTTGATTCACCAGCATGGCACTCAGCGACCAACCCAAATGGCACTCTTGGGAATAATTCAAAAATGAGAGTGGGGAGCCATCTGCAGCATGTAAATTAAACAGTGGCTGACCTGCGGCATTTGGTGCGCTAACAGGGATGAGAGACTCGGTATCTAGCTCAATTGAAGTGTAACTATCACTCTCTACTCCCAAACGCCTTGCAATAAGGTGTTCACCATCGAATAGTGCCGTTACATAGTCGGCCTCTCCCTGATCTAGAGTGGCTAGGCACTCCGGCAATGTATTAGCATCAATGCTAAATTTTGCCTGTGTGAACTGCTCTTGTAAGCGCGGCATCCAGTGAGGAAAAAATATCGCAGCCATAATGTGTGGTGAGCAAAATCGTATCCGCCTTTTCTGATCGTTAATATCATCAGCAACGGAGCGGCGAAATTGATCAAAAGCGCTAAGCGCTTGTGAAGCTACCATTTGCAGGCTTTGCCCTGCCTCCGTCAGCACTAGCTCCCCTTTACGCCGCTCAAACAGCGTGGTGCCTGCCCACTCTTCAAGGCCTTGAATACGACGACTCAAGCCTGAAACCGAAACATGCCGATGCTCAGCCGTGCGGCTAAAACTCTTGGTTTCACAAAGGGCCAGGAAATCTCTCAGGATTATCAAATCAGTCATTGAAGGCCTTCCGGCAGATAAGCTTTAGTCTTACTTTAGCTAAATAAATCGAAAGGAAATAGCGCTTTTGAATACTTTCCAACCCGCTGTCAAAGGCCTTAGAGCTGATTTTGTTGCCCTAGAACCAGATACCCGAAAACACGCTTCGCTTAAACGCTGAGTGAAGTGGTGATGGTGGGTGAGCCTCAGCTTACTGCGTCGTGTGGTGAATCGAAGAATTCCGGGGTCTTATTCAAGCTTTTTTCACAAAGTGGGCGGTCACCATCATGTCGCCGACGCCGTCGACCTTGCAGTCCAGTTGGTGATTCTTGCTATCCAAGAGCCGCTTGATAACCGCTTTGGTGCCCACCTTGAGTACCAATGAGCTGCCTTTGACCTTGAGGTCTTTGATCATCGTTACCTTGTCGCCTTCCGCTAACAGGGTGCCGTGGGCATCTTTTACCGTCACGGTCTCTTCTGCCTCAGCCTCAGAAGGGTTCCATTCGTGAGCGCATTCGGGGCAGATGAACAGGCTTTGATCCTGATAGACGAATTCGGATTGGCAATGGGGGCAAGGTGGGCACGACATGAATGATGACTTCTGTGGTTTGGTTTAGGCTGCTTATGATACTGAGCCTGTATACCCTTGGCGAATGCCTTCACGCCTGCCCAAGAAAGGAGAACCAGGATGAACAAACGTGACCTGGAAGCAACCTACCGTGATTACATCACCTGCCTCAATAATCAAGACTGGACGAACCTTGACCAGTTCGTGCATAACGATGTCCACCACAACAGCAGGCGCCTAGGGCTTGATGGTTATCGCGCCATGCTGGAAGCCGATTATGAACAGATACCAGATCTTCACTTCAACATTGAGCTTTTGACCGTTGATCCACCCCATGTCGCGTGCAGGTTGCGATTCGATGTCACACCCAAAGGTAGCTTCCTCGGCCTTGCGGTGGATGGCAAAAAAGTGATGTTTTGCGAGAACGCGTTCTACCGCTTCCACGATAATAAGATTCAGGAAGTCTGGTCGGTGATCGATAAAGTCGCGATTGAGGCTCAGCTTGGTTAAACT
>JAMCZP010000118.1 GCA_023485185.1 Gammaproteobacteria bacterium
TAATGATTACGCGACCAACGAGCCTATCGGTGAAGACTCACTACCCGGCATGATAGATCCTGTGTATGTATTTGAAGGCCGCTTTGCGCCAGCTGGGCTTGCCGAAGTAACCAGTGATGCTTTTGGTGCTTGGCAAGGCAGCCTGCTGGTCGGAGGTTTAGACAGCGAAAAGCTACTCCTGCTACGCTTGGAAGACGGCAAGGTGGCCGAAGAAGAGCTTATTTTAGAAGGCGAAGTCGGTCGTATTCGCGATGTTCGTCAAGGTTCTGATGATGCCATTTACCTGGTCACTGACGATGCTCAGGGTGGCCTTTATCGGCTTCGTCCCGTTAGCGTGCATTGAAACGCAAGCACTGAACAACCAATATATGAATAAACGTCTGTCATAACACCACCATGGATGCACCATGCGACTTCGCAATTTAATTATATTAACAGTAATTGTGCCGCTGTTTGTCATCCTGGTGGTGTTTAGTTTGGTGGCGATCAAGTCGCTTGAAGATAACGTTCGTTCCAAGCTGCAAACGGAAGTAGAAATTATTACCCGCGCACTAAGCACCTCGCTTAGCTACGCGGTCACCCCGGATAGCGCTACCCCACTTGAAGAGGCATTGCAGTCTGCCTTCTCATTTCATCGTATTTACGGTGCCTATGTATTTGATACTGATGGGCGCGACATTTATGGGTTAGGGCTTGGCAAAAATATTTTCAGCCGCGATGAGATTCAGCAGGTCATCGAGCGTGACGATATGTACAGCAATTATCGTCAACACGATGGCTGGAATTACTACTCCGCCTTAACACCACTGCGTGCACAAGATGGTACTGTTTACGGCGTTTTGCAGGTTAACCGTCTCAATACGGGCATAGAGAACTACACTGGCTTTATCAGCATTGTGGCCGTATTGGTGTTTGTTGTCGGCGCTGCGGGAATTGTATTCAGTATTTGGTGGGGCTTTCGACGCTTTATTGAACGGCCACTAACCCGCTTGTTGCATGTGATGCAGCTAGTTGAAGACGGCGACCGTAGCCAGCGTGCAGCTGAAGATGGACCTACCGAATATCGCCGCCTTGCCTCAGGCTTAAACGGCATGCTAGACGCGATGGCAGAAAAGGATTTTGAAATTGAAGACCGCCAGAGGCACGAAATCGAGTTAGAAAAACGTCTGCGCAAGTCGAAGAAATTGGCAGAGCTGGGCGTATTGGCCGCAGGGGTTGCCCACGAAATAGGTGCGCCGTTAACCGTCATTAACGGTCAGGCTCAGCGTTTGGCTCGCCGTGATGTGATTGGTGATGACGAACGTGCGCGATTAGGGCGTATTCGCGGCGAAGTTGAACGCATTGTAGAAATTGTCCGCCAACTAATGGAATTAGGCAGACAGCACAATGTTGAAAAAGACGAACTGGCCCTCAATGAACTTATTTCCAGCGCCAGCGATTTAGTCGAAGAGCAGCTTGAGTCACACAATATTCGCCTAGACATTGAATTACCGTCACCGACACCCAACCTATTGGCCAACGGTCAGCAAATTGTACAGGTACTCACTAATTTGCTGCGAAATGCCGCGCAGGCTGACGATGTTAAGCGCATTCGCGTGCGAGCCCAACAGCAAAATCATGAAATAATAATATGGGTAGAAGATGATGGCCCAGGCATTCCGGGCTCCCATCACCAAAAAGTATTCGATCCCTTTTTTACCACCAAACCGGTTGGTCAAGGCAGTGGATTGGGGCTTTCCATGGTGCATCGCATTATTAACGACCACGGCGGTACGATCGGTGTATTTGACAGCGCCCTTGGCGGCGCTGGTTTTGAAATTACGCTACCCCTTAGTGAAACCGCATCCGCTTGAGGAAAACGTTTGTGACCCATCAGGAACACCTTTTACCTTTACTGGTGGTGGAAGATGACGCCGCTATACGTGAGTTATTAGAAGAAGAACTGCAGGATGCAGGCTATGCAACACTAGGCGTATCTAGCGCTGAAGAGGGTATTGCCTTACTCAGCCATACCACTGTCTCTCTGGTCATTACCGACGTGCGCCTTCCAGGCATGACGGGCATTCAACTGCTGCAACAGTTACGCCAAGCAGGCAGTGAGCTGGGTATTATTGTGATTACCGCCTTTGGCACCATTGACCAGGCGGTAGAAGCGCTAAAGCTTGGGGCTGACGACTTCTTAACTAAGCCGCTTGACCTTGATGCTATTCGCGATGCCGTCTTTCGCGTGCTGGAACGCCAGCGATTAGCAATCTTTCATGACACTGATGTTAGCCATTTCCATGGCATTGTCGGCAAAAGCCATGTCATGCAGGCACTTTTTCACGATTCTTCGCGCCTCGCCAAAAGCGATGCCCCGATATTGATACTGGGTGAAAGCGGCACTGGTAAGGAACTTCTCGCCCGTGCTATTCATCAGGAAAGCCCTCGCCATGACCAACCGTTTGTGCCGGTCAACTGCGCCAGCATTCCTGCCGACCTGATGGAAAGCGAGTTCTTTGGTCATGTAAAAGGTGCTTTTACAGGGGCTAACGAAGCACGCAGAGGTCTATTTCATAGCGCACAAGGTGGCAGCCTGTTTTTAGATGAAATTGGTGAAATGCCAATTAACCTTCAAGCTAAACTACTGCGGGCACTACAGGAGAAAACCGTACGCCCGGTAGGTGGCGAGCGCGAAGAGCCGGTGGATGTGCGCATCATTGCCGCCACCCATCGCAATTTGGAAAAAGAGATAGAGCAAGAGAATTTCCGGAGCGATTTATTCTACCGTTTGGAAACGTTTTCGCTACGTATACCACCACTGCGTGAGCGTGGTACCGATATCGAACACCTTGTGTTTGCGCTAATTGATAAACACGCCGATGCACAGGGCAAGCAGATTGAGCAAATTGAGCCGGAAGCGCTCAGTAATCTGCTTAACTACACCTACCCTGGCAATGTCCGCGAGTTGGAAAATGCGATTATGCGTGCCGTGACCTTGAGCGAGGATGGGTTGCTTAGCCATAAAGACCTACCCGAACGGCTGCGAGAACAATCAACGCTGGAAGCGGGCACGACCTTGGTTCCGACACAGAAAAGTGAAGTGCTTGCAGGCACCCAATTGCCAGCACCAGCACCTATCCGTTGGCCAAGCTTAGAAGAAGTCGAAAAGCGCTATATAAACAAGGTATTAGAAGCAACAGGCGGCAACAAGCGGCGCACTGCAGAAGTACTTGGTATTGCTCGTAGAACCCTATATCGCCGACTTGAAGATAACGAAGAGTAAGGCTAACTACTAAGGCTAGGCGCTTGACTGCCTAGCCTTATTTTTTACAGATTATTTATAAGCCTGATTAGCGCTTAGAGGTCATCATTCAAGGTCTCGTCCATCGCGCTACCTTCGTTGGACATTGGCCCTTGGCCCATCGGCTCTTCAGTATCCGGTTCAGGAGAGGAAGTAGGCGCAACTTCTTCACCACAACCCGCTAGGGCCACACCGCCCAAGGCAATCATCGTCGTTAACATCAGCGCTTTGATACGTTTATCTAGATTGGTTAGCGTCATGCCATTCTCCTTCCTATGGATTTACACTCCACTACTAACAGCAGCAGACTCATTTCAACATCTAATTTAAAACCTAGCACTGTAAGCTATCTTTTCAACCATCGGTGGTTTAGACATTCAAATACGTGATAAAAAAACCCCCGCGGGCGCGGGGGTGAAAGGATGATAAATCGTGTGGAGCAGCCGCAGGGAACAAACAGCTGAGTCGATTTACCATCGTAGGGAGCGGTACTCACTAGCGACTGGTATTTACGATCTGGATCAGTTAGTCGT
>JAMCZP010000215.1 GCA_023485185.1 Gammaproteobacteria bacterium
ATATGCGCCCTCGAAAACGCTTTGATTTTAAATGTCCGATAGAAGTGATGAGCGAACTGATGGCCAAGTATCATGAAAGCCCGTCAACCATCCAATGAGTGTGTTGCACTCAGTGTCTGCATCCGCCAGCTCTAAAAAATGACGCCATGACAATTGTCTCGACAGTGCCGAGACAATTTATAAGGCCAATACTTCATCACTCAATATTCTGAATCTGTTCCCGCATCTGCTCAATCAGCACCTTCAACTCCACCGCACAACGAGTCGTCTCAGCCACCACCGATTTTGACGAAAGCGTATTAGCTTCCCGGTTAAGCTCTTGCATTAGAAAGTCCAAACGGCGGCCTTTGGGGCCTTTTTGGGCGAGCTGGTGGCGCACTTCTGCGATGTGCGCGGTGAGGCGGTCTAGCTCTTCGTCCACGTCGGCTTTTTGGGCTACCAGCACCAGCTCGGCTTCCAAGCGCTGGGGATCGAGTTCGGTTTTGGCGACTTCCAAACGCTCTATCAGTTGAGCGCGTTGGCGCTCTAAAATCTGCGGCAGCAGGCTGCGCACGGTGGCGACCTGTTCACTTACTGCCGTCAGGCGGGTGGTGATCATCTCGGCGAGTTTTTCGCCTTCACGGGCGCGGGCATCGATCAGCTCATTCAGCGCTTGATCAAACAGCGCTTTAGCGGCGGCTTTGATGGCGTCTTGATCAAGGTGCTGGGTTTCCATCACGCCGGGCTGGTTGAGCAGTGCTAAGGTTGTCGGCGGCACGGCGCTGGGCACCTGCTGCTGGATGGCGCTTAGCGCATCAGCAATGGCGGCTAAGCGGGCGCTGTTAACGGCAGGGGCTTGGGCTGTTTCGGCGCTCTCAAACCGTACACTGCATTCTATTTTGCCGCGTGCCAAGCGGGTGCGCAGCGCTTCACGCAGCACTGGCTCTAGGTCACGCAGGCTTTCGTGCAGCCGAAAATGGGGTTCTAAATAGCGTTGGTTCACCGAGCGGATTTCCACCTGCAGGGTGCCAAACGTGGCGGCCTGTTCGGTGCGGGCAAAGGCGGTCATGCTGTGTACGCGGCTGGATGCGGCCATGGTTTATCCTATTCATAAATAGCGGTTTATAAAGCATTGCCACCAGTCTACCCGATAGGCCAATAAGCGCGCGCCCAGACGTGTACAATGGGCGGCTTTTCCTTGTAATTCGTTTATTGTGAGAGGTGTTATTTGTGAGCAGTGCTAAGCGTCCTGACGTTGTTCGCCCTAGTGGTCGCCAGCCTGACCAGCTTCGTGAGATTCGCCTGACCCGCGACTTCACTCGCCATGCGGAAGGCTCCGTACTGGTGGAGTTTGGCGATACTAAAGTGCTGTGTAACGCCAGCGTAGAAGCCACTGTGCCGCGCTGGCTGCGTGGCAAGAATCAGGGCTGGGTAACGGCGGAGTACGGCATGCTGCCCCGCGCGACGCATTCGCGCAGCAATCGGGAAGCGACTCAGGGTAAGCAAGGCGGCCGCACGCTGGAAATTCAGCGCTTGATTGGCCGCAGCCTGCGCGCAGCGGTCAATTTGAAGAAGCTGGGTGAGTTCACCATCACCGTGGATTGCGATGTGATCCAGGCCGACGGCGGTACCCGCACCGCGGCAATTACTGGTGGCTGCGTGGCGCTGATGGATGCGATCCGTTACCTGCAGCGTGAGAAGAAAATCAAAAGCGATCCCTTTAAGCAGCTGGTAAGCGCCATTTCCGTGGGCATTTATAAAGGCGTGCCAGTGCTGGATCTGGATTACCCGGAAGACAGCAAAGCCGATACCGACCTAAACGTGGTGATGACCGAAAGCGGCGAGCTGATCGAAGTGCAGGGCACCGCTGAAGCAGGCGCCTTCACTCGCGCCGAGCTAAACGCCATGCTTGATTTAGCCGAAGCCGCCGGTGGTGAGCTGCGTGAAAAGCAGCGCGAAGCGCTGGGCATTCGTGGCTAAAGCTTAACGCCCGCCACAACGCAACAAGCCGACCCAAGGGTCGGCTTGTTACTTATTACCACTACTGACAAACAGCGACGCGGGAAAAGTGCGTTGTCTAACGCTTAGAGCGCTAGGTCGTACTCAATGATTAGCGGTGCGAACTCGGAAAAGGTCGCATCGTAATCAATCCACGCGTCAACCACGTGGCGGCGGAAGTTGGGGCCGACTAACTGATAGTCGATCCGCCAGCCTTCTTGGCGTTCACGGGGCACGTCTTGGTCAAGCTTCGGCCACCAGGTGTACTCACCTGCATCGCGATTAATTTCGCGGAAGGTGTCGATAAACCCGGTGGGGCCAAGCACCTGATCCATCCAGGCGCGCTCTTCGGGGCGGAAGCCTGAGGTCAGTTGGTTATCCGACCAGTTGGCCAAATCGACGGTTTTATGGGCAATATGCCAGGTACCGCAGAGGATGTATTCGCGGCGTTTGCGCGACATCTTCGTCAGGTACTCTTGGTACTGATCCATAAACGCCTGTTTGGCTTTTTGGTCACTTCCGTCAGGCATCAAGAAGGAGACGATACTGAAGCGTTCATAATCCGCCTGCAGAAAACGTCCTTCATGGTCACACTGAGGAAACCCCAGGCCATACATAATCGCCTTGGGGATTTTGCGGCAATAGAGCGCCACACCGGAGAAGCCATCCTCTTCGGCATCCAGGAAGTAGCCTTCATAGCCTTCCGGATAGAGAATGTGGTCACCCAGTTCAAAGCTTTTTGCCTTGATGTTCTGCACGCAGACCACGTCGACATCCTGCTGAGCCAGCCAGTCCAGGAAGCCACGATCAACGGCATCACGAATACCATTGACATTGATGCTGGCAATTTTCATAAATCGTCCCTTTTGCGTCGCTGCTGTATGATACCCGACGTTTAGACGTTTGGGTAAAGGCACCTACTAAAACTTGCCATTTACCCCAATTTTATTGTTGCTTTCGTGCCGATTTAAACCTACCGCCTAGTGAGGAATGCCGTGGCTACCACTCTACAACCCTACCAGCGCGACTTTATTGCCTTTGCCATTGAGCAAGGCGTGCTTAAGTTTGGCGAGTTTACGCTTAAATCTGGCCGCGTTAGCCCCTATTTTTTTAACGCCGGGCTGTTTCAAACCGGTCGTGCTCTGGCCAAGCTAGGGCGTTTTTACGCTCAAGCGATTGTCGATAGTCATTTAAACGCCGACGTTCTATTTGGCCCAGCGTACAAGGGTATTCCCCTGGCAGCAGTGACAGCAGCAGCCCTGGCAGACCATCACAACCTGGATATGCCTTACTCTTTCAACCGTAAAGAGGCCAAAACCCACGGTGAAGGCGGAAATATTGTAGGGGCGGCGCTGTCTGGCAATATTTTAATTATTGACGACGTAATTACTGCAGGCACCGCGATTCGCGAAGTAATGACGTTGATTGAACAGAGCGGCGCCCATGCGGCAGGGGTGATCATTGCGCTTGACCGCCAAGAGCGCGGTCAGGGAGAACAGAGCGCCATTCAGGAGGTGCAGGCCCAGTATGGCATGCCGGTGATTAGCATTGTTACCCTTGAGCAAGTGTTAGAATATCTTGAAGATCAGAATGGGCACGAAATGCTGGCACGCGCTGCGGCAATTCGTGACTATAGACGTTGCTATGGTGTGGGTGGGAAGCAGTAATATCTACCCCCCTTGGGTGAACCCAATCAATCTTGGTTTCAAGTAATAACTGCAATTTCATTACGCGGCGAGTAAATCGTCTCGCCGCCCTATAAATAACTCATTCGGTGATCGTCCACCTCTGGTCGCTCTGGGTCTGCTGTTCAGTCGATCCATAA
>JAMCZP010000093.1 GCA_023485185.1 Gammaproteobacteria bacterium
CATGCCCAGCGCAAAAGGCTTTGCCTTCCGCTGCGAGTACGACGCAGCGAACGTGCTGATCTTCAGCAATATCGTCCAAAGCATCGTGTAGCGCTTTTAGCATGGTTTCCGAGAGCGTATTGAATTGCGCTGGTGCGTTCATTGTCAGCGTCACGACACCTTGATGATTAAAGCGCTGCAGGATGGCGGCAGGTGAAGATAGCTCTTCAGAAGAGAGTCTTTCAGAGGTGATGGGCATGGTGAACTCCTAGGTGAGTAACACGATGCCCAACAGTCTAGCGCACAAGCTTTACGTACGTTTCTTGTTTAAAAATCTTACCTACAGTGCGCTACTTCATTTTTTCATCAGGCGGGTATCGCGGCCTAAGGGGTGCGGCTCGCCGCGCTGTTTGGCTAGATCGATTTGGCGTTGGCGCTCGCGAGCGGCGGCGCGAGTCTTCTCCGGCAATGAGTCGATGCAGTGAGGGCAGCTAATCCCCGGCTCGTAAGCAGAAGACTGCATATCTTCTGCAGAGATCGGCATACGGCAGGCGTGGCACTGCTCAAACTCACCTTTACTCAAGTCGTGGCGCACCGTCACGCGGTTATCGAACACAAAACACTCACCACGCCAGAGAGACTGCTCTTCCGGGACTTTTTCCAGATAGTTCAGCACGCCGCCCTTAAGGTGATAGACCTCTTCAAAGCCCTCTTTGAGCATAAAGCTGGAGGCTTTTTCACAGCGGATACCGCCGGTGCAGAACATCGCCACTTTTTTGTGCTTTTCCGGGTCGTAGTGCTCGCGCACGTAGTCGGGAAATTCGCGGAAGGTGGTGGTTTTGGGGTCTATCGCCCGCTCAAAGCTACCAATCGCCACTTCGTAATCGTTACGGGTGTCAATCACCAGCACTTCCGGGTCGGCGATGATGTCGTTCCAGTTTTCCGGCTCGACGTAGGTGCCCACGGTGTCGTTGGGGTCGATATTGGGTACGCCAAGGGTGACGATCTCTTTTTTGAGCTTCACCTTGGTACGGTAGAACGGCGTTTCATCGCAATAGGACTCTTTATGATCGATATCGGCCAGACGAGGGTCGGCGGTCAGCCAGGCAAGCAGGCCATCAATGCCTTCGCGACTCCCCGCTACCGTGCCGTTGATGCCCTCTTTAGCCAGCAGCAAGGTGCCCTTCACGCCGTTATCGAGCATGGTTTGGTGAAGCGGCTCGCGTAGCGCTTCAAAGTCGTTAAGGGTGACAAATTTATATAGCGCCGCGACCACAACGGGCGGCGTCTCGATAATTTCAGACATGCACTTCTCCAGGTAGTCGTCCTCGTAAAGGACGGACCGGGTTATTAAGACGCGCATATTCTAGCGCAACCTGGCGCTGAAAACGTCGATTTATTCGACAGAAACGTACTGAAACCTTCACCCCACGCGGCTTCAACTAGGCGTATATTGTCACTATTCCCTCACGCAACTAGCGGAGTACATCATGATTATTCGTCGTTCAAACGAGCGGGGCTACGCCGACCACGGCTGGCTGCGCTCTTTCCATACTTTCTCGTTTGCCAACTACGTTGACCGCAACCATATGGGGTTCCGCGCCCTGCGGGTGATTAACGAAGACCGCGTAGCGGGCGGCCATGGCTTTGGCGCCCACCCGCACCGGGATATGGAGATTATCTCCTACGTGCTGGAAGGCGAAATGGAGCACAAAGACAACATGGGCAACGGCGAGGTCATGCGCCCTGGCGATGTACAGCGTATGTCGGCGGGCACCGGCGTACTGCATAGCGAATTCAATCACTCCAAGGAGAATGGACTGCACTTTCTGCAAATTTGGATTGAACCCAAGCAGCTCGGCATTAAACCTAGCTATGAGCAGAAGGCCTTCCCCGCAGCCGAGCGTCAAGGTCAGTGGCGGTTGGTAGCTTCTCAAGAGGGTCATGAAGGCTCAGTGAGCGTTAATCAGGACGTCAACCTTTATGCGGGCTTATTTAGTGCAGGCGACCAAGTCACCGCTCCGCCCTCACGCCATGCGTGGCTGCATGTTGTGAATGGCGAAATGGACGTTAACGGCGAAATACTGAGCGCGGGCGATGCTGCCGCGTTCACGCCGGATGAGGCGATCACCCTGACGGGCAAGCAAGCTGGCGAAGTGCTGCTGTTTGATTTGGCTTGATCCGCTCGATCAACTGAACCAGCTTAACCAACTTCCCCAACCAAAACGGCGCCTCCTAAGAGGCGCCGTTTTTGATGGTCATTTTACTACCCGCGTTTTAGCTGTTTTGCGAGGAGTAGAGCGCACGAATTTTCAGCGTGTGATCTACCTCACGCAGCGCTTCCAGCGCCTGAGGCCCATAAGCTTTATCCACATCGATGACCACGTAACCGACTTTATCGTTGGTCTGCAGGTACTGACCGGAGATATTGATGCCGTTTTCAGACAATACGCGGTTAATCTCTGACAGCACACCCGGCACGTTGTCGTGAATGTGCAGCAAACGGTGC
Organism: Gammaproteobacteria bacterium; assembly: GCA_023485185.1. The sequence continues at coordinate 2,489 of JAMCZP010000093.1, forward strand.
TTGTCTGGGTGAGCGGGCAGCGCGACTTCCGGGAAGTTGACCGAGGTCACTGTGGTGCCGTTATCGGAGTAAGTGATCAGTTTTTCTGACACTTCGATACCGATGTTCTCCTGGGCTTCCAGGGTAGAACCGCCCACGTGCGGGGTCAAAATCACGTTTTCCAGGCCGCGCAGCGGGCTCTGGAACTCCTCGTCGTTGCCTTTCGGCTCAACCGGGAAGACGTCGATCGCGGCACCGTTTAGCTTGCCTGCTTTAATCGCCTCAGCCAGCGCATCGATTTCCACCACGCTACCCCGAGCAGCATTAATCAAGATAGCGCCTTGCTTCATGGCGGCAATCTCTTTGGCGCCGATCATCCAGCGGGTGGAGGCCAAGTCAGGTACGTGCAGACTGACCACATCGGCGCGTCCTAAAAGCTCTTCAAGGCTTGCCACTTGGCTGGCATTGCCCATGCCCAACTTGGTGATCACGTCGTAAAAAATAACATTAAAGCCTAATGACTCGGCCAGTACAGAGAGCTGTGCACCGATGCTGCCATAGCCCACGATACCCAGGGTTTTACCGCGCGCTTCATGGGAGTTTTTGGCCGACTTCAGCCAGCCCCCCTGGTGGGCACGGGCATTTTTCTCAGGGATACCGCGCAGCAGCATAATCGCTTCTGCCAGTACCAGTTCGGCCACCGAGCGGGTATTGGAGTACGGCGCATTAAACACCGCGATACCGCGGGTAAGGGCAGCGGTCAAATCCACTTGATTGGTGCCGATACAGAAACAGCCAACGCCGACCAGCTTCTCTGCCGCTTCAAATACGCGCTCCGTCAGTTGAGTACGCGAGCGGATACCGAGGAAATGAACATCACTGATCTTTTCAATCAGCGCATCTTCATCAAGCGATGTGGGCAGTTGCTCGATATTTTCATAACCGGCGTTGTGAAAATTGTCCACCGCACTTTGGTGGACGCCCTCGAGTAGCAGGATCTTGATCTTGCTCTTGTCCAGGGACGTTTTGGCCATGGCTGAATCAACCTCTATGGTCGGCGGCAGGCGCCGTGTATCGGTTCACAGGAGGCGCATATCGTAGCACAACCCACCCCGTTCAGACCGGGTCAAGTTGATGAAAAGTGTGCGTAGTGAAGATGAATATGTCACACGTTGTGACCATTGGCGTTCTTTGAAGGGCAGACGCCACCCCCTAGCGTCGGTGTATACTGTAGGCTTATTTAAAAATACCGCTTTTGCAAACACAGCTATGCAGGCACCCCCCAATGAGCGAAACGACATCACCTCCGCAGGACTTTGCCG
>JAMCZP010000016.1 GCA_023485185.1 Gammaproteobacteria bacterium
AACCTTTCCGATGAAGAAGTTGAAGCCGCTACTGCTTACCTTGTTGAGCCGGTGATGGATGTGCCGGAGCTTAGCGGTGGCGATGATGATGCCGCAACGGAAGAAGCCGCCGCCTCTGAAGAAGATATGGCGGCTACTGAAGAGACCGCTACGGAAGAAGATGTAGCAGCTGCTGAAGAAGCGAACGGTGGAGCAAGCGATTTAGACGGTGCAGCACTTTATGCAAGCTCTGGTTGCGCAGCGTGCCATGACAACGGCGTTGCTGGCGCACCGGCCATGGGCGATGCAGATAGATGGGCCGATCGTTTAGATAAAGGTACCGATGAGCTCTATGCCAACGCGATTAACGGTATCGGTGCCATGCCCGCCAAAGGCGGCAACCCAAACCTTTCTGATGAAGAAGTAATGGCGATTGTGGATTACATGATTGCTGAAGTTGAGTAATCGCTAGTACGCACGTTACTCACTAGCGTTTCCATCTTATCCACAGGGTGTTTTAGCCACCGCCCTGTGGATATTTTTATAAGCTCAGTTTTATCATTTACCCCAGCAGCGAGCGCAGACCAGCAATGGCGTCTTTACCGCGGGCCTGCTTTTTCTCCGGGTCTTCTTTATCCGCACGGCCTTCCCACTCCAAATCTTCAGCCGGCAACTCTTCTAAAAAGCGGCTGGGCGCGCAGTCCATCAGCTCACCGTAGGCTTTTCTCTGGCGGGCAAGCGTCAACGTCAGCGTACGCCGCGCCCGGGTAATACCCACATAGGCCAAGCGCCGCTCTTCCTCCACGGTGCCTACTTCAATGGCGTTGCGGTGGGGCAGCAGGTCTTCCTCTAGCCCCATCAAATAAACATGCGGGAACTCCAGCCCTTTGGAGGCGTGCATGGTGAGTAGCTGCACGCGATCGGAGTCATCCTCTTCTGCCTGCTGCTCCAGAATATCCCGCAGTACCAAGCGTGAAATAGCCGCTTGAACGCCGTCGGTTTCGGTCTCGGTGGCGTCGGTATTCTCTTCCGGGTCGCGGTTAAGCGACTTCTCTAGCTGGTCGATTAGAATCCACACGTTGGTCATGCGGCGTTCGGCGACAGTGGGCGCGCTGGCGTTTTGGTACAGCCACGCTTCGTAATCCATATCCCGCAGCATGTCGCGAATGGCGGCAATCGCATCGCCCTGATCCATGCGCTTGCGCACACCATCAATAAAGTGGGTAAAGCGGCTTAAACGCTCCGTAGCTCGGGTCGGCAATACCTGCTCTAACCCAAGCTCATGGCAGGCGGCAAACAGCGAAATTGAGCGCTCAGTGGCGTAGTTGGCGAGTTTCTCTACCGTACCAGGGCCCACTTCACGGCGCGGCACATTCACAATGCGTAAAAAGGCGTTATCGTCGGCGGGGTTAATCAGTAGGCGCAGATACGCCATGGTGTCTTTAATCTCATTACGTGAGAAAAAAGATGTACCGCCTGAGAGCTTGTAGGGAATCTGATAGTGCTGAAGCTTGAGTTCCAACAAACGGGCCTGGAAGTTACCGCGATAAAGCACCGCAAAGTCACGCCACTCGGCTTTTTCCTTAATGCGCCGGGTGAGCATTTCGCTGGCGACGCGTTCAGATTCGGCCTCTTCATGACGGTTCACAATGACGCGAATAGGCGCGCCGTCGCCCATATCGGACCACAGCGTCTTGTCATAAATATGAGGGTTATTGGCGATTAGCGTATTGGCCGCGCGCAAAATCGTGCCGGTCGAGCGATAGTTCTGCTCCAGCTTGATCACTTTCAGGCGTGGGAAGTCTTCACCCAGGGTAATCAGGTTTTCAGGGCGAGCGCCGCGCCAGGAATAAATCGACTGGTCGTCATCACCCACCACGGTAAACGTAGAACGCTCCGCCATGAGCAGTTTCACCAGCAGGTACTGGGAGACGTTGGTGTCCTGATACTCATCCACCAGCATATAGTGGATTTTGCGCCGCCAGCGCTCTAGCGCCTCAGGGTCGCGCTGAAGTAGCACGACTGGCAGCAGAATAAGATCATCAAAATCCACCGCGTTGTAGGCTTTTAAATGGCGCACGTAAGCTTCATACACCCGCGCGGCGAAGTGCTCATCGTCATCCGCCGCAAACGAGAGTGCATCGCTGGGCAGCACTAAGTCGTTCTTCCAGGTGGATATTTTGCTCTGCACCGCGTTGATCTGCTCGGCATCCACCTGGGCATCTTTGTTCATTAAATCACGCAGCAGCGCCTTGGCGTCTTCCGGGTCAAACAGCGAAAAACCCGGCTTGTAGCCGAGGGTTTTAAGCTCGCCGCGGATAATATTCAGCCCCAGAGTGTGAAAGGTAGACACCGTCAGCCCATGGCCCTCTTTGCCATGGAGCATCTGGCCCACACGCTCCTTCATCTCACGAGCGGCTTTATTAGTGAAGGTAACCGCGGCGATCTTGCGCGCGCTCATTCCACACGCTTGAATCAAGTAAGCAATTTTGGTGGTGATAACGCTGGTTTTACCGGAACCTGCGCCTGCCAGTACCAAGCAGGGGCCATCAATATAGCGCACCGCCTCCTGCTGACGAGGATTAAGGCGCTTAATGCGCTGAGTGATACTGGTGGTGCTCATGCTAGGTTCTTGTCGAACGGGCTGGCACCGACAAAATCGAGCTGCCGCCACGCTTCAAAAACCAGTACCGCACAGGCATTTGAGAGATTAAGGCTACGGCTATCGGGTAACATGGGAATGCGCAAACGTTGGGATGCCGGTAGCGCATCCAGCATTGGTTGCGGAAGGCCGCGAGTTTCGGGACCAAATACCAGTGCGTCGCCCTCAGTATACGAGGGTTCGTGATAGCCTGTTTGACCGCGCGTTGATATGGCAAACACCCGCGTTGGCTTGGCCTCCTCTAAAAAGGCCTGCCAGCTAACATGGCATTTAACCTGGGCCCACTCATGGTAATCCAACCCGGCTCGCCGTAAACGCTTGTCATCAAGTGTAAAACCAAGCGGTTCGATGAGATGCAGACGAAAGCCAGTATTAGCACAGAGGCGGATTAAGTTGCCGGTATTCGGGGCAATTTCCGGCTGATAAAGAACGATATCGAGCATGGAAATTAAAACCCAGCACTGATGCCGAACACTGGGCCACTATCGAGCGTCTGACTGCCTTGCCCCTCGAATTCGGTGCGGAAATAACGGTAGCCACCATGCAGGTATGTTTGGCTAAATAAATTGACACGCGCCTGGACACCAAATTCATAGCTTTCTTCTAGGTTGCCGTGTGTGAAAGCGTCAGGCGTATAAGAGCCAAAGCCCCCAATGCTAGTGAGTGGGATAGGCGTAGGCACAAACGCAGATCCCGCTAGACCAAAACCACCGCCACTACCGAACCCCGTATCCATATACTGATAGCGAGTGCCGACAGAGAGGTCGAGAACGGGCAGTGGAGGTGTAAACATTAAGGAAGCTGAGTAGATATCAGCATGACGACCACTGTCATCGGAATGCATATAGCCAATCGAGCCGCGCAGTGTGGGAAGCAGGCGCTGGCTGGCTTCAACGCCATAGCTGTTGTTGCCAGCGCTAGCGGCTACACTCAGGGCATAGGTCTGCTGACCAAAAAACAGTGTGGCAAGGGCGATGGTCACCAAGGTGATTTTTCTGTGCATAACATCAATACTCTTTATTCGCGGTTTCGGATAATAAGTGCAATTGGTAAGAGGGCGGCCAGCTGGTAGAGTCGGCGCTCCTCCCGACCAAGAGAAAAGCACTGATGAGCTACAACCAGCTGACCGAAAACGAACGATACCAGAT
>JAMCZP010000145.1 GCA_023485185.1 Gammaproteobacteria bacterium
CAAAAAAGCCGTTATTGAGAATGTTGTGGTGGGAGAGCGTTGCGCCTTTGGGAAAGCCGGTAGTGCCTGAGGTGTACTGGATATTAATGGCGTCATCAAACTGTAGCGTCGCCTGGAGATCGTCAACATCGGTTTGGCTGACCTTGTTAGCCTCGCCCATTAAGTCAGACCAGCGCCACATGCCGCTGAGCTTTGCGCTGCTTAAATTAATAATGCATTCAAGGTCAGGCAGCTTTTGCGATTTTAGCTCGCCTTCAGCGCAACTATTAAGTTCGGGTGCCAACTCATACAGCATGGCGCTGTAGTCGGAGCTTTTGAAACTGTTAGCGGTGACCAAGAATCGCGCACCAGATTGATTTAGCGCGTACTCCAATTCGTGGGTGCGGTAAGAAGGGTTAATGTTGACCAGGATGGCGCCAATTTTGGCAGTGGCGAACTGAGTTAACGTCCATTCGCTGCAGTTGGGCGCCCAGATGGCGACACGGTCGCCCTTGTTAACCCCAATGGAGAGCAGGGCGCGGGCACAGCGGTTAACCTCTTCCTGAAGCTGGCGATAGCTCCAGTGGATATTTTGATGCAGCACAATGAGCGCATCGTTATCGGCATACTGAGTGGCGATTTGGTCAAATTTGTCGCCAATGGTCATGCCCAGCAGCGGCTTGTCCGCCATGCTGCTGGAGTAACTAGGTGCAGTGAGTGCTGGTGAAGACATGTTGAGACTCTCCGATGTTTTTCTTGTCCGAACGGGAAGGCAGAGAATAGTTAGCTGCGTTTTTAGTTTTTATTTTCAATCGCTGATGCTTTTGCCAGGGCAACTTTTGAGCTGGGCTTGCGGCCTAGTTCATGGGTGATCCAGAAGCCGGTATCAATCACCGCTTGCAGGTTAATGCCCGTTTCAATGCCTAGCCCTTCAAGCAGGTAGAGCACATCTTCGGTGGCCACATTGCCTGAAGCGCCTTTGGCATAGGGGCAGCCGCCCAGGCCTGCTGTCGCCGCATCAATCACACTGATGCCTTCCTCCATCACCGCATACAGGTTAGCCAGCGCCATGCCGTAGGTGTCGTGGAAGTGTGCTGCCAAGAGTTCAATCGGTACGTGTTGGCGAGTGGCCTCAATCATACGCTTAGCGGCCAGCGGCGTGCCGACGCCGATGGTATCGCCTAGAGACACCTCATAGCAGCCCATGTCATAAAGTGCCTTAGCCACTTCGGCCACCTTGCTGGGAGCAATCTCGCCTTCGTAGGGGCAACCCAATACACAAGAGACGTAGCCACGTACCCGCACGCCAGCATCCCGGGCACGATCAAGCACTGGCTCAAAGCGGGTCAGTGATTCAGCAATCGAGCAGTTAATGTTCTTCTGCGAGAATGCTTCTGACGCGGCGCCAAATACCGCCACCTCTTCCACGCCAACCGTAAGGGCATTTTCCAGCCCTTTCAGATTAGGGGTCAGCGCGGAATAAACCACGCCAGGTTGTCGCTTAATGCCTGACATGACCTCTAGTGCATCGCCCATTTGCGGTACCCACTTGGGCGACACGAAACTGGCCGCTTCAATATGGGTGATACCCGCGTTGGCAAGCCGCTCAATCAAGGCAATTTTAGTCGCGGTAGGCACGATGGCCCCAGGCTCGTTTTGCAGGCCGTCCCGGGGGGCCATTTCAAACAGCTTAACGGACGTAGGCAATGACATAAAAAAGCTAGCTCCTATTCGTTGGCCGCAAAGTCGAGTAACACTGCGCCCTGGCTTACCGTATCGCCTGCCTGGAAGTGGAAGGTTTCCACGCTGCCGTCGGCGGGGGCGGTCATGGTGTGCTCCATTTTCATCGCTTCCATCACCATCAGCGGCATGCCTTTCTCTACCGCCACGCCGGGCTCGACCAGCAGTGCCACTACGGTGCCGTTCATCGGTGCCGTTAGGGTAGATTCCGCTTCGTGATGGCCATGGTCAATGGCATCAATGCGCCGCCAGAATAGCCGTGTTTCACCGCTTGGGTCAGCCATGACGACCACATGTCCATCCCGGCGCGCCTGCAGGCGGCGGCGGTGGCCATTCAAGGTGACCGCCACCGCATCGCCAGTTAGTGGTTGCAGGCTCGCAGTGAGGGTGTCATCGCCAATGGTCAGGTTCCACAGTGACTCGCCAGCGTTACGCTTACCTTCGACAATCACGACTGCCTCATCGCTATCGGCGGCCTGAACGTTGGCTGGATCGCAGAGCGCAATGCGAATGGTATGGGGAGCATTCAGGCGGAAGCCGTCATGGCGATCCCAGGGCGAATCGCTTTCGCATTCCTGGGCAAGCTGATGAAGGCCGATTAGCGCAGCACTGGCGTAAGCCTCCATGCTGTAAGTGCGGGGGGCAAACAGTGTCGCTTCATTACGCTCAATAAAGCGGGTGTCCAGCTCCACATTCTTAAAGCCAGGGTGGGTTGCTAAGCGCATCAAAAAGGCGCGGTTGGTCACCACTCCCTGTACATCCAGTGCCGCCAAGGCACGGTTAAGCGTGGCCAACGCCGCATCGCGGTCAGCACCATGAACAATCAGTTTGGCGAGCATAGGGTCGTAGTGCATCGACACCGCATCGCCGCTCTCAACACCACTATCTAGACGCACCTGATCGCTGCTTAGGCCCGCGCCCTCTAAATCGAGTGCGAAGCGGGTGAGCAGGCCGGTGGCGGGTAGGAAATCCTGATCAGGGTCTTCGGCGTAAATGCGCGCTTCAAAGCTGTGCCCGGTAATCGTCAGCTCTTCTTGGCTGCAAGGAAGTGGTTCGCCCATGGCAACGCGTAGCTGCCACTCGACCAAGTCCTGGCCGGTGATCATCTCGGTCACCGGATGCTCGACCTGAAGACGGGTGTTCATCTCCATAAAGTAGAACGAGCCATCCTGCCCTGGTGAACCGTCTAAAAGGAACTCGACAGTACCCGCGCCTACATAGCCAATCTCTTGGGCAGCGCGCACGGCGGCATCGCCCATTGCACTGCGTAGTTCCGCCGTCATGCCGGGGGCGGGGGCTTCTTCAATGACTTTTTGATGGCGGCGCTGAACGCTGCAGTCGCGCTCAAACAGGTAAACGCCGTTGCCGTGGCGGTCGCAGAACACCTGCACTTCCACATGGCGTGGCTGCACTAGGTACTTTTCGATCAGCATGCGGTCGTCGCCAAATGCGGCTTTTGACTCGCGGCGGCAGCCATCTAACGCGGCTTGAAAACCATCACTTGATTCGACCACGCGCATACCTTTGCCACCGCCACCGGCGCTGGCTTTGAGCATCACCGGGTAGCCGATCTTGTCGGCTTCATCGCGGAGCAGCGCGTCGTCTTGATCATCACCGTGGTAACCCGGCACCAGCGGTACGCCAGCATTGGCCATGCGCGCTTTAGCGGCGGATTTATCACCCATGGCAGCAATGGCCGAGGCGGGCGGGCCGACAAAGGTGATACCTGCTTCTTCAAGGGCCTTAACGAAGCTGCCATTTTCAGACAGAAAACCATAGCCGGGGTGAATCGCGCCGGTGCCGGTACGCTTGGCGGCGTCAATCACGGCATCAATATTAAGGTAGCTTTCACGCGCAGCAGCAGGACCTAAGCGCACGGCTTCATCGGCTTCACGCACGTGGCGGGCCGTGGCATCAGCATCGGAGTAAACGGCGACGGTTTTCAGGCCCATGCGGCGCGCAGTGCGCATGACACGGCAGGCGATTTCACCACGGTTCGCCACCAAAAGCGTATCAAAAGGCGATGTGCGAGCGGTGTTTTCGGTTACTGGTGTGG
>JAMCZP010000148.1 GCA_023485185.1 Gammaproteobacteria bacterium
GTTGATAACCGAACAGGTAGTCGCGGCAATAATGCGCCGCCGATAGCCTTTGGCGTAGCGCAGTAGCCGCACCAAGGCTTGAAAACTGTGTGCAGGAGAGGACACAAGCATTCCTTACTGGGGTTGTTATAGGCTGAATTAGCATTAGATTAGAAGGACAGAGTAATGAAATCGCCCTGCCTTCACTAGCAGCAGTTCATCATCAACAGAACATCTATCGTTCGGCAATAGGCTAAGTCTTGCCTATCAAACGGGCATGGGCGAACGCCGCACATTGGCAAGCAATGGACTGCCGGTATCGGGGTCAGTTAATAGCGTGCACTCAACTTGATAAAGTGTGCGTACTAAATCGGGAGTGACCACCGTGGCAGGCGGACCTTCCGCGACAATCTGACCTTCGCGCATAGCGATAAGATGGTCAGCGTAGCGGCAGGCGCTGGCAAGATCATGCAATACCATCACCACGGTGCGACCGTGATGAGCAAGGTGCTTAACCAGTTCGAACACTTCAATCTGATGGCCTAAATCCAGCGCTGAGGTGGGCTCATCCAGCAGTAGTAGCGGGGTTTGTTGGGCAATGGTCATGGCGATCCAAGCGCGCTGTCGCTGGCCACCAGAAAGGGCGTCAATTGGCCGATCGGCGAGTTGCTCTAACCCTGCTGCGGCCAGTGCGTGCTGTACCACGCGCTGGTCCTCCGCTGACCACTGGCGCAGCCAACCTTGGTGGGGCTGGCGGCCAAAGCGGATCAGCTCGGTAACGGTTAAGCCTTCCGGCGCGACGGCTTCTTGGGGCAATAGCGCCAGCTGGGTCGCCAACTGGCGTGTGGGAAGGCGCTGAATATCGTCGCCGTTCAGCAGTACCGCCCCACTGTCAGGTTTATGTAACCGCGCAAGTCCAGCCAACAGCGTTGATTTCCCGCAGCCGTTGGGGCCGACAATAGCGGTGACTTGCCCGCTGGGCAGGCTGATATCCAAGCCATCAATCACCTGCCGGGTGCCATAACTCATGCCTAACGATTGCGTAGCAAGTGTCGGTAGTTGAGCGTTAGTTTCAGCGCTCATTGGCGACGTTGGGGACTGGCTCATGTGAAGCTCCGTTGCGGGCGCATTAATATCCAAAGTAGCCAGGGGCCACCCACCACTGCCGTAACAATACCCACCGGAATCTCGATGGGAGCGAGCAGCGTACGCCCGGCCAAATCCGCGAGCACCATCACCAATGCCCCAGCAAGCGTTGCCGCCATGATAGGCACGCCCCGTGAACTCGACAGCGACCGGGCAATTTCCGGGCCAATTAGCCCCACCATGCCGACCGGCCCAGCAACAGCGACCGCCAACCCCGTCAGCGCAACCGAAAGCAGCAGTACTTCCAGTCGGCGTCGTTTGACGTTAACCCCTAAACCGCTCGCGGTGGCATCTTTAAAACGTAACAGCGTTAATGAGCGGGCCAGCGCCAGGGCGGTGGCCAGGCCTAACGCTAACCCAAGCATCAGTAGCTGTAGCGCGCCACTGGGCCGGGCATTTAACGAACCCACAGTCCACGGGTAAGCGGCGTTGGCAGTATCAATCGCTACCCGGGCAAGGAGCAGTTGAGTCACCGCGCCAAATACCGCGCCCACACCAATTCCTGCGACGATAAAACGGTAGCCTTGGGTGCCGCTGCCCGCTGCTAAACCAAAGGTAAGCACTGCTGCCGTGGTCGCCCCTGCCAATGCCATGGCAGGCGGCGCAATAGAAATACCCATGCCTACGATGGATGCCACGGCAAACGCCGTCGCGCCATTATCAATGCCAATAATACCGGGTGTTGCCAAGCGATTGCGGGCTAACGTTTGCATTAAAATACCCGCCAATGCAAAAGCGGCCCCAGTGAAGCAGGCGGCGGCCAAACGTGGCAAGCGTAGTTCTTGCACCACAAAACTCGCCATCATGTCCGCATTGCCAAACAGCGCTTGGAGCACCGCTGCGGGGGCGACTTTAACACTGCCCAAACTGAGATAAATAACGCTGGCCAGCAGTAGCGCGCTAAATAGCCCCAGGTTGACCACCACCGCACGCTGTTCAAACAGTACGCTGCTCGCGCCTTGCTGATTTTGCCAGGCTAACCGCCAGTACCCTGGAGGCGGCGAGACGGTGTTGTTTTCACCCGAAACCGCTCGGGTCGTAGGAGAGAAAGGCATAGCTGAGGGTTTAATCGATGTGGTTTTCATGAACCAACTCATAACATCGGTAGGCGGCGCGCGCGCACGACCGCTATTAATACAGGTGCACCGCATAGCGCAGTGAGTACGCCCAGCGGTAACTCTGAAGGAGCGACCACCACCCGCGAGATGATATCGGCGGCGAGTACGATCAGCGGCCCAATGGGTAGGCAAAACAGCAGCGTGCGGCGAATATCAGGCCCGGCAAAGGCTCGGGCAACAAACGGCACCACCAGCCCGACAAAGGCAATCGGTCCCGCGATAGCGGTGGCAGCCCCGACTAATAGCGCCACGCAGGCCACCACCAGCCAACGAATAAGGTTGGGGTGATGGCCAAGCCCTGAAGCAACCCGCTCGCCTAAGGCCAGCGCGGCTAAGGGGCGAGCAATCAGCACAACAATGAATGCTGCGACCAGCATACTGGGCAGCACGGCAAGCAGGTCGTCTAAGCGACGCCCCGCCAAACTGCCAATCACCCAGAAACGTATTTCATCGGCAGCGCGCTGGTCGTAAAGCAGTATCAGCGAAGTTAATGAAGCGAGCAGACCAGAAAACGCAGCCCCAGCGAGCACAAGCCGAATAGGGTCATTGCCTACACCGCGAAAGCGCGCCACGCTCAATACGCACACGCAGCCCACCAATGCACCTAACTGTGCAACTGAAATACGCAGGGTGGCCGCGCTAGCGCCAAGCACTAACGCCAGCGCTACGGCAAACGCAGCGCCCGCACTAACACCTAACAGGCCCGGTTCGGCCAATGGGTTGCGCGCCACGGCTTGCAATAGCGCACCCGCCACCCCTAGCGCCATCCCCACCACAATGCCGATTAAAGTACGCGGGCCGCGCAGTTCCCAAACGATAAACTGCGCTTCGCTGTCCTGGGCACCGAAAAGTAATGACAGCACCCTGCCAGGGCCAACGCTGCCCGCCCCTATTAATAAGCTAACGAAGCTCACCGCCATTAAGGCGGTGAACAGTAGCAATAGTAACGTGCGTGGATGAACACGCCTGATGTTAGTCGTTACAGAATACGGAACCGTCACGGCAACAGCGCTGCCTCTATATCATCAAGAATAGCTTGCGCAGCTAGCGGGCCGTTGGCGCTTGTCCATAGCTGTCCATCCACCGGCACAACGCGCTCTTGCTGCACGACGTTCAGGCGCGTGAAAGCGTTACTTTGCTTGGCCGCCTCCAGCGCTGCTTGGCCATCTTCGTTTAGCGTTGCCAGGAACAGCCAATCGCCATCCACTTGAGAAAGATTCTCCAGGCTAAGCACATCGCTATGCACGCCTCGCTCGCCGACCAATCCGCCATCCTGAACATCTAAACCAGCTTGGGCTAATAGACCTGATGAAAATAGGTTTTGTGACATGACCATTGGGCCACCGGGCATCCAACGAACCAGGAAAGTAGTGCCGCCAACGCCAGCTGTCTCCACGGCCTCTGCCATTTCTGCGGCACGCTGTTCCACGGCTGCAATGGCCTCTGCAATCGCCTCTTGGCGGTTCAGCGCTTCGCCATAAAGGCGCGCTTCATCTTTCCAGTTATCCGCTGCAAGC
>JAMCZP010000306.1 GCA_023485185.1 Gammaproteobacteria bacterium
TGAATAATGATTTGGGCGCCTGACTGAGCCAGCCCGCGCGCCATCGCGAGCCCAAGCCCGCCGGATGAGCCGGTAATTAGCGCCGTGCGGCCGGTTAGATCGAATAACGTCATCGTTCTCACCTCTTTTATGATTGTTTTTTGATAGCCATTTTGGGGCTAACTTAAGGGCAGGCTTAAGAGATAACTTAAGCAATAACTTAATGGACAGCTTAGCCACACCCTGGCACTTCAATCAACTCGTGTAATCGGCTGACGGCTGGGGTCGATATACCATGACAAGCCAAGCCGCGAGTTGCGTTCCAGCTCAGCAATCACCTGGGCGCCTAGCAATAAAATAATGGCGCCCACTTCCAGGCTGATCAGCAAGACGACCAACGCTGCCAAAGAGCCATAAACGGCGTTAACGAAGGAGAAGTTGGCGAAGTAGTAGACCAGTAGCAGCCGAACCCCTTCCCATAACAGTGCTGCTACAAACCCGCCTACCAGCGCCCGGCGCAAGGCAATGCGCACAACGGGCAGCACTTTGTAGATGGCGCTGAACAGCAGAAAAACCCCAACAAAGCTGGCCAAGTTCAGTACCGGCCCGGAAAAGCCCGCCAGCGGCAGCTCGCGCTCGAAAATTGCCAATATCAGCGCATTCAGAGAACTGGCCAGCGTGACCACCAGCGTAAGTGCCATCAGGCCTGCCCCCAGTACCAGCATAAAGGCGTAAGGCAGCAGCACCGACACCCAGGCGCTGCGCTTGATATGCGGGCTATCCGGCGCATGGAAAATGATCGCCAGGGCGTCTTCGAGCATACGGAAGGCGAATGAGCTGAACAGGAGCAGAATGGGAAAGCTCAGAATGCCGATCACATCCCGAGAATCCAGCAGGCTGCGAACCGCCTCCAGCAACACTTCGGCGTGGGCAGGCGCCATGTGGCGTGCCTGTACGGCCAGCACATTGAGTAGATGCTGCTGATCCACCACTTGGGTTAACAGCACAACGAGCACGGCAAAAAGCGGTACGATAGACAGAAGAATGTTGTAGCCCACCCCGCCTGCCAGCAGGACACCGTGATTTTTCAGAAAATTGCGAAATACGCGCCAAGCAAAGTGAGCCAACCTAGGGAGCAGGAGCAAGACAGCGCTAACAAAGGGGTGGTTTCGAACCATGCTTGCTATTCTCCTTGGACATAAGGCCCTTTCGCCATGATACGCTGATGGCGCTAGTAAGTAACAAAAGCCAGTTACAAGGGCAAATATCAAGGAAGTCACGAATTGCCTGATCTGGCTTCAGGCGAGGGTAATAAGAGGCAGGAACTAAACAACCGCCTTAGAAACAAAAAGGTCGCCCTGACCAGGCGGTAGGAAGGTCAGGGCAACCGAAGATTGTGGCTAAGCGACTTGCTTAAAACGGGCCATCCCTGGCCACCACACCCCAACAATGGACGTCTAGCCTATTAATAACCTTAACTTAGGTTATGAAGCTAACTATTAATTAATAATTAGTCGAATAATAAGCAAAAGAAATATTAAAATTAGTTAAAACTTGTTAAGTTGATGTCAATAAAGATCTTATAACTATTAAAAACTCTTCATTCAAGACTGACTCTGGAACTTGCTCACAAATGGCCACTCCTTCTGCTCCCAAACGAGCTCTTGGTTTACAAACCAAGGTGCTGATGCTTGTACTGCTCCCCCTACTGTTAGTGACGGTGGCGCTTGTCGGCTTTATAGCCTACAGCAACGCCCAAGACACCCGCGACGTACTGGCAGAACAGCGTGAAATGTTGATTGAAGAGCGCCGCAATGCGGTGCGCGATATCGTCCAAATGGCGACCACCGCCATCGCGCCTATTTATGAACAAGCCGGTGCTAATGATGAGGCCGCCAAGCAGCGAGTAGCTGAGTTGGTGCGCTCCATGCGCTTTGAAGACAACAACTACGTTTTTATCTACGACTATGACGGTAACAATATCGTAACGGCACCTGCGCCAGAGCGTGAAGGTACCAACATGATTGATGCGCAAACCCCCGATGGCACCTATTTAATTCGTGAGCTAATTAAAGTCGCGCAGAGTGGGGGAGGGGCCTATAGCTATTTATGGGAGTACCCGGGTACTGACAGAATTGAACCCAAGCACTCCTTCGTTGACCAGCTTGAAAAATGGGGCTGGCTAATTGGTGCAGGTGTTTACGTCACCGATGTTGAAGACGCCGTTGCCGAACTTGAAGCTGCGGCTGCCGCCGATTTGCGCCAAGGCATTATATTTGCCTCCCTGTTGGGGCTGGGTCTATTTGTTGTGATTGCACTGATAACGTATAGCTTGGTGCGTCGCACAGTCGGGCCGATCAAGCGCACTACCGCTGCAATGCACGATATTGCCCAGGGACGCGGTGATTTAACCCGTCGTTTGGAAGTCGAAAGTGGCGACGAAATTGGTAATCTTGCCGTTCAGTTCAATGCCTTTGTAGAGCGGATGCAGATAACCCTGCGCGACGTTCGCCGCAGCACGCTCAGCGTGCACCAGGCCGCGGGGGAGATCTCACAAAGTTCTGATGAACTTGCCACCCGCACCGAGCAAGCGGCGGCTAACCTGCAGCAAACCTCAGCTTCTATGGAAGAGATTACCTCGACCGTTAATCACAGTGCCGATAATGCCCAGCAGGCCAATACGCTGGTCCTTTCTACTGCTGATGTTGCCCGCGAAGGTGAAACTGCCATGGGGCAGGTTGAGACCACGATGCAAGATATCAACGACTCCGCATCGCGTATCAGCGACATCATCACCATGATTGATGCGATTGCTTTCCAGACTAATATTCTGGCACTAAACGCCTCGGTGGAGGCCGCGCGGGCGGGTGAGCACGGCCGCGGCTTTGCGGTGGTGGCTCAGGAGGTGCGCACGCTGGCCAGTCGCTCAAGCGACGCCTCCAAAGAGATTCGGACGCTGATTGATGCCTCGGTACAGCACACCAACTCAGGCGCGAAACTGGTGCGTAGTGCAGGCGACACCATGCGTGAAATCGTCTCCAGTGTGGCGAAAGTTACCGATGTCATCGGTGAAATCACCGCAGGCGCTAAAGAGCAGAGCAGCGGGATTGGCCAGATCAACACCGCCGTGGCGGAGATGGACACCATGACCCAGCAGAATGCCGCCATGGTGCAGGAGTCCACCACCGCCGCCGCCAACATGCGCCGCCATGCGGAGCACCTGAACCAGCTCATCAACTCCTTTGTGCTGGGTGACGATGAACCCACCCAAGGGCATCAGGCGCTTGCTTCTCCGGCCTCCTTCGCTCGCGGGGGTGCTAATGCCTTAAAGCGGCCAGCGCTTTCATCCCAGCCTTCGTCTAAACCGACAACCATCCGTCATGCAGAAGAAGATTGGGAGGCGTTCTAACGCTGCTTGCAGGTTTAGCAGGTATTAACTAGCGGGTATTAACTAGTAGGTATAAAAACGGGGCTTGCCAATGGCAAGCCCCGTTGCGTTAACGTTGTTGCAGAAGAGCGTCGTTAATTGCCTGACCAGCCCAGCATAATCGGCACGTAGACCACTAACAACAACACACCAATCAACCCCAGCATATAAGGCACAATCGCCCGAGTAATGCGCTCAAGTGGTAACTGCGTGATGGATGGTGCGTAGTGCAGGCGACACCATGCGTGAAATCGTCTCCAGTGTGGCGAAAGTTACCGATGTCATCGGTGAAATCACCGCAGGCGCTAAAGAGCAGAGCAGCGGGATTGGCCAGATCAACACCGC
>JAMCZP010000158.1 GCA_023485185.1 Gammaproteobacteria bacterium
TGTCAGTATGAAGGTGGCGGCAATCTAGTCCCTCGCTTTCCAAGGTATGGCGGATAAAGTCACCAAAACTGTCGCGGCCAACGCGGCTTAACCAACCCACATGAAACCCTAAGCGTGCCAAGCCGATGGCCACATTGGTATCCGCGCCTGCAATACGGCGCTGAAAATGCTCAATGTCGGAGAGCCTGCCAGGGGAGTCTGCCACGAACATGGTCATGGCTTCGCCAAAAGTGAGGATTTCAGGAGGGGTCGAGAAGCTAGGAAGCATGGCAAATAATGTCCTTGAGGTGTTTATTTTCTAATAATGGGAACGATACCATTTGTGGTGGTGGTTTTTGGATAGCGCTATAAAATTTTATTGCTGAGTTGAGCCTCGTTTAATCAAGGTAGGTGCAAAACTCAATTGTGTCGGCATAGGTGTGGTGTGCGGCGCAATTTGATGCATCAGGCAGTGAATGGCCGTTTGGCCAATGGCATCCGTGGGTTGGGCAAGCGTCGTAATGCC
The DNA here is from genome assembly GCA_023485185.1 of Gammaproteobacteria bacterium. The sequence goes on from JAMCZP010000158.1 coordinate 506, forward strand.
GGGTAGCACTAAACTACACCAGTCCAGCTCATCAATCCCCAAAAGACCAATCTTGCCAAGCGGCAAGCCAAGCTGCTGAAAAAGACGCGTTACCGCGAGCGTAGCAGTGCCGTTGCCACATAGTACGGCGCAGTGGAGATGTTGGCGGCTGGCGACAAAGTGATCCAACCCTTTCAGCGTTGCAGCATCGTTTGACGGGGTAAGCAGTAACGTTGAATGGCTTAGCCCCCGTTGTGCGGCACCCTTGTTAAAGCGCGCTAAGCGCAGTTGGCGCGTGCTTGATTGTTCTGGTGTTTCACTGACATATAGAATCGCTTGGTAGCCTTGTGCAGCTAAGTGATCAAGCGCCATATCAATCGCTTGGTGGTTATCCAGGCCGACCACAGCAGCATTCACATGGTCGATCTCACGGTCTAGCAATACAATCGGCGTCCCCTGGTGAATAAAAGTGTGAAGCTGGCGCTCTGGGCTTCCTGCTGCATTAATTACCAAACCTTCCACCTGATAGGCTCCAAGAAGCGCTAAATGCTGGCGTTCCTGTTCAGGATTGTTGTCAGTGTTGCCCACCAATAAGGAGTAGCCATGCTGGCGGCAGGCCTGCTCCACCCCGTGAGTAATGGCGACTGAAAACGGATTGCGGATATCCGCTACCAGCATGCCTACCAGCTTGGAGCGCCCACCTTTTAAGCCACGCGCCATTTGGTTGGGTTGATAACCAAGCGTGTGAGCAGCTTTGGCGATGCGGGTTTGAAGGGCAGGTGAAAGCCGTGCACGCTCATCGCCGAAATAGCGCGAAACGCTGGTTTTAGAAGCGCCCGCCAAGTGTGCGACTTCAAGGATGGTGGAACGACGCATGGGAAAGAAAGGGCCTGCTTTACATAATGATATTTATTCAATTTTGGACAGTGGAACATTCAATAGCAATGATTTTGAACGAAGCTTAACTATGCCTCTTTCGCTGCAGTAGATACTTGGCTATGGGCATTGCGGAGTGATGTGATAACCCAGGTGATACATAAACTCTCTGCTAGGCTAGAAAAAACAGAGGGACGTATATGCATCTCGATGAGTATCAAAGGGTCGACGCCACCGGCCTTGCTGAGTTGATCAAGCGGCGTGAAGTAAGTCGAGAAGAGGTGCTTGAAGCGGCAATAGCGGCTATTGAGAAATATAATCCTCAATTAAAGGCTGTAGTAAGAACCCGTTTTGAGCGTGCCCGACAAGAGAGTCAGCGGCTAGCAACGAATACTATTTTTGCCGGTGTGCCCACCCTGAGCAAAGATCTTTTAATGGGCATGGCGGGGGAGCCTTTGACCTTTGGTAGCGCATCGCTAGCCCACTGGTGCCCACAGGAAGATGCTTTGTTGATTCAGCGCACACGTGCAGCCGGTTTGGTCATCCTGGGGCAAACAGCCACTCCTGAGCTTGGTTTGATGGGGGTTACTGAGCCGAAGGCTTTCCCACACCCACAAAATCCGTGGCGGTTAGGCTTCTCTCCTGGTGGCTCCAGTGGTGGGGCCGCTACAGCCGTGGCCAGCGGTATGGTGCCCATGGCACTGGCCGGTGATGGCGGTGGTTCTATTCGTATCCCTGCCAGCTATTGTGGTCTGTTTGGTTTTAAACCCTCTCGTGGGCGTGTGCCCCTGGCACCTGCTCATGGTGAGGTGTGGCAGGGGGCGGTGATTGAGCATGCATTGACGCGCAGCGTGCGCGACAGTGCAGCCTTGCTTGAGCAGATCAACGGTATGGCGGCGTCCGGGCCCTATCCCGTGCCGCGTGAAACAGGCTATATGACAGCTTTATCGACGCCGCTTAAGACACTGCGCATCGCCGTCTCGTTGGGCGAGTCACTATGCCGAGGCCTAGGAACGACGATAAATCGTGAGGTTAAACTGGCGGTTGAGAAAACGGCGACAGCATTAGCAGCGATGGGCCATGAGGTGGAATGGTGTGATCCGCCCGTTAATGGTGAGGTGCTGGCCGACAGTTACCTCACTCTTTACTTGGGCCACTTAGCTGCCGATCTGACCTGGATCAGCCAGCAAACAGGTGTGCCTGTCCACAAGCTCGATATTGAGCCTTCAACCCGTGCCATTGGTCGATTGGGCGCTAAACTTTCGGCGCTGGATTACGAGTTAGCCAAGCGGCACTGGCATGTAGCGGCGGAACAGATGGGCCGCTTTCATCAGCGCTATGATGTATTGATCATGCCTGTAGCGGCGGATTGTGCACCGCAAATTGGCGAACTTTACCCCTCCGAATCGCGAGAACGGATAATGGGGCTGCTGGCAATTCCAGGAATACCCTCTTTGGCATTAAGGGCGGGAATGCTTAAGCGCTTGGCGGTAGACGCGCTACGCCGAACGCCGTTCACCCAGCTAGCCAATCTCACCGGGCAGCCAGCAATGTCGGTGCCTATGCACATTGCGGCCAATGGGTTGCCTGTGGGCGTGCAGATCGTCGGCCGCTTAGGCGAGGATAAGCAACTGCTTCAGTTGGCGGCGGCGTTAGAGCAGCATGAGGACTGGCAGTGCCACCTCCCTCAGCAGGCGTTTCGTGCTTAACCAGGGTAGACTACGCGCCTCCGATTCGACGCTTGGTCTGATGCATGTCTCTCAACGATGATCAAAAAAGCTGTAAATTGAAAAAAAGCGCAATGACCAACTATGAATTAACTCAGGCTGGCGACCGTTACTTTGATGGTCTGGTCGATAAATTTTCCCGTTCGCTCTATCAAGCACCTAGGGGCGAGCTGCGCTTAGCTATGCTCGACTATCTGCTGCCCCAAATGCTGCAGTTAAACGAGCAGCCAGTACTCGATATAGGCGGTGGCTTAGGCCAGCAGTCGGCGTGGTTGGCCAAGCGAGGGCATGCGGTGATTATGACTGAGCCCTCAGAAGATATGCTTAACCATGCGAAGCAGTGGCACCAGGATGACCCAGCGTTACCTCATGAATTGATTACCTACCTACAAGCACCGCTACAAAAGCTTGGCCAACAAGCTCCTGGCTCCTGGCCGCTAATTACCTGCCATGCGGTATTGGAATGGTTAGGTGACCCGCAAGCGGCACTGGCTAAATTGAGCCACTTATTGGCACCGGGCGGTCAGCTTAGCTTGATGGTTTTCAACCGTGATGCGCTGCGCTTTTCTAATGTGGTGAAAGGCAACCTTGAGAAGGCGTTGAGTGATCGATTGGCCGGGAAGGGCAAGCGTCAACGGTTAACGCCGATTTCACCCGTCT
>JAMCZP010000035.1 GCA_023485185.1 Gammaproteobacteria bacterium
CAGCCTGAACAGTAATCATGCTGAACGTGATCGTCATATTTTGAGCGACGACTTCCTAAATGCCAGCGAGTACCCAACGGCCACGTTTACCTCGACGGGTTTTGAGTCCACTGGCGATGACGAAGGCGTGATCACGGGCGACTTGACTCTGCACGGCGAAACCCAAGAAATTGAAATGCCGGTTAAGTTGATGGGTGAAGGCGATGACCCCTGGGGCAACTACCGCGCTGGCTTTGAAGGTAGCACTTCCTTGACGCTGAGCGATTACGGCATTGATATGAGTGACTTCCCGGAAGCCATGCATGAGCTTGAGCTGTATGTGACGTTTGAAGGTATTCGTCAGTAAGCGGTATGTTTGATCAAGCGCCATCATCCCATTAGGGGTGGTGGCGTTTTTGCGTTATGGCCGGATAAAAAGGAGAGCTTAGTTGGCAATTGTTATGCAGCAGCGCGAGTTGGCGATAACCCTATGGCGCCAAACCTGGCCAATGGCCATCGGTGTATTGGCACTATTGGGTTTTCAACTTGTTGATAGCGCATTTATTGCTCGTTTGGGTACCGCGCCGTTGGCGGCGCAGTCATTTACTTTCCCGCTATCGTTTTTAATCATCGGTATTCAGGTCGGGATGGGTATAGCCATTGCCGCGCTAATTTCTCGCGCATTAGGCGCAGGGGAAGAGGCGCGGGCCAAGCGATTGAATAGCTTAGTGCTGATGGCTGGCGGTGGGGTGATCGGGCTATTAGCGGTCGCTTTATGGCTATTTCATGTGCCTATTTTTCGGCTGTTGGGAGCCGATGAAACGACGCTTGCCTATATTCGTGTTTACTGGGGACCCCAGCTATTCTCCGCTTGGCTTGGGGCGCTGCTCTATTTTATGTATAGCGTATTCCGCGCCCATGGCGATACCCGCTTACCGGGCAAGATGATGGTGCTCAGCAGCCTGATTAACCTAGTCTTAGATCCATTGCTGATTTTTGGTGTAGGGCCTTGGGAAGGGTGGGGCTTACCAGGGGCTGCATGGGCAACCGCTATCGCTTTCTCGGTTGGTTTGCTGGTGACTAGCCGCAAATTATTACGCCGCCAGTGGGCAACCCAGCATGACCTTTGGCAAGAGGCGCAGCGTTCCTGGCGGCCCTTTACGGGGATCGCGGCACCAGCGATGGTGAGCCAGCTTATGCCTCCTTTGGCGGCTATGCTGGCTATCTCTGTAGTAGCAGGGCTTGGTGACACTCAAGTGGCGGCCTGGGGCTTGGCAAGCCGTTTAGAAACGCTCTCGTTAATGGTTATTTTAGCCATGACGATGTCGCTGCCGCCGTGGCTGGGGCGTTGTTATGGTGCCGGTGACTGGGGCCAGATACAGCAGCTTATGCGTTTGGCGATTAAAGTGGCGTTAGTGTGGCAATTAAGCCTTGGCGCGCTGTTGGCGCTGGGGGCACCGTGGCTCGCCATGGCGTTAGCCGGTAACCCCGATGTGCAAAGTGAGCTAACCTTACTGATTCGTTTTCTACTGCCAAGCTACGCAGCGCTTGGGGTGTGTATGTTGGTGGTTTCCGCGGGCAATGCTTTGGGCTGGCCACTCCGCGCTATGCTGTTATCAAGCGCACGGCTGTTTATTTGCTACTTACCCTGCCTATGGCTGGGCTCGCAGTTCTTCGGTTGGTGGGGGCTGGCTGCCGGTGCGGCAGTAGGTAACCTATTGGCAGGCTTGATGGCTTGGCAAGTGATGAAGCGTATTTTATCCCGCCCGCATCGGCAGGCGGGATTCGTCAATTAACGTTTACGTGCCGCTTCCTGGAAAGAGAAATACATAAACAGCAGCGCCATGCCTAGATAACCCATGACGAACTCCGGGGCAGCGTTGAATGAAAGCTCTGGAGCGTGCATCAGGCCGACAAACGAGAAGCCAGCGGCAATCGCGGCGAAAACGGCAGCGCGTCTGAATTGGTGATCAATTACCGAGACTGTCATAGCGCCGAGCAGAATCGCCATAAACATTGCGCCTTGGCCCATCACGACAATGGCGCTGGAGATATCAGTGACGACGTCACCAGCGCCACGATTAAAGCGCGTCATCACGTAGTTGGCGAAGTAGGGCAGCATGGCCAACGCGACAGCGGGGTAGTAGCGGGTATCGTTGGCTTGGAACGCGGTAGCAATCATCGACATGCCCACAAAGACTAAAATGGGCGCCACGACGGATACGGGAATAATCGCTGCCAGGGCGGCAATTAAGCCGAACATGGTAGCGATTGCATACACGGCGCCGTTAAGCAGGCTATATCCTCGCCCCGCGCCCATCCATTTCGCGCCCACGGTGGCTATATAAACAGTAGTAGGGAAAACACCGCCAAATAGCGCGCCGATCATGGTGCCTGCGCCGTCTACCGCTTGACACTCTCGCACATCGTATTTGTCGCCAGCGGCTTCCATTGCCTCGACATTGTTCATCGTTTCAATGGCGTTATAGAGTGTGATGGGCAGCACTACCGTCAGTACTGCAAGCATGCTGGTCAGCAATAGCCCTAAACCTTCAAACCAAGCGAGATTAGGCAGTAGCGGATAAAAGCCCAAGTGGGTAAACGCATCGCTAAAGCGCTCGGTACCGGCGTCGCCAATTAAATAGGCCATGGCGGTACCCACAATAATGGCGAATAGCGAGGTGGGTAGTTTAAATGGCATGCTGACTCTGGCTACCAAGCCCACAATAATAATCGCTAAGACTAATAGGCCAATAATCGGCATTTCCAGCGTTTTAAATAGCATTTCACCGGCAATGAACGTAAGCGCCACACCGGCAACTGCGCCAAGCATGGCGGCGCGGGGTAGGTGATGCTGCACCCAGCGTCCAATAACGCTAATCAGCGCTTCAATCGCCCCGCTAATAAAGCAGGCAGCGACGGCCACCTTCCAGGCAAGTTCGGCATCACCGGTAAGTTGTTTTGCGGGTAGCAGGACCCCGAATAAAAATACGAACATCACCGGTGTTGAAATGCCGTAAGAGAGTGCTGTTACGTCAGCACGATTCTCTTTCCTCGCAAGTCTTGCAGCACTCCATGCATAATAGAAATTGCCCACCATCACTGCCACCGCTGCACCTGGCAAAACCTGCCCGTACACAATGGATGAGGGAAAACCCATGCCCAGCATGGTAATCGCGATAATCACAAAGTTGGCAATGTTGTTTTGAAACAGTGCGAAGAACGCGTCGGTATCTTCTTTTTTGTACCAGGGGTAGTGGGTGCTGGCAGCCGCCATGATAGGCCTCTTGATTATGGTGTGTTGTATACAAGGCAGAGCTGAGTGTGCCGAATTGTTGACTGATCGGTCAAGTTCTCAAAACACAAAAACGCCCAGGGAGGCCTGGGCGTTTAGTCGTGCGCTTAAGCGTTTATCAGTCGTTAACGGCGGCAATCGCTTTGGCAAGGTAGGGAAGGTTCTCGTGGGAGAATCCCGCTACGTTGGCACGACCCGAGCGCACCATGTAAATGCCAAACTCATCGCGTAAACGATCAACCTGAGTCGGTGTGAGGCCAGTATAGGAGAACATGCCGCGCTGCTCAGCTACACAGGCATACTTCTGATCCAAACCATAGGGCTTCAACGCCTCAACGAAGTCACGACGCAGGGTGTTGATTCGGTCGCGCATTTCGGTGAGCTCTTCACGCCATAACGCGGTTAGCTCGGCATCGTGCAGTATCTCGCTAACAATTGCGCCACCGTGAGCCGGTG
>JAMCZP010000367.1 GCA_023485185.1 Gammaproteobacteria bacterium
TCAGCAAAATCCACCGGCTTAGCGAAGCACATTACCACGGTAGAGCCGAGCTTGAAGCGACCCATCTCTGCGCCTTTTTCCAATACAATGGGTTGCCCAAACTGCATGCGCTGGGGGTGGCCCGAAAGCGGTGTTACCTGACCAGACCAGACGGTTTCGATGGCGGCGACAATCATGGCTCCCACCAATACCATTGCCATTGGCCCGTGCTCTGTATCAAAAATACATACCAAGCGTTCATTGCGGGCAAAAAGACCTGGCACATAAGCAGCAGTAGCCTGATTCACTGAGAACAGCCGACCTGGTACGTAGATCATTTCGCGCAGGGTGCCGGTTACTGGCATATGGACGCGGTGGTAATCGCTGGGGGAGAGGTAGACTGTGGCAAAGCTGCCCATTAAAAACTCTTCAGCCAGGATACTATCGCCACCGAGTAGGGTTTGGGCGGAGTAGGTGTGGCCTTTGGCCTGCACCAGTTGCCCTGCCTGCAAGCGCCCATATTGGGATAATGTGCCATCGGCGGGGCTTAGTATGCCTGCGCCAAAGGGGCGCGCATCGGCTTTAAGCGCACGGGTAAAGAAGTCGTTAAACGTTGCGTAAGCGGTGGGATCGGGCTCCAGCGCTTCACTCATATCCACATTAAACTGTTTGATAAATGCTTTAATGAGGGTGTTTTTCACCCAGGGGTTATCGCACTGGGCGAACTTGCCTGTCAGGCGCGAGAGCGCGTGGTGGGGCAGCGGATACTGAAGTAGCGAAAAGGCTTTTTGAGAAAGGGTCACAGTGGTTACTTTTTAACAGGAGTGGCTTGTGGTGGCATATTGCCATTAAGGGCTATTCCGGTGCCAGGTCTACGAGGGGGCGCTGTGAACCCTTCCCTGGGCGCTACATTTGCCATCTGACCGCCATGGATGGCGGAAATGCCGGAATGGTATGGAACATATTCCGGCCATGGCAAATGACCCCCTCTACGACCTGCCTCCGGCGCCCTTAGTCGAGCGCGCAGTTACTTTAAACAACTAAGATGAGTATTCTTTACTTCTCAATCGGTGTGTCGTCGCGGTTGCCCCATTCACCCCAGGAACCCGCGTAGCCACGTATCTTAAAGCCCAGCGCTTTACCGACAAGCCAGGTAAAACTGCTGCGGTGGTGGCTCTGGCAGTGGGTGGCAATTTCCATATCCGGCGTTAGGCCTAAGGCACCCAGTTCGGTGATTAGTTCGGCGTAATCGCGAATCCGCAGCGCACGGCTGCGATCCATGGCGTGCAGCCAATCCATATTAACTGCGCCAGGGATATGGCCCATGTGCTTATTGTTACCGCGTACGCCATCGTACTCATCTTTGGAGCGGGCATCCCATACCGCGAATTGCCTATCGTCGAGCTTCTCTTTGATCTCATCGCAGGTGATCAGCGTTTGAGGATTAAGAATCTCAGCGTGGTAGTCGCTTGCTGTAGGGGCGGAAGACTCGGTGCTCTCTTTAAGGCCTACATCACGCCATGCGTGAATACCGCCGTTTAAGTAGGAGTAGCGGGTGTGGCCGATGAGATCTAGCGTCCATAGCAGCCGAGCTGCCCAGCCGCCGCCTTCATCATCGTAAGCGACCACATGGGTATCGCGAGTCAGCCCTAATGCGCTAAACAAGCGCGAAAGCGCTTCTACACTGGGAACATCGCTAGGTACTGGCCCTTCACCGCGCATCAAATAGCGAAAATCGAGAAAAATAGCGCCCGGTACATGGCCTTGGCGATAGCTGTCGCCGTTAACCGGCACATCAATAATCAGCAGCTGTGGGTTATCCAGGTGCTCTTGCAGCTGTTCAGGTTCAACGATCAGCGGCAGCAGGTTAGATTCCGACGATTGGCGCTCAATACTCATGGGTAACTCCTGTCAACGTTAGCCATCCAAACTATCGAGAATACGGCGATAGCTGGCAAAGCGTGCTGGATGAATCTTGCCTGCATCGACCGCAGCGAGTAAAGCGCAGCCGGGCTCATTACGGTGGCGGCAGTCGCGAAAACGGCAGTGGCCAATATAGTCGTGAAATTCAATAAAGCCGTCGGTGACTTCCTGCTCATTGAGGTGGACCAAGCCAAACTCGCGGATACCCGGTGAGTCGATGAGATCTCCATCGGCTACTTCTTCACGACTCATGGTATAGAGGCGTGCTGTGGTCGTGGTGTGAGTGCCTTTGCGTGAATCTTCCGAGAGCGCGCCAATACGCAGGGTCTCATCGGGTAACAGTAGGTCGATTAGCGATGATTTACCCACGCCGCTTTGGCCGACAAACACAGACGTGCGACCTTCAAGTTGGCTGCGCAGCTCATCTAGCCCCGTTTCCGTGGCGGTGGTGGTACGCACCACGGGGTAGCCTAAGTCGCGGTAGCGCTCCAGTAGTTTACCTAACTCGCCGCCATCTTCCGGCAGTAGGTCGGTTTTATTGAGCACCAACACCGGCGCAATCCCGGTAGCTTCAGCGGCGACCAGATAACGGTCAATAAGATTGGCGTGAGGTGCGGGTTCAACCGCAAATACGATCAACAACTGATCAATATTGGCGGCCACTGGTTTGAGTAGGCCTCGAGCGTCAGGGCGCTTGAGTACGCTATCACGCTCTTCACGGGCCACTACCACACCGGAGCCTTCCTGACCTGCACGCCATATTACCCGATCGCCGGTGACCAGACCGTCCAGATTGGCACGTAAATGGCAGCGCACAGGTTCATTATCGCTATTGCGTACCTCTAGGGTACGTCCAAAGTGAGCAACAACGCGCCCTGGCTGTTCGGTGCCGTATTCGCCAGCGGCGAGTTTTTCAGCGTCTTGGACATCGCGCTTTTCAGCGCGCTGAGCACGTTCCGCCTGGACTTTCTCGACTCGCCACTGCTGCTGGCGACTTAATTTACGTTTGCTCATGTCTACCCGATGCTAGGTACAATAGAAACCATTGTACCTACCTAGTAGGCGAGCTGTCCTGCATGGCACTGCTTAGCAGGGCTATTTAAGGCATTATTCTTTTTGAAGGCACGACTCAGTCTGTTTTTAAGGTGCTACTCTGTCTGTTTTTAGGGCACCGTGGCACGATGTAATAGCCATATTCGGCAAAGGGATGACGTTAATGAATAACGAAACGGCGGATGCAGCGAAAAGTAAAACGGCACCACGGGATGATCTGTTGGTCTGGATTGATTTGGAAATGACCGGATTAGATCCCAATAAAGAGCGCATTATTGAAGTCGCCACACTGATTACCGATGCAGATTTGAACGTCATCGCTGAGGGGCCTGCGATTGCGGTGAAGCAGCCTGATAGTCTGCTGGCGCAGATGGATGACTGGAATCAGAAGACCCACGGCGAGTCGGGCTTGGTTGCCCGAGTGAAAGCCAGCCAGGTGGAAACGGCGGAAGCCGAGCAGCAGACCCTGGCCTTTTTGCAGCATTACGCGGTGGCGGGCTCGTCGCCCATGTGCGGAAACAGTATCCACCAGGATCGTCGATTTCTAGAGCGTGAGATGCCTGCGCTGCTTAACTTTTTCCACTACCGTAACCTCGACGTATCGACTTTAAAAGAGGTGGCTAAACGCTGGAACCCCGGTGCACTGGCGGGGTTTAGCAAGCAGAATATGCATCTGGCGATGGACGATATTAAAGAGTCGATTGCTGAACTAGCTCACTATCGCAGTACGTTTTTGCGCGTTGACCAGAGCCGCGACGAAGAGGAGTAGCTAATGACAGTAGCTAATAAAAGTAGCTAAGAAGGGTAGCTAAAAAGAGTAGCGCTTAAGACGCGTCAGTGGCGATACGCTCTCCGCGCTTGAGGCGCTGCTCCTCAAGCGCCCAGGCTACGTGTTCACGCACCAGCGCGCTTGGGTAGGCTCTGCGTGCAAACAGTGCCGCTTCTACGGCCTCACTCCAGGGCGCGTTGCCAAGGCCAATGGCGATATTGCGCAGCCAGCGTTCGTAGCCAATGCGCCGAATAGGACTGCCAGCGGTTTTATCTAAAAATTCTGCTTCGCCCCAGGAAAACAGGCTAATCAGCGACGCTCGGTCTAGATCATGGCGCGGGGCAAAGTCATTTTCCTGGGTCGTGCGGGCAAAGCGAGTGAAGGGGCAAACCAGCTGGCAGTCATCACAACCGTAAATACGGTTGCCCATGGCGCGGCGGAACTCAACGGGAATCGCGTCATGCAATTCAATGGTGAGATAGGAAATACACTTGCGCGAGTCGACCACTTTGTCGTCAACGATGGCGCCAGTGGGGCAGGCCACCTTGCACGCGCTACAGCTCCCGCAGTGCTCGTGTTCAAACGGCACATCAATGGGCAGCGGTAGGTCGGTGTAGAGTTCGCCCAGAAAAAACAGTGAACCCGCCTTGGGGTTGAGCAGCATGGCGTTTTTGCCAAACCAGCCAAGCCCCGCTTTTTGCGCAAGGGCGCGCTCCATCACTGGCGCCGAGTCGACAAAAGCGCGGTAGCCGAAGTTGCCGACTTCCTGCTCAATTTTTTTTGCTAATAGGGCTAACCGTTTACGAATTAGCTTGTGATAATCACGCCCCAGGGCGTAGCGGGAGACATAGGCGCGCGATGGCTGGCCGAGTAACTTGGTGCTCTCCACTTCTGCTGGCAGGTAGTCCATGCGTACGCTGATAATGCGCTGAGTGCCGGGCTCCAATTCGGCTGGGCGGGTGCGCTTGGTGCCGTGTTTCGCCATAAAGCCCATTTCGCCGTGGTAGTCTTTTTCCAGCCATGCGTCGAGGTGAGCCTCATGAGCAGACAGCTCAGTATCGGTGATGCCCACCTGCTGAAAGCCCAGCTCGCGACCCCAGGTTTTAATCAGGTCGGCAAGGCGAGCAAGCGCTTCATCTGTTAATGCTTGGCTAGAATGTGCAAAGGCAGTGGAATTCGGCATGGTAGTTCAAACAAGTCAGTTAAATAGGTAGGCAATCAACAGCAAGGCGTTAAGCGCGCTATGCTAACGCATTGGCAGCCATCAAAACATGTGAAAGGAGCGATCGTGACGGTCCCGAATACTTCCATGCTACGCCCGCTATACAAAGCAGCCCAAGTACGCGAGCTAGATCGACGTACCATTGCCGGTGGTATTGATGGTTTTGCGTTAATGCAGCGTGCCGCTTCAAGCGCTTGGCACAGTTTCCGCTCACGCTGGCCGCAAGTGCGTAGTTTAACGGTGATATGTGGCAGCGGTAATAACGGTGGCGATGGGCACGTGCTCGCTGCGCTGGCGATGCAGTCCGGTCTCAAAGTACAGCGGATTACCTTGAAGCCTTTAACTGCGTTAAGCGGTGACGCAGAACGGGCCTCCCAGCTAGCTACCTCGGCGGGAGTGGGCTGTGAAGAGTGGCATGCAGGCACAAAATTTAGTGGCGAAGTCATCATCGATGCGCTGCTCGGCACCGGTTTGACGGGGGAAGTGACAGGGCGCTTGCGACGCGCTATTGAAATGATTAACGCCGCTCATCGGCCGGTACTGTCGATTGATATTCCTTCTGGGCTGGTCGCTGATACTGGCGCTGTACTAGGGGTTGCGGTAGATGCCGACTGCACGGTGACGTTCATAGGCGATAAAGTGGGGCTTCATACCGGCGATGCGCCTGCTTATACCGGTGAGATCGATTTTCGCCCGCTGGGTGTAAAAGCCCAGGCGTATTTCGATATTCCCGCCACGGCTTGGCGGTTGGATGATTCATTGCTGGCAGAAGCCTTTTCACCGCGTTTACGCACCAGTCATAAGGGCGACATGGGGCACGTGCTGGTAATGGGCGGCGCCCCCGGCTTTGGTGGGGCGGCGCTATTAGCCTGCCAAGCCGCTGCGCGGATGGGCGCCGGTAAAGTCAGTTTGGCGACAGCTCCTGAGCATATCACCGCCAGTTTGGTACGCTGCCCTGAAGTGATGGCGCACGGCGTTCGCGGAGGTGCTGAGGCAGCTGAGTTGCCCAGTAAGGCGGATGTTGTGGTGGTCGGGCCTGGGCTTGGGCAGGCTGCCTGGGGGCAGGCGGTGCTGCAAAGTGCGCTCCAGTCGGAGGCTCCACTAGTGGTCGACGCCGATGGATTGAATCTTTTGGCGCGTCAGTGGCCAGATGTACGCCGCGATAACTGGATTTTAACCCCTCATCCCGGAGAAGCCGCGCGCTTATTGGGCTGTTCGGTGGGCGATATTCAGGCTGATCGACCTGCAGCTGCTCAGGCGCTGCAGCGTGCGCGGGGTGGCGTGGTGATTTTAAAGGGTGCTGGAAGTCTCATTGCGGGCCCCAGTGGTTTGGTAGTTTGCCCTTACGGTAACCCCGGCATGGCCAGTGGCGGCATGGGCGATGTGCTCAGCGGTATGTTGGGCGCGCTGTTTGCACAGCGTGGTGAGCTGGAGTTCAGCGCCTGGCTAGGCACCATGGTGCATGCGTTAGCAGCAGATTGCGCGGCCGAGCAAGAAGGCGAACGTGGCCTGCTGGCCAGCGATCTGGCATCCTATGCGCGAAAATTGATTAATCCTTGAAGGCAACCCACATGCAGGTGCAATTAGACAATGAAGAGGCCCAAGTCGCGTTTGGTGAAGCGCTAGGGCAAGCTTTGCAAGGACGTGGGTTAGTTTATTTAGAAGGTGAGCTGGGCGCCGGTAAAACTACCATGACCCGTGGCATGCTGCGTGCCTATGGCTATCAAGGTGCTGTAAAAAGCCCCACTTACACACTGGTTGAGCCTTATGAATTGGGTTCCCAGCGTATTTATCATTTGGATTTATACCGGCTTTCAGACCCTGAAGAGCTTGAGTTTATCGGCGGTCGTGATGTATTGGACGACGATGCGCTTATTTTTGTTGAATGGCCTAGTCGGGGAGAGGGGTGGTTGCCACCGCCGGACCTTCGCTTAGTTTTAGAAGTGGCCGTGCAAGGGCGTTTAGCTTCATTGATGGCTTGCAGTCCTGAAGGCGAGAATGTGCTTGAGCGACTGCAGAGCAAGATAAGTTCCGATCAGTTGGAGAACGGTGTGATTCAATGGAAATGAAGGGCACAGTAGCGAATATATATCGCCTATTAGCCGTTAGTTTTTTTGCCCTGGTGGCCGGTTCTGTTCAAGCGTCTAGCGTTGAGAGTATGCGCCTTTGGGCAGCGCCCGATCATGCGCGGCTCGTGTTTGACTTGTCGAGCGCGACCAACGCCAATGTGTTTTCATTGGATAATCCGGCGCGGTTGGTGATTGATTTAGATGACACGCAAATGGATACCGACCCTAGCACACTACCGCTGCATGACAGCGCTATTACCTCTGTGCGCTCAGGGTTGCGTGATGGTGGCGGCTTGCGAGTGGTGCTTGAACTCAATCGCGAGATTGAGCCACGCCACTTTTCGCTGCCACCTAATGATCAATATGGTCATCGCTTAGTGGTTGACTTGGAATATCCAGGTGAAAGCGCCGTTGAAAACCCCATTGATCCTATTGAAGCGATGATTCGCGAGCAGGAAATTCAATCACAGCGTCCGGTTGTTCAAGAGCAAGTGCCTGGCAGTGCAGCGCCGGCTACTCCAGCGCAACAAGCGCCCGTTGAAGTGCAGGAAGCCAGGCCTCATCCGCGCAGAGATATCATTATTGCCATTGATGCCGGTCATGGCGGTGAGGACCCAGGTGCCATTGGGCCCGCGGGTACGCGGGAAAAAGATGTCGTCTTGGAAATCTCTCGTCGCTTAGCGTCTCAGGTAAATAATACCGATGGTTTCAAAGCCGTGCTGGTGCGTGATGGCGATTACTACCTTGGTTTGCGTCAACGTACGGCGTTAGCCCGTGAGCAAAAAGCAGACTTCTTTGTTTCAATCCACGCCGATGCCTTTACCAGTCCACGCCCTCAGGGGAGTTCTGTGTATGCACTTTCCCAGCGCGGTGCAACATCAGAAACAGCCCAGTGGCTGGCGGATAGCGAGAACCGTTCTGACTTGATTGGTGGCGTCGATGGCAGCCTCTCGCTGCGTGACAGGGATCAAGTGCTACGCGGCGTGCTGTTGGATTTGACCATGACCGCGACCCTCAATGACTCGCTCTCGGTGGGCGGGCAAGTATTAGAACAGTTGGGGCGGGTCAATCGCCTGCATAAATCACGGGTGGAGCAGGCTGGGTTTATGGTACTGAAATCCCCTGATATTCCATCCCTGTTAATTGAGGTGGGCTTTATTTCCAACCCTGATGAAGAGCGCCGTTTGCGTGATCCAGTTCACCAGGCTGGGCTTTCACAGGCGATTTTTAGTGGTATGCGTGAGCACTTTGAGCGCTACCCGCCACCGGCTAGTTTGCTCGCCTGGCAGCGCGATAATCAGCGGCGTCCGTCGGGGAACGAGTATCGTATTCAGACGGGCGATACCCTGTCAGCGATTGCGGTTCGTCATGGTGTTCCGGTTAACCAGCTTCGGCAGGCGAACGATTTAAGCGGTGACGTCATTCGCGTTGGCCAAGTATTACGCATTCCCAGCTCGTGAGGTTTTGTTGACTGATATGTCCTCTAACGCACCGCGTATCCATGTGCTTGATCCTCGGCTGGCTAACCAGATCGCCGCCGGGGAGGTGGTCGAGCGCCCCGCATCGGTGACCAAAGAGCTGATCGAAAATGCTATTGATGCAGGCAGTCAGCGCATTGAGGTGGAAATCGAGCAGGGCGGTACACGGCTAATCAAAGTGCGTGATGACGGCATTGGTATTGGCGAACAGGATTTACCGCTGGCGCTGGCTCGTCACGCGACCAGCAAAATCGGCAGTCTTGAAGATCTGGAGGGTGTCTGCTCACTGGGTTTTCGGGGCGAGGCGCTGGCATCCATTAGCTCGGTTTCGCGACTGGAGCTGATTTCAAACGCTGATGAAGACCCTCGCCAGGGCTGGCGAGTCGTGGCGGAAGGGCGAGGAATGGAAGCCCGGGTAACCCCTGCGCCGCACCCGCGGGGCACTAGTGTGGGCGTGCGCGATCTGTTTTTTAATACCCCCGCGCGACGAAAGTTTCTGCGCACCGAGAAGACCGAATTTGCCCATGTGGAGGAGGCCTTTCGTCGCCAAGCACTATCACGCTACGACATCGCCTGGGTGTTACGCCATAATCAAAAAGTCGTTCATCAGCTTCCTCCAGGGCACTCGGCGGCAGCGCGTGAGCGTCGGATTGCCTCGCTGCTGGGCAAAAACTTCATCGAACACGCCCGTTATATCGAGCGGGAAGCCGGTGGTTTGCGGTTAAGTGGCTGGGTGGGGTTGCCGACGCATTCGCGCTCCCAGGCGGATCAACAGTACTTTTTTGTTAATGGTCGTGTGGTGCGAGATCGTTTGGTGGCCCATGCGGTGCGCCAAGCCTATCGTGATGTGCTGTTTAATGGTCGTCATCCCGTGTTTGTGCTCTATCTGGAGCTAGACCCCGATGTCGTCGACGTCAATGTACACCCGACCAAGCATGAGGTACGTTTTCGTGATGGTCGGATGGTGCATGACTTCCTCTATTCAAGTTTGCACCACTGCTTAGCCTCCTCTAAACCCGCTGAGAGTGGCGAGCTAGGCGCAGATGAGTTGGCTACTCAGCCCCGGGATGTTACTGACTCGCAAGTGCAGGAAGAGCCTGCGGAACAGGGCGCTGAGCAACCCCGCTGGCAGCAGCAGGGTATTGCACTAACGCATTCGCCAGACCGGCATCCCGGTGCTGAGCGCGTTCGACGCTTTATGCAGGGGTATCAGGCATTGCATCCCAATCATGAAGCCTCGCTGTTAACGCCCCAGGCGAGTGCCCCAAATGAATGGGCTAGTAGAGAAACCGCTAACGAAGTGCGTGAAGTCCCGCAGATGATGCCCGATGACGATCCCACTGCGCCGCCGCCGTTGGGATTCGCGTTGGGCCAGTTGCACGGTATCTATATTGTTGCGCAGAACGCCCAGGGCTTGGTGCTGGTGGATATGCACGCTGCCCACGAGCGGATTGTTTACGAGCGAATGAAAGCTCAGTTGGCCGCCGCTAAAGGGCTTGATGCTCAGCCGCTGCTAGTGCCGGTTTCCATTGCGGCTAGCCGGGCAGAAGTAGCGACAGCCGAAAGTGAGCAAGCAGCTATCGCAAAGCTGGGTGTTGAGTTGGATATCGCAGGGCCAGAAACCCTACTCGTGCGCCAATTGCCCGCTTTGCTGGCCCAGGCTGACCCTGAAGCCTTGGTACATCAAATGCTGGAAGAGCTAGCACGCTTCGGGCGTACTCATCAGATTGAAACGCGACTACATGAGTTGCTCTCCACCATGGCGTGTCACGGGAGCGTGCGTGCTAATCGACGCCTTACCCTTGATGAAATGAACGCCTTACTGCGCGATATGGAGCGCACCGAGCGCAGCGACCAGTGTAACCATGGTCGTCCTACATGGACGCAAATGGGCCTCAAAGCGCTCGATCGATTGTTTCTGCGCGGCCAATAAAACCTGTTTAATCGACAATCCCTTACTGATGGGAGTTTTACCGCGCATGGAAGATACGCGCCCTTGGGCGATTTTTTTAATGGGTCCTACCGCCGCGGGTAAAACGGATACCGCGATTGCGCTTCATGAGCGCCTGGGGCATGAGCTGATTAGCGTTGATTCGGCTATGGTCTATCGCAGCATGGATATTGGCAGTGCAAAGCCTAGCGCTGCTGAGCTTGCCCGTGCTCCCCATCGCTTAATTGATATCCGAGACCCTTCCGAGCCATATTCCGCCGCTGATTTTCGCGAAGATGCGCTGGCGCATATGCGACAAATTAGCACGGCAGGCAAGGTGCCGCTCTTAGTGGGGGGCACCATGCTTTACTACAAGCGGTTGCTAGAAGGTGTGGCGAATTTGCCTTCAGCAGATCCTGCTATACGTCAGCAGCTTGAGGCGCAGTGGCAAGCGGAAGGGCTTAACTCACTGCATAAACAGCTGTTAGCAGTGGATTCAGTGTCTGCACAGCGTATCCACCCCAATGACCCTCAGCGCTTAATGCGCGCGTTGGAAGTGTATTACGCCAGTGGCCGTCCGATGAGCGAGTTATGGGCGGAACAGCAGCCGGAAACCTTTCCATGGCGGGTGTTGTCGATAGCGTTAGCGCCAAGTGATCGTGCTTTTTTGCACCAGCGTATTGCTAAGCGTTTTGAAGTAATGCTTGGCGAGGGCTTGATAAATGAAGTGGCCGCCCTCAAAAAGCGTAATGACTTACATTTAGGTCTTCCAGCGATGAAGAGCGTTGGCTATCGCCAAGTGTGGGACTACCTTGAAGGTAAGTATGATTACGCCACGCTCGTTGAGCGCGGGATAATTGCAACGCGTCAGCTCGCAAAGCGTCAGCTAACGTGGTTGAGAAGTTGGCCAGAACTTGAATGGGTAGATTCTCAGCGCTCTGACGCTTTGGATAAGGTGCTGAAATTCGTGCGTGAAAGCGGTGCTTAGCGTAAGATAGTCCTTCAAGATTGTGCTTTAAGATAGTTATTTGGTAAATGTGTGTTTTCGAGTGGCTGAATAACTGAGCCTTTCGGGCAACACTAGGCTCTTTGGGCATTAGTTGGCCTTTCGGGCAGTAAATAATAGTGCGGCGTAGCACCAGTAGGGCACGCCATTTGATAATTAACCCCAACGACAGTTTTAGGGAGAGCAACATGTCCAAAGGGCAGTCCCTTCAAGACCCGTACTTGAATATTTTGCGCAAGGAGCGCATTCCGGTCTCCATCTTTTTGGTCAACGGCATTAAGTTGCAAGGCCAGATCGAATCGTTTGACCAGTTTGTGATCTTGTTGCGTAATACCGTAAGTCAGATGGTTTATAAACACGCTATTTCCACGGTTGTGCCATCTCGTAACGTGCGCTTGCCTGCGCAAGACCCGGCAGAGCAGGATGCAGAGATTTAACACCGCTGGATAAGCATGAGAGTCCACGAGGTATTGATTGTTTTTCGAACGCCCAGACGCCGGTGAAACGGCAGTTCTTGTTCACGTCGATTTCCATGATGAACAAAAACGTGAAGACCCGGGTGAGTTTTTAGAGCTCGTACGCTCTGCTGGTGCAGAGCCTGCGACTCTACTCACTGCTAGCCGACACCGTCCTGATTCGCGCACCTTTATTGGGTCAGGTAAGTTGGAAGAGTTGCGGGCCTTGCTCGCGGCTCACTCGGCTGAGTTGGTGATCTTCAACCACAGTTTAAGTCCTTCCCAAGAGCGCAATGTTGAGCAAGAGCTCAAATGCCGGGTGCTTGACCGTACCGGTCTTATCCTTGACATTTTTGCGCAGCGGGCCAGAACCCATGAAGGTAAGCTTCAAGTAGAGCTTGCCCAGCTTGAATATATGTCGACCCGCCTCGTGCGCGGTTGGACGCACCTTGAGCGCCAAAAAGGCGGGATTGGTTTGCGTGGGCCAGGTGAAACGCAGCTTGAAACCGACCGTCGTTTGCTGCGTGGCCGGATTAAGTCAATTCACAAACGACTAGATAAAGTACGCAGTCAGCGCGATCAAAATCGTCGTGCGCGTGCGCGCGCTGAAATCCATAGCGTTTCATTGGTAGGCTACACTAACGCCGGTAAGTCCACGCTGTTTAATGCTCTTACCAATGCCGATGTATATGCCGCTGATCAGTTGTTCGCTACCTTGGATCCAACGCTGCGTCGGCTGGAAATTGAGGATGTTGGCCCCGTAGTGATGGCCGATACCGTTGGCTTTATCCGCCACTTGCCTCATAAACTGGTGGAAGCATTTCAGGCGACGCTTCAGGAAGCTTCGGAGGCATCGCTGCTGGTTCATGTGATTGATGCAGCAGACCCTGACCGCGAGTTAAATGTCGAGCAGGTCGAGCTAGTGCTAAAAGAGATCGGCGCAGACGACGTGCCAGTACTCAAGGTCATGAATAAAATTGATAAACTGGATAGCGCGCCCCGCATCGAGCGCGACGGTCATGGTGTGCCAGATGTGGTTTGGCTCTCTGCTCAGCAGGGCCAGGGGCTTGAACTGCTACATGAAGCGCTGACTGAGCGCCTAGCAAATGACGTTATTGGCTTTTCACTGACACTTAGCCCCGAGCAAGGTAAGCTGCGTGCTGGCTTACATGAACTCAATGCCGTTCGTGAAGAAGCGTTTGATGAGCAAGGGCATTCGGTGCTAGACGTTCGATTGCCGCGACGTGATTTTAATCAATTGATGGCTCAGTTAGGTGAGCGTGCTAACACCTATTTGCCTGAAGCGTTACGCGAAACTGAAGATTGGTAGCCTCTCTGTTTGATGTCTAGTACGCTGTCAGCTCCCCGTTTCGTATAAATACAGTACAAGATTTATATAGCAATAATATCAAAACGCCGTGGCTTCGTTTGCTTAACGAAGCTAAAAGCGTGAGCGAATACCTTAGTGGAGAAGAAGTATGGCCTGGAATGAGCCTGGTGGTGGCAACCAGCACGACCCTTGGAGTAGCGGTGGCCGACGCGGTGGAAACGACGGTGATGGAAACCGTGGTGGCAACGACGGCGGTAACAATGGGGGCGGCAATAATGGTAATAAAGGGGGCAATAATCAAGGCCCTCCAGACCTAGATGAAGCGCTGAAAAAGTTTCAAGACAAGCTGAACAGTATGCTAGGCGGCGGTAAAAAAGGCGGTGGCAAGAAAAGCGGTGGCGGCGGCGGTAGTGATAAGAGCCGCAACCCTTTCGCGTTACCAGGCCTGATACTGATCGTTGCATTAGCTATCTGGGCTGCTATGGGCTTTTATCTGGTCGACCAGTCGGAGCGTGGCGTTGTATTACGCTTTGGCGAATTCCAGGGCATCGTTGAGCCAGGTTTGCAGTGGAATCCTCCGTTGATAGACGAGGTGCGGATGGTTAACGTGACGCGAGTGCGCTCACTGACCCAAACGCAGTCCATGCTGACCCGCGATGAAAATATTGTTGAAGTAGAAATCTCTGCTCAGTATCAAGTCGCTAATCCAAGAGATTTCGTACTCAACGTGCGTGAACCTGCTATTTCAATTGAAAATGCATTGGATTCTGCACTGCGTCACGTGGTGGGTGGTACCGATATGATCGATATCCTTACCTCAGGGCGGGAAATTCTAGGTAGCTCGGTCGCAAGCCGCCTGCAGTCTTACCTTGACACCTATGGTGCCGGTATCCGTCTACAAACGATCAACATTGAGTCAACGTCTGCGCCCGCGCCAGTGATTGACGCTTTTGATGATGTTATTCGTGCGCGTGAAGATCGTCAGCGGACCATCAACGAAGGCATGGCCTACGCCAATGCGATTATTCCGGCGGCCCAAGGTCAGGCGCAACGTGTGGTTGAACAAGGCCAAGGTTACCGCGAGTCAGTCGTAGCGGAAGCACAAGGTCAGGCTAACCGCTTCAATTCGCTACTCGGTGAGTACCGTAATTCGCCCGAGATCATGCGCGAACGTATGTACCTAGACGCTATCGAAGAGGTATTTGGTAATACGCCGAAGGTACTGCTCGATGTCAGCGAAAACGCCCCCTTAATGTATCTACCGCTAGATCAAATGCGCGGTGGTAGCAGTGGCAATCGCAGCAGTTCATCGAATAGCGATACTGCCAATAGCAATGATGAGCAACTAGACCCCAATGTGATTGAACGTTTACGCACGACGCAGGGTGGCTCTTCAGGAAATACCAATAGTAGCTCCATCCGCAGGGAGGGCCGGTAAATGATTAATAATCGATCCCTGCTGATTGTTGGTGGTTTAGCCGCTGTTGCGTGGCTGGCAAGCAACACACTCTACGTAGTAGATGAAACCGAACGTGCCGTTAAGCTGCGCTTTGGTGAAGTCATTGAAGAAAATATTCAGCCTGGTCTACATGCCAAGGTGCCGATTGCGCAAACGATTCGTAAGTTTGACACTCGTTTGCTAACCCTGGATACCGATACCAGCCGTTACCTGACGCTTGAGCAGAAAGCGGTAATCGTTGACTCCTACGTTAAGTGGCAGGTGGTGAACCCCACCCGTTACTATGAGGCAACGGCGGGTGATGAGTTGATGGCTGTGCGTTTGATTCAACCGCGGGTGGATGAAAGCCTGCGTAATGAATTTGGTCGCTTAAACCTTCAGGAAATTATTGCTGAACGTCGCGATGATTTAATGACCGGCCCCACCTCAGAACTTGACGAGCTAATGCGCGAAGAGCTGGGTGTCGCCATTCGTGATATCCGTATCAAGCGAATTGATCTTCCTGAGGACGTTTCTGCGGCTGTTTTCGAACGTATGCGTTCCGAGCGTGAGCGTGAAGCTCGCGAGTGGCGTGCTCAGGGTCAGGAAGAGGCTGAGCGTATTCGCGCTAACGCGGATCGCCGCCGCCAGGTTCTGCTCGCTCAGGCTAACGAGCGCTCCGAAACGCTTCGTGGTGAAGGTGATGCTCAAGCTGCCTCGATCTTCTCTGAAGCATACGGGCAAGATCAGGAGTTCTTTGCTTTCTGGCGCAGTCTGAATGCTTATCGTGAGAGCTTCGCAGGCGATAACAACCTGATGGTGTTGGAGCCGGATAGCGATTTCTTCCGCTATTTGCGTAGCGCGATGCCGGAAGGTGGCGAAGACGACGGCGAGTAAATCGCTTTTGGCCGGCTGCTCCCGCCATGGTTGGTCTACGACCAGGCGGGGTTCATCCGGCCAATAAACGTGATAGAATTTGTTAACCGGGCGTCGCCCGGTTTTTTTGTGGCCCTCGTTTAACGCTAATGCAGTCAATGGCCTAGCGTCGTTACTGTTTGAATTTATTGGGCCTTCATCGTCTTGCAGGATTGTTTACATGACCATCGCTGACCGCTGGCTATTGCCCGACGGCATGGATGAGGTGCTCCCGCCTCAGGCAAGCCGCATGGAAGAGCTGCGCCGTGCGCTGCTCGATCTTTACCATTGCTGGGGCTATGACCAGGTAATGCCGCCTCCGGTGGAGTTTCTTGACTCCTTGCTAACCGGTACCGGTACAGACCTGGATCTCCAGACGTTTAAGCTGACCGACCAATTAACCGGTCGTATGATGGGCGCTTCGGCGGACGTAACGCCGCAAGTGGCGCGTATGGATGCTCATTCGCTAAAACGCCAGGGGCCGGTACGGCTGTGCTACTGCACTAACGTACTGCGTGCCAAGGCAGATCAGCATCAAGGCGGGCGCAGCCCTGTCCAAGTTGGCGTTGAGCTATTTGGTCATGCCGGTTTAGACGCTGATAGTGAAATAATCCATCTAGCCCTGGCCAGTTTGAAGGCCGCGGGTGCTCGAGAGATTCACTTGGCACTTGGGCATATCGGGATTTACCGCAGCCTTGTAGAAGCGGCAGCGCTTAGTGATGAGCAAGAGAGTGCGCTGTTTGAAGCGCTGGCGCTCAAATCCCCTAGCCAGCTAGCCGAGCAGGTAGGTGCCTGGGTTAGTGATCCTGCGTTAGCTGAAATGATGTTAGCGCTTGGTGAACTTCACGGCGGAGCAGATATTTTAGCTGAAGCGCGGGATCGATTTGCCGGGGCACCAGCATCTGTCATGGCGGCATTAGATCAATTGGATGCGCTTTACCAAGGGGTATTGGCACGCTTTAACGTGTCGCTATACTTTGATCTGGCAGAGCTGCGTGGCTATCAGTACCACACCGGTATGATGTTTGCTGCCTATGTGCCGGGTTATGGGCATGCGCTCGCCAAAGGTGGACGCTATGATGACACTGGGCGTGCCTTTGGTCGTGCACGTCCGGCCACCGGCTTCTCAATGGACTTGAAGCAATTGGCGTCGTTGGCGCTGGCATCGCCTAGCCGCGGTGCCATTTGGTCGCCAGCCATGCAGGATGAGTCGCTCAACGCTGCTGTTGTCGCGCTGCGTGAGCAGGGGGAACGCGTGATTCAAGCGCTGCCAGGGCAGCGTACTGGGCCGGCGGAGCACGACTGTGACCGCCGTCTTGAGTTTATCAATGGTCGTTGGCAGCCAACGACCCTGACACAAGAGACGAGTGCATCATAATGGGTAAGAATGTCGTAGTGCTGGGAACCCAATGGGGTGACGAAGGCAAAGGTAAGATCGTTGACCTGCTCACTGAGTCAGCATCCGCTGTGGTGCGTTACCAGGGAGGCCATAATGCGGGCCATACGCTGGTCATCGACGGTGAAAAAACCGTCCTCCACCTGATTCCTTCAGGTGTCCTGCGCCCAGGCACAACCTGTGTGATTGGCAATGGCGTGGTGCTGTCACCGGAAGCGCTGATCAAAGAGATTCGTGAGCTGGAAGCCAAAGGTGTGCCGGTACGTGAGCGTCTGCGTCTTTCACCGGCCTGTCCGCTGATTTTGCCCTACCATGTGCGTCTGGATCAGGCCCGTGAGAAGGCGCGTGGCGTCGCTAAAATAGGCACAACTGGCCGGGGTATTGGTCCTGCCTACGAAGATAAAGTAGCACGCCGTGGCCTGCGTTTAGGCGATATGCTACATCGCGAGCGCTTCGCTTCTAAGCTGGGCGAAGTCCTCGACTACCACAACTTTGTGTTGGTCAATTACCACGGTGAGCCAGCGGTCGATTTCCAGGAAGTACTCGACACGGCGATGCAAATGGCTGAAGAGCTGCGTCCGATGGTATGTGATACCGTCAGCATGGTGCACGACCTGCGCAAAGCCGGTGAGAACATCCTGTTTGAAGGTGCGCAAGGCTCACTGCTAGATATTGACCACGGTACCTACCCCTACGTGACCAGCTCGAATACCACCGCTGGCGGTGTCGCTACCGGCTCTGGCGTTGGTCCGCTCTATTTGGATTACGTACTAGGCATTACCAAGGCATACACAACCCGCGTTGGTTCAGGTCCGTTTCCTACGGAGCTGTTCGACGTTGACGGCCGCCACCTGGCCGAGCGTGGCCATGAGTTTGGCGCAACCACTGGACGTGCGCGTCGCTGCGGTTGGTTTGATGCGGTGGCGCTGCGTCACGCCGTGCAAATCAATTCAGTATCTGGTATCTGTTTGACCAAGCTTGATGTATTAGACGGACTGGAAAATATCCGTGTATGCGTTGGCTATCGTAGTAAAGATGGTGAGGTGCTGGAAAATCCTGTGGATTCGGAAGGCTTCGAAGCCATCGAACCGCTTTATGAAGACTTGCCAGGCTGGAAAGAGTCAACCCTGGGTGCTAAACGGGTAGAAGACTTGCCCGCCAATGCTCGCTCTTATATCAGCTATCTTGAAGAGAAAGTCGGTACCAGTATCGATATCATTTCCACCGGCCCAGACCGTATGGAAACGATCATACTGCGTAACCCCTTCGAAAGTTAAGTAGGCTTAAAGCTGGTCTTGAGTCAGTGAGTGAATTAAAGGGGGCGACTTAGTTGCCCCCTTTTTTGCATGCAGAAATCGTTTTTAAAAGTCGATACCCCGGCGTGCTTGTAGGCCGTTATTAAAGGCATGCCGCACTTCCTGCATTTCGGTGACCGTATCGGCCATGGCGACTAATTCGCGGTGAGCGTTGCGCCCGGTAAT
>JAMCZP010000022.1 GCA_023485185.1 Gammaproteobacteria bacterium
TCAACGCCTGTGCTGGCCGGTACTTGCGTTTACGCTTGGAAGATCACGAGTTGACCCTGATCGGTACCGATGGCGGGCTGATCGAGCGACCACAACCACTCGAAGAATTGCTGCTCACCCCGGGTGAGCGGGTCGATCTGCTAGTACGCATCAGCGAGAAATCTGAAAGGAGTTTTGAGCTGGCGAGTCATCCCTATACACGAGGTTGGATGGGGGCTAAGCCGGCACATCTGGACGAGATTGCTCCGCTATTATCGATTCATACCCTAAACACTGGCGTATACCCCGCCGTCGCGTTACCTGACCCCTTGTCCCATATCGAACCCCTGGGCGAACCAGTGGTGAGACGTCAAGTGGAACTGACCGAGGTGATGCCAGACCATGACAATCACGGTGCGGTGAATGGCGATCCGCATGCCGGCCACGGCGGCAGTGACAGCCATCACGGAACCCATGGGCCGGGGCATGGGGCGAGTCACGCTAGCGACGATGATAGAGCGGTTCGACCCAAGGTGGATTTTCTGATCAACGGCCGTGCCTTTGCCATGAACGACGTCCTGTTTGAGGGGCAGGTTGGCGAGGTAGAGGAGTGGGAAGTCTTCAATAACTCCCATATGGATCACCCCTTCCATGTGCATGGCACCCACTTTCAGGTGATCGCTACCCGCGATGCTGACAGGGAATGGCGAGACGCGCCCTGGCTGGCCTGGAAGGACACCGTCAACCTGGCTCCTTATCAGCGTCTCAGGCTGCGCATGGTGTTCCTCAAGCCCGGCGATTGGCTGTTCCACTGCCACATCATCGAACACGAAGAGCTAGGCATGATGGCAACGATCCGTGTGAGTTGAGCTTGCCTTGCCTTGCCTTGCCTTGCCTTGCCTTGCCTTGCCTTGTTTTGCTTTGGCGTTGCGCGTTGGCTTTGCGTGGTGCTTGTCCACCTGACGACTGATAAGGACGTGATGTCATGACCTATTATCGCTGGCCACTCGCCGTGGCCTTCCTGCTTACCTTGCTTTCAGGTTGCTCCCGAGAACCGAGTAGTATCAGTCTTGAGCAACTGCGAGAGCAGACCCATATTCACGGCCTGGCCGTCGATCGAGCGGATAGCGAACGACTATGGTTGGCCACCCATCATGGCTTCTATGCCGTTGGTAGTGATGGAATGGCCCGCCGGGTCTCGGAGGAGACCCATGACTTCATGGGTTTTGCTCCTCACCCGGAAGAAGCCGAGACCTTCTTTGCCAGCGGCCACCCGGCCAGGGGAGGCAACCTCGGCGTGGTTAAGTCCCGGGATTCAGGCCGCAGCTGGTCACAATTAGCTATCGGCGTTGATGGCCCGGTGGACTTTCATCAGATGACCATCAGTGAGGCCAGTCCCGACGTGCTCTATGGGGCTAATGGTGGCCAGCTCCAAGTCAGCCAGGATGGTGGAGCCAATTGGCAGATTCGCGCCCAGGCGCCGGCCGGGCTGATTTCACTGGCTGCCTCGAGCCGTGATCCCGAACAACTCTATGCCGCCACCCAAACCGGGCTATTGATGAGTCCTGACGGAGGCGAACGATGGCGACAAGTATACCCTGAGCGTCGCCCTACGAGCCTGGTGGTGGCCAGCCAAGGAGAGCTTTACGCCTTCATGATAGGGGTAGGCTTGCTGAGAGTTGGGGAGGGCAGCCGGGATTGGGAGGTAGTCAAGCGTGGCTGGGAAGAGCGCTATCTGATGCATCTGGCGCTGGATCCGCACGACTCCCAGCGTTTGGTGGCGGTTGATGACCTCAATCAACTGCTGATCAGTAATAACGGTGGGCGCGATTGGTCGCACCTCTAATGAATTGGGAGATACCACATGTTGCAATATCCCCAGATTGATCCAGTGGCCATCAGCCTCGGCCCGTTCGCGATTCACTGGTATGGCCTGATGTATGTGGTGGGCTTCGGCGCCGCCTGGTGGCTTGGGCGCCTTAGAGCTAATCGGCTTAAGCTAACCCACGATGACATTAGCGACCTGATCTTTTACTCCGCGGTAGGCGTAGTGGTTGGTGGCCGGTTGGGCTATGTCCTGTTCTATGGAATAGAACAGTTTATGGCCAACCCCTTATGGCTGTTCAAAGTTTGGGAAGGCGGTATGAGCTTTCATGGTGGACTGCTCGGGGTGCTGGCGGCGACGCTATGGTTTGCGCGAAAGCATCGGCTCGGCTTCTTTGCCCTAACCGACTTCATCGCACCACTGGTGCCGATCGGTCTTGGTGCAGGGCGAATCGGCAATTTCATCAATCACGAGCTGCCGGGGCGCGTCAGCAACCTGCCCTGGGCGATGCCGTTTCCCCACATGGGCCCAGAGCCACGCCACCCCTCTGCGCTTTATGAATTCGTCCTGGAAGGGGTGGTGCTGTTCGTGCTGCTGTGGTGGCTGTCCGCTGAACCGCGTCGGCGAGGCCTGATCTCTGGTCTCTTTTTGCTGCTGTACGGCGTATTCCGCTTCACGGTTGAATTCGTGAGGTTGCCGGACGAACACATCGGCTTCCTTGCGTTTGACTGGGTCACCATGGGAATGCTCCTGACTACCCCGATGATACTGGTCGGCATGGCACTGATCACCTGGTCGCGCCAACAGCCGGTGGAGAATCATAGCCAACCCGGTTTATATCTGCGCCGCCGAGAGAGGAAGACACAATGATACTAACGCTTGGGCACTCCCACACCATCACTGCCATTACTATTAAAACGGGGCTAGGCGCGTTGCTTGTTGCTACGCTGCTGAGCACTTCACCTGTGCTTGCTGAAGAAACAGGGGAGTGGCCACTGGGCCACTACAGGTTGCCTGAATACGGTGACCTGATTGGTGAGGCCTATAAGGTAGTGGTAGACAACGAGGCGGATACGCTCCTCGATATCGCCCGTACCCATAACCTGGGCTACGAGGAACAGAAGTGGTCGTGCCAGCCCAGCACATCCTGCCCGATGCTGATAGGACTGGTATTGTCATTAACATCGCCGAGTTGCGTCTCTATTATTTTCCGGAGATAGGCGAAGGTGAGGTGCCCCGAGTCGAGACCTATCCGATCGGCATTGGTCGAGACGGCTATGACACCCCACTGGGAATTACCACCACTACCATGCGGCTTGAGGATCCTGCCTGGTATCCGCCACGTTCCATGCGTGAAGAAGCGGCGGCGCGGGGCGAATCAGCACCCGCCGTGGTGCCGCCAGGTCCCGATAACCCACTCGGCAAGCATGCCATCCTACTCGATATACCTGGTTATCTAATTCACGGTACTAATGATCCAGACGGCATTGGCATGCGCGCTAGCCGTGGCTGCATACGCATGTTTCCGGAAGATGTTAAAGCAATATTCGGTGCTGTGCCTTTAGGTACTCAGGTTAATATCGTCGATCAGCCCATCAAGGTCGGCTGGGACGATGGCACTGCGTTTGTGCAGGTATATCAGTTTCTTGGAGATCAGAATCACGGCATACAATCACTGCTTGAGACGCAGCCGATGCTCAATCAGTACATCGTGGATCAATCGGTAAATTATGCACAACTCCAAGAACTGCTGGAGAGGTCCGACGGTCAAGTAGTGCCCATCGAACCGCCAACTCAGGATGAGCTTCTAGAAGAACAAGCACAACCCTTGATATTGCTTTATGAGGTGGGTCTTTAACGCTTTCATAAGGGTGTTTGGGATGCTGAGAAAAGTCAGCCAAGCTTCCCAGGCAC
>JAMCZP010000164.1 GCA_023485185.1 Gammaproteobacteria bacterium
ACTGACTAAACGGTGCCGCGCAGCTACTCGAGCGGGACTTAGACGATCCCGCGCTGCGCGAATACACCCATATTATTGTGGAAGAGGTGGATCGGTTGCGGGATCTGGTGGATTCCATGCTTGGCCCTAACCGCATTCTTAAGCACGAACCTGTCAATATTCATAGAGTCTTGGAGCGCGTGCGGGCGCTGTTAATTGCCGAACACCCCTGTATTGAAATTAGCCGCGATTACGACCCAAGCTTGCCCGATCTTTCGGGTGATGAATCTCAAATGATTCAAGCGGTGCTCAACGTGGCTCGCAACGCGGTACAGG
The DNA here is from genome assembly GCA_023485185.1 of Gammaproteobacteria bacterium. The sequence goes on from JAMCZP010000164.1 coordinate 316, forward strand.
CCATGAGCGATGCGCAAACACCTGAGCCTCTTTTGATATTGCGTACTCGTGCCCGCCGTCAATTCACCCTGGGCGCTGAGCGGCACCGGTTAGTCAGTGAGGTCGCGGTCATCGACAACGGCCCCGGTATTCCCGATGCGCTGCAAGAAACACTCTTTTATCCCATGGTGTCAGGTCGGGCAGAAGGCAGCGGCCTTGGGCTATCTATCGCCCAGTCGATTTTGCACCAACATCAAGGACTGATCGAATGCGATTCACGAGCCGGACATACCGAATTTCGTTTACTGATTCCATTGGTATTAATTTTACCGGAGAAGCGTCATGACTGAGGCTACACGTACTGATGTGGCGCGGGTGGTCATTGTCGATGACGACCGCGCTATTCGCTGGGTGCTGGAACGCGCGTTGGCGCAACCCGACCTTGACGTTGAGTGTATTGAACGCGCCGACATAGCCCTTGCACGCTTGCTAGAAAGCCCGCCAGATGTGCTGGTCACCGATATCCGCATGCCCGGTATTGATGGCCTGGATTTGATGTCAAGAGTACGCGAAGTACACCCTGATTTGCCCGTTATTGTCATGACGGCGCACTCTGATTTAGACAGCGCAGTGGCCTCTTATCAGGGCGGCGCGTTTGAATACCTGCCTAAGCCGTTTGATGTCGATGAGGCCCTTGCATTGGTACGCCGCGCGGTGGCTCACGCCCGTGAGCGCCAGCGCCCGGTGACGGTGCCGGAGGGTTTAAATGCCGAAATAATCGGTGAAGCGCCTGCCATGCAGGAAGTGTTTCGCGCCATTGGCCGTCTTTCCCACTCGCATATTACGGTATTGATCAACGGCGAGTCGGGGACCGGTAAGGAGCGCGTGGCTCAGGCGCTTCATCAGCACAGCCCGCGCTCGGGTAAGCCGTTTATTGCCTTGAACATGGCGGCTATTCCTCGGGATTTAATTGAGTCTGAGCTGTTTGGGCATGAGAAAGGCGCCTTTACTGGGGCGGCCCAACAGCGCCAGGGGCGCTTTGAACAGGCCAACGGCGGCACGCTGTTTTTAGATGAAATAGGCGATATGCCAGCGGAAACTCAAACCCGCCTGCTACGGGTGCTGGCCGACGGGGAATTTTATCGTGTTGGGGGGCATACGCCGGTCAGAGTCGATGTGCGCATTATCGCGGCCACCCACCAGAATTTAGAGGTGCTGGTAGACGATGGTCGCTTCCGCGAGGATTTATTCCACCGTTTAAATGTTATTCGTATCCACCTGCCGAAGCTCGCCGAACGGCGTGAAGATATTCCCCGTTTAACTCGGCACTTTTTAGCCGAAGCGGCGAAAGAGCTCTCCACTGATATCAAAGTACTGACCAGTGAAGCAGAAGCACATCTGACCCGTTTACCCTGGCCCGGCAATGTGCGGCAGCTGGAAAATATTTGCCGCTGGCTGACCGTCATGGCGTCAGGGCGTGAAATTCTGGTCGAAGATCTACCGCCTGAACTGCGCTCGCAGACTGCTTCTGAAAGCAGCGCCCATGGTGACTGGCGTACCGCTTTCCGTGATTGGGCGGATCATGCCTTAGCGGAAGGGCATACGCACCTGCTGGAAGAGGCCGTACCTGATTTCGAGCGGATTCTGATTGAGACGGCGTTGAAACATACCGGCGGTCGTAAAGGCGAAGCCGCCGAGTTGCTGGGTTGGGGGCGCAATACCTTAACGCGTAAGCTGAAAACGCTGCTACCCGCCCTGGCCGACGATTAGCGCTATTCGTTGGCGAGTATAAACACCGCATCGGCCAATGGGGGGTCGGGCAGCGGGCAGTCATTTTGCTGCCAAGGGAGCAGGCTAAACGTTCGTTCAATACCCATGGCTGCAAGCTGATGAGGAACGCCATCATTATAGGTAATGTGGCCTAGCCCCATTAATCCGACAGCGAAGGCGCCGCCTTTGGCGGCTTCGGCCAAGCGCTGAGCCATGGCGACATCCCAAGTGAGCTGCGCTTGAATAAAGCGCTCAAGCATGTCCGGATCGTCGCCCATATCGTGTTGATTAAACACGTCGGTGAGGCGTGTTTGATAAGCTTCGCTAGCGGGGTGGGGTCGCGGTATGGCATAGCGCTCTTCAGCGGCCACTGTCTCCCAGCCCTCATTCACCAATTGTTGGCGCAGGGAAGCATCAATATTCAGCGCGATTAACGGAATCTGCGCCATTTTGGCAAACGTCAGTATTGGCATATAGAGATCAGGATCAAATCCCCATACGTCATTCCAACGGGTTTGTTCCAGGAGCGTAGGGGCGTCGATATCGCCCGCGACCCAAGCATCAAGGGCAGGTTGGGCACTGCGCGGCAGCATCTCTAAACCAATCACCATATCGTCACGTAACGCATGCAAACCCGCCAAGGTATGCAACTGCCAGCGATGATGGGCCAAGCTGTCATGTTGCTCGCCGAGCAGCACTACTTGTTGCTGGGAAGCTGTGTTTAGCAGCTCGCTATTGGTCAGCGGTGCTTGTGCTTGCCACCATTGACCAGGTTGCGGGCAGCTCGCCAGGGCTAGCGTTGGCAGCGACAGCAGGGTCGCACAGAGATAAGCGCAACTCGTCATGACTGGTTTCGCGCTCAGCAGGCTAACCTGTCGCTTCAAGATGTTTAATCTCAGCCAAGATTGCCTCAGCTTCTTCGGTAAGTGTGGCATTGGCGCGCATATCACCATTGCGAGAGGCTTCCATTGCGGCTTGAAGCTTGCGTTCGTAATCCTGCTGTAGTTTCTTTTTAGGGTCGCGCTTAAACATGCCAAACATGAGTCATCTCCTTCGCTATGGATACTATTTGTAAGATTTTGTGTGCTCATGTCGAATGTTTGATTTAGCCTTCGCTTAAGGGGTGTATTCACTCGGTGCGCTGCATTGGCGTAAAAAGCGCTCAAAATCAAACAAGATGGTGTCGAGACTGTTATGCAGCCGATGATCGTCATTGACCATACGTAGCGATAATCGCTGCAAACGGGCGCGTTCGATTACCGGTTCTGGAGAGACAACATCGTCCCCCCAGCCGTGAATGATATGCGTATGCACTGCCTGGATAACAGGAGAAGACTCAGGGTACGCGGCTAAACCTAGAGCGGGAGCCAATAGAAAACAGCCCAGTACGGGCTGTCGAGCACTGACGGCCGCGCTTAACCAGCCGCCTAAGCTTGAGCCCGCAAAGACGCACTCGGCGGGTTCGTCGTCGCGTTGGGCTAATACCTCAAGCAAGTGTTGCAGACGCTGCTGAGGCTCTGCCATGCCCCGGTAGTCCATGACTACCGGTTCGCAGTCATCTAGTTTCTCAGCCACTCCCTTGAGTGCCTGGATTTTCAACGCGCCAGGCCCGCTCTCTAAACCATGAGATAAATAGACGG
>JAMCZP010000365.1 GCA_023485185.1 Gammaproteobacteria bacterium
TGCGCGGGCTTTCGCTCCGGCTGGATGACCATTTCTGGCACCCTGGCTAAACTCAACGCCAAGGATTATATCCAAGGGCTGAATATGCTGGCCTCGATGCGACTATGCGCTAACGTGCCTGCCCAACACGCGATTCAAACCGCCCTAGGCGGCTATCAGTCGATTAATGATCTTATCCTGCCTGGCGGGCGGTTGCTTGCTCAGCGTGATATCACCATCGAGAAGCTTAATGCCATCCCTGGTGTCTCCTGCGTGACGCCAAAAGGCGCGCTCTATGCTTTTCCGCGCTTGGACCCCAAGGTCTTCAATATCAAAGACGACCAGCAACTGGTACTGGATCTGTTGCTGCAGGAAAAAATATTGCTGGTGCAAGGCACGGCTTTTAACTGGCCAGAGCCCGACCATGTACGCATTGTGACGCTACCGTGGGCAGATCAACTGGGCGATGCGCTTGACCGCTTTGCTAATTTCTTGTCCCGCTACCGCCAGTAACTTAAATATTGCGATGACTTGAAACTGCCATGAACAGCACGTATTTAAACAACTATTCCGCGGCTCATTTCACTGGCTGTTGTTAAACCGTTTTATAAACGTTTTGGGAGATCCTGCACCATGATGCGAATTCTGCTGTTTTTAGGTACTAATATAGCGGTCTTACTGGTCGCCAGTATCACGCTACGACTGTTAGGCGTAGAAGGCTATCTGCGTGGCCAGGGCATCAACTTCACCAGCCTGCTGATTTTCTGCTTTATCTTCGGCATGGTCGGCTCAATGATCTCGCTGTTCATCTCCAAATGGATGGCCAAGCGCAGCACCGGGACAGTGATTATCGAAACGCCCTCCAACTCCACTGAACAGTGGTTGCTGGATACCGTCGCGGAGCTTTCCCGTGAAGCGGGCATTAAAACGCCGGAAGTGGGTATCTTCCCCGCCCAGCAGTCTAACGCCTTCGCCACTGGCTGGAACAAAAACGATGCACTGGTGGCGGTTTCAGCAGGCTTATTGAACCGCATGCGCCCAGAAGAAGTGCGCGCGGTACTGGCACACGAAATTGGCCACGTGGCTAATGGAGACATGGTGACGCTGGCGCTGATTCAGGGCGTGGTAAACACCTTCGTGATGTTCTTTGCCCGCGTCGTCGCACACCTAGTCGACAACTTCCTAAAAAGCCGCAGCGGTGGCGAAGGTGGTTTAGGCTTTATGGGTTACTTTGCGGTGGTGATTGTGGCCGAGATCGTATTTGGTATTTTGGCCTCGGCTATCGTTGCCTGGTTCTCACGCTACCGCGAATACCGCGCCGATGAGGCCGGTGCACGTTTGGCAGGCACCAATGCCATGGTCAGTGCGCTGGCACGCTTGAAAACCGAAACTGAAATGCCCGACCAAATGCCGGACACATTGCGCGCCATGGCGATTACCAAAGGCCAAACACGCTCATTGATGGAGAAAATGTTTGCCAGCCACCCGCCTCTTGATGAGCGCATCCGGGCGTTGAAAGAAGCCGCATATCGTCAGTAAATGTTGTTAATGCCACTAAACGTTTAAGGCCCGCAGTGCGGGCCTTTTTTATGTTCAATGCCCTACCTTGGAGTTATGGCAAACCCCGCCCCGCGTAGCAAATCCTCCAGCACTACCGCTTCGCCTGATAGCTGCACGTTGAGTGTGGCAAATTCGCGACGCAGCGGGTAGTTAGCCCGGCAGTCATCAAAGCCTTTGTGCATACCATGGTGCAGCGTTTGACGCTGAAGCGCATCGTGGTCGCGGCGTACGTCGTAGACGGCACGCATGCAGAGCCGTAGGGCATCTTCAGGTGGTAGTGCGTGCTGCAAATGCAGCGTGGCAAGCGCAGGCGGTGGGCAAATATCGGCAAACGTGAGATCGCTAGACTGAACGTAGTGGCCTGCCAGCGCTTGCTGGATCATCCAGGTACCGCGCAGTTTGCCATCCAGGCTATGCCCGGCAATATGCGGTGTGGCCAGGGAGACCAAATCACGCAAGCCTGCATCGATATCCGGTTCTTCTTCCCATACATCCAATATGGCACTGATATCACCCTTCCCCGCCAATCGGCTGCGCAGCGCCAAGCCGTCCAGACAGTCCCCTCGCCCGGCATTGAGCACAACGCAACCTGGCGCCAGCTCTCCGATACGCTGGGCGTTGAGGAGTTGATAAGTAGCGTGAGGACCTTCGCGGGTTAGCGGTGTATGCATACAGAGCACGTCACAGCGCTCAATCAGCACATCTAAAGTGTGAAACTCTTGCTCTGACGCCAGGCCCTCTACCGCGGCTCTGGGCGGATCGCAGGAAAGCGTCGCCACGCCCATGGCGGATAGCCGTGCCTGTAAGCGACTACCCACATTGCCCACCCCCACAATGCCCACGGTACGCTCGCCAAGCGACCAACCATCGCGCTCAGCAAGCGTTAGCAGGCTGCCCAGCACGTAATCCACTACCGCTTCAGCGTTGCAGCCAGGGGCGCTGGCAAAGGTAATATCGCGCTTAGCAAGTGCCGCTTGATCAATATGATCGGTGCCGATGGTACAGGTGCCAATAAAGCGTACTGGGCTGTTGGCAAGCAGTGCGTCGTTAACTTGAGTAATAGAGCGCACAATCAGTGCATCGGCGTCCTTTAAATGACCAGCCGTAATCTCACGACCCGGCACACGGGTTAGCGCACCTAACGAGCCAAAGCAGGCGTCAGCAGCGGGGATGTTGGCGTCGATGACAAGTTTCATAGGCGTTTTGGTATCCGGGCTTTACAATACGCCCGCTACCGTTTGATGGGCAGGCGTGTTTAAAGGTTATTTTTTAAAGACTATCTTTTAAAGGCTAAGTAAGGAGAGTTTAGTGATCGTACGCTGGGAGACCAACCACGACTATGTGTTGGTTCATATTCACCAGGATATGTTTGGCGACTGGATATTCAGCCGCGCCTGGGGTCAAATTGGCACTCAGTTTGGCGGCCTAAAGCATCAGCTAGCCGACACCCTCGCTCAAGCCCAAATGTGGCTTGATGACGAAACCACTATTCAGTCCTCACGGGGATTTCGCAAAGTACTTGAAGTGGCCGATCACACACCAGAAGGCCAAGAGGCCATGCGCCAGCTATCGCTGTTAGATGTGATTTAACCTAAAAAGCGTCGCCCGCCTCGCTGATGAGCCCCTTTCGGCGCAGCGGCGTCTGGTGGGGTAATGAATCCCGCCAGGGCCGCTTCATTCAGCCAGCCGCGTTCACGCAACCAAGCGCTTAAGCGCTCCAGTTCAAAGCCGCGATCCAGCTCATTACCGTCACTATCCTTCAGCACCGGTATGCGAACGCCATAGCGTTCAACTAGCGCGTCGTCGTCGCTAATCTCAATGTGATGCAGCCACACTTTTTGGTTCGCTAAAGCGGCGACCAGCCCCTCTAATTGAGAACATAGATGGCAACCCATCGTCGTGTAAAGCGATAGCTGAATCATGTTTAAACTCTCTCCTGAACCCTGTCTCGCGTCACTCAGGGTGAAATAAACTCTGCCAACCAAATGGTAGCTCCCGTGGGAAATGGGATGGACCCGTCCCTCTGTGCCAAGATGAAGAAGCACTTCATCTAACGTGCATAGGGCACTGACGGCATCTTGAAAGAGGATCCATCCATGAACAACATTAGCATTGTGGGTATTGATCTTGCCAAGCATGTTTTTCAACTTCATGCAGTT
>JAMCZP010000225.1 GCA_023485185.1 Gammaproteobacteria bacterium
TGTTTGGCTTGGTGCTTGCCATCGGTATCGTGGTGGATGACGCCATCGTGGTGGTGGAAAACGTGGAGCGTAATATTGAAGAGGGTTTAAAGCCCCAAGCCGCCGCTCATCAGGCTATGCGGGAAGTCTCCGGCCCTATTATCGCCGTAGGCTTGGTACTTTGCGCGGTGTTTATCCCCATGGCTTTTCTCTCTGGCGTAACCGGGCAGTTCTATCGGCAGTTCGCGGTGACGATTGCCATCTCTACGGTCATCTCTACGATTAACTCGCTGACCCTGTCACCCGCGCTGGCAGCGATGCTGCTCAAACCTCATAGCGCGCCTAAAGATCGTCTCACGCGGGTGATCGATAAACTGTTCGGCTGGATCTTCCGTCCCTTCAATCGCTTTTTTAACGCCAGCTCAAATAAGTACCAAAGTGGCGTGGCTCGCTCGCTGAAGCATCGTGGTGCGGTGTTTGTGGTCTACGCGCTGTTGCTGCTGGGCACTGGTGTGATGTTTAAAGCGGTGCCTCCGGGCTTTATTCCGGTGCAGGACAAGCTTTATCTGATCGCGGGCGTCATTCTGCCGGAGGGGGCCTCTCTGGAGCGAACCGATCAGATGCTTCAGGATGTCGTAGACATTGCCATGGAGACCGACGGCGTGGAGCATGCCATTGCCTTTCCTGGTTTGAACGCGCTGCAATTCACCAATACCTCCAACACCGGCGTAGCGTTTCTTACCCTCAGTGCCTTTGGGGAGCGCAGTCTAAGTGCCGCAGAGATAAACGCCCGAATCAACCAAGGCATTGGCGGTTTGAAAGAGGGGTTTGCGTTCTCTTTCATGCCACCCCCGATTCTAGGGCTAGGCAATGGTTCGGGATTTCAGCTGTTTATCGAAGACCGCGGTAATCTTGGCTTTGGAGCGTTACAGGAGGCGGTCAATCAACTCCAGGGCGCGATTGCGCAAACGCCGGGGATGGGATTCCCGATCAGCAGCTATCAGTCTAACGTGCCGCAGCTGGATGCCGAGGTGGATCGGCTGAGGGCTAAAGCCCAGGGCGTGCCGTTGACCGAGCTGTTCGATACTCTGCAGACTTATCTGGGTTCGACCTATGTAAATGACTTTAACCGCTTCGGTCGTACCTGGCAGGTGATCGCCCAGGCAGACGCTCCTTACCGCACCAGCGTGGAAGATATCGCCCGACTGCGTACCCGTAATGATCAGGGAGAGATGGTGCCTATCGGTACGATGGTGGATATCAGGCAAACCTTCGGCCCAGACCCGGTGTTACGTTACAACGGCTACCCGGCGGCGGATCTGGCTGGCGAGTTTGACCCCCGTGTACTCTCTTCAGCCCAGGCGATGGATGCTATTAACGCTCTGGCGGAAGAGGTGTTACCTCCAGGCATGGTGCTGGAGTGGACCGACCTGAGCTACCAGCAATCCACTCAGGGTAATGCGGCGATGATCGTCTTCCCGCTGTCGATCCTACTGGTATTTCTGGTATTGGCCGCGCTTTACGAGAGCTGGACGCTGCCGTTAGCAGTAATTTTGATTGTACCTATGTCGATGCTGGCGGCGCTGATCGGCGTTTGGTTTGGTGGTGGCGATAACAACATCTTCGTGCAGGTAGGGCTGGTCGTGCTGATTGGGCTGGCATGTAAGAACGCTATCCTGATCGTGGAGTTCGCCCGGGAGCTGGAACTGCAGGGCATGAGCATAGTAGATGCGGCCCTGGAAGCCTGCCGTTTAAGGTTGCGGCCTATCATCATGACCTCGATTGCCTTCACGGCTGCCGTGCTGCCCTCTGTGATTGCCACAGGAGCGGGGGCTGAAGTAAGGGCTGCGCTGGGTACCGCCGTGTTTGCCGGCATGATTGGTGTGACCATGTTCGGTTTATTCCTCACACCGGTGTTCTACGTGGCGCTGCGTAAGCTAGCTGGCCCGCTTGTCAGCCATCACAGCGGTACCCTTGATGTTAGCGCTCAACCCGCCAGCCAACCCCAGAGTTGATGATAGAGCGGAATACCGATCAGCACGTTGAAGGGGAAGGTGAGCCCCAGCGATGCCAGCATGGCAAGACCAATGTTAGCCTCTGGAATAGCCGCACGTATGGCGACGGGGGCGGCGATGTAAGAGGCACTGGCGGTAAGGCTTGCCAAAATAACCGCCGAGCCAGTGGGTAGCCCCAGCCAGTAGGCCATTCCCAGGCCGAAGCAAGAGAGCACCACTGGGGCTGCTAGTGCGAATATGATCAAGCGGCTATGCCCCCAGCGCAGGCTGCGCAGTGTTTCTGCCGCGACCAGGCCCATCTCCAGCAAGAACAGCGCCAAGATGCCATGGAAGGCTTTGGTATACAGGCCGGTCACCGATTCACCGGCATCCGGGCCGTATAGCCAACCAATAAGTACGCCGCCCACCAATAGGATCACGCCGCGATTGGTGAGGGTCTCGTGCCACAGCCCAGATGTTTTGATCGGTGCTGATGTTGTGTCATTAGTGCCTTTACGGCTGAAGCGCCGGTAAAGCAACAGGCCCAGCATGATGGCCGGGAGCTCAAGCAGTACCAGATAAAGCGTTACTTGTCCGCCGGTCACCAGATTATGCGCTTCGGTATAGGCCAGAGCCACGGCGAACGTACCGGCGCTAACGGAGCCGTAGTGGGCTGCAAGGCTGGCGCTGTCGGCAATGGAGAGCCGCACCAAATAGTGAACCACCGGAAAGATAATTAGTGGAATGATGATCCCTAGCAGGGTGACACCAGCCAACTCGATCAGCAGCGATAGGCTCAAACTGCCATGCAGCGCCATGCCGCCTTTAAGGCCGATGGTCAGCATGAGCAGCAGGCTTAGAATATCGTAAGCGGCTTTAGGGATACTGAGGTCAGAACGCACCACACCGGCGACTACACCTAGCACAAAGAACATGACCACAATATCTGGCACGGCTTTTCTCCTTAAAGGGGTTATGAGGCGGCCACTTTAGCGACTCATTGGGATTGATGAAAACAAATAATATTTATATAGTCATAGATAATTATCTATGTTGTCTGCTTGTATGGTCTGTCTATGAGAACTGGCTAAGCAAAATATGAAAATACGCCAACTTACCTTTCGCCTGCTGCAGGTTTACGCCGATGTAGTGCGCTCGGGCTCTATTACCGCGACGGCCAATCGGCTTCACTTAACCCAGCCAACCGTTTCTCAGCAGCTTAAACGGCTGCGAGAAATTGTTGGTGAGCCTATTGTGCGTCAAGAAGAAGGGCGCATTGTGCCCACCGAAGTGGGCCAGGCCCTATATCAGTTAAGTCAGGATCTGCTTAGCCGCGCCGATGTGTTTAGCCAGTACCTGGATGAGTACAACAGCGGCGGGCGCGGCCACTTTAGTATCGGCTTAGTGAACACCGCGCAGTACGTGCTGCCGCGGCTATTAGGGCCATTTAGCCAAGCGAACCCACAGGTAGATGTGACGGTGGAAGTGGGTAATCGCCAGCAAATGCTTAACCGCTTTGAGCGCCATGAAGATGATATTTACGTATTTAGCCACCCGCCTATTGATGATGGCGTATCGGCCGCGCCTTTCTTGAGTAACCCGCTGGTCTTGGTGGGGCCAGAGAACTGCCGATGGGCAGGGGTGGAAGGCCTCACCATGAATGATCTCAAAGAGGAGCGCTTTCTGCTGCGCGAACCCGGCTCT
>JAMCZP010000216.1 GCA_023485185.1 Gammaproteobacteria bacterium
TTCGAGCGTATACACATTAATGCGGTCTTCGAGCATGGTCAGATTACGTTCTTCCGCTTCTATTTGCTCCTCGTTAGCACACCGCTCATGGCCAAGGAACTTCGCTTAGGTTTGATCACTCCTCCACAGCACATCTGGACGCAAACCGCTGAGCGCTTTGCCGACGAGGTTGCCGAGCGCAGCGACGGTGAATTGACTGTAGCGCTATTTCCTTCTGGTCAAATGGGTGATGAGTCAGCGATGTTTTCGCAAATGGAAACAGGCTTACTCGACATGGGCATTATGACAGCTGCATTAACTAGCCAACGCGAACCATCGGTAGTCGGTTGGTTTACGCCGTTTCAATTTAATAGTGTGGCCCAGGCGGCCGAAGTGGCCGATACCGATGCAGCCCAGCAGATGCTTAGGAATTTAGAAAACAAAGGTCTTCACGCCTTTGGCTACACATTTGCGGGCATGCGTCACATTTTGATGCGTGACGAGCAAATAGAAAGTGCAGCGGATGTTGCTGGCAAAAATATGCGCATTATCCCCTTTTCAGCGATGAACGCTTGGTGGCGAGCGGTCGACGCTCGACCAATGCCGATCAGTTTGCCGGATGTTTATCAAGGTCTACAGAACGGTATGCTAGATGGCGTGGATATCGATCTTGATGCTTTAGTGGGGTCTGGCTTTTACGAGGTCGCCGAACATCTCACGCTGACCAATCACATGGCCTTCCCTGCCGTGTCGGTAATGAGCCAGGCCACGCGCGCCTCGCTCTCTGATGATGAGCGCCAATTGATAGACGCCGCCATGGAGGATGCGCTGGCTTGGGGTATTGAGGCACAAATAGAAGCGGAAGAACGTAATCTGACCATGCTCGAAGACCGCATTAATGTGTATACGCTCGAAAGCGCTGAAGACGCTTTCAGCACGGCGAACCAAGCGTTCGCTGAGCGCTTTGGCGACCATCCGCTTATCCAAGCATTCCAGCAACAGTCTACCGAACTCCTTAACGCTGAATAAAATGCGCCGGGGCGCTTCTGCGCCCCGAACCAAAGAGGCGTACCCAAGATGCATTTTCCCCAAGATACCTGGCTAACCAAGGCGAGTCGCCAGCTAGCCGGGGTTGAACAGCTGCTCTGCAACATGCTGATAATAGCTTTTAGCGCGTTGCTTATTACCAATGTTTTCGCACGATACGTACTTAACAGCCCGCTCTTTTTTGCCAATGAGCTAGCCGTATATATTCTGATTTGGATGGCGTTTCTCGCCATCTCTATCGCCATACATAATGACCAGCACGTACGTTTGACCATGCTGATTGCGATGCTGCCTAAAACGGCTCAGCGCGCTTGCTATTGGCTTACTGAGCTGGTCTGTCTGGCGATACTTACTACTATTCTGTGGTACACCATCGCTTGGCTGTGGTCACCTTCGATCCACTACGATATAGCTATTACGCTCGATTGGCCCAAGTGGCACTTCTATCTCATCGTGCCGCTTTTCTGTGTCACATCGATTTTTCACCTCATCGCTAGGCTTTTTGATCGCTCGCGAGCGAGTTTCGCCCTAGCCAACGACGAGGAGTGACCCAATGACGCTTGCGGCTTTTATTGTGTTGATGCTGCTTGGAATGCCCATTGCCTTTGTCCTCCTGGCTTCAACACTTACCTTCGTGATCACTTCCGGCAACTACCGTTTATTTGAAAACCTACCCCAGGTTATTTTTGGCTCGCTAGAGGTATTTGATCTGCTGGCGATTCCGCTGTTTATTCTTTTAGGCGAAATAATGAATGAGGGCGGCATTACACGTCGCATTATCACCGCCACACGAGCCTGGTTTGCGTGGATTCCTCATAGCATTGCCTATGTATCCCTCACCTCGAACTTGATGCTCGCCTCTATTATGGGTTCAGCGACGGCGCAAATCGCCATTATGAGCCGGGTAATGACCCCCGAATTGGAGCGTGATGGTTACGACAAGGGGTTCGCCGCTGCGTTGACGGCAGGTGCTGGCCTGCTGGGGCCGATTATTCCGCCGTCAATGGTGTTTATTATCTATGGCGTCATTGCTCAAGTGTCGATTGGTGCCATGTTCATGGGGGGCATTCTGCCTGGGCTACTGCTGTTTATACTGATCAGCGGCTTAATCGCGATCATGGCGCGTCGCGCGCGTAAGAAAGGCAGTGTTGATCAGGAACGCACGCCTCTATGGCGTGCGACTCGTGGCGCACTGCTCACACTTAGCATTCCCATCGTCATTGTGGGTGGTATCGCGTTTGGCATAGTGACGCCTACTGAGTCTGCAGCGGCTGCGACGCTAATGGCGGTGGTGATAGGCGCCCTCTTCTTTCGAGAGCTTAAGTGGGGGCAGTTACCTGGTGTTTTGAGCCGAACAGCACGCAATACTGCCATTGTGCTATTTCTGATTGTCGCGGCAAAAGCTTTTGGCTGGGTACTGGTGTATAACCAGATACCTCAGCAGGTAGCCGGGCTAATGCAAGGCACAACCGAAAGCCCGCTGGTGTTTATGCTTCTGGTGTTCATGATGCTGATGGTAGTAGGGATGGTGCTTGATGGGATCGCCGCGCTGATCATCCTAGTGCCAATTTTGCTTCCAGTGGCACAACAAAGTTACGGTATTGATCCCGTCCATTTTGGCATCATCACCTGTATGACACTAAGCCTCGGACTATTAACGCCACCTGTTGGTGCAGGGCTCTATGTTGCCTCCGCTATCAGCAACGTTAGCTTGCCTCGCATTACAAAGTGGATCTTTCCGTTCATCCTCGCGGCCTGCCTCGTTATATTGGCGGTCATCTTTAACCCCTGGCTCGTTAACGTTTTTGTTTAAGTATAGCCATTATCTCCTGCTTACTCTTTATTGAAGAGAGGCACTGGCCAGTATCATGGCGGCCAATGCCTCTCATCCAGTGCCTATCACAGAAACTTCTGCTATGGTCACAACGTATTTTTACCCTTTATAAGACTCCACATGACCCGATCACCGCTATCTGAAGCTTTTGACTTACCTGGCAATCTTTTAAGACGCTGCCACCAAATTAGCGTGGCTATTTTTTTGCGCAAGTGCGAAGCGTTCAACCTTACCCAACTGCAATATATAATTCTTTCTGCACTTGAAGAGATGGGAGCCAGTGACCAAATCACCTTAGGCGGCTATACGGCGTTAGATCGCAATACCATCGCGGTCGTGGTTCGAAAATTAGAGGAGCGCGGACTCATTACCCGGCACCGCAACCCTGAAGATCGTCGTTCGATGGTGGTGAAGCTCACCAAGGAAGGAAAGGCGTTACGAGAAGCCGTAGAACCTGCCGTTGAAGAAGTTCAAAGTGACATCCTGGCGCCGCTTAACGCCGAAGAGCAACAGATATTGCTTTCTCTGCTGCAAAAGATCGCTAACGATAATAACCATTTAAGCCGTGTTCCAGTGCGCTTAAACGAAAGATAGTACTGTTATCTGTAGCGGAACCTACGCCTCCCATGACTTCCGCTTTGTTTATTCGGCTTGGCACTTGGTTATTAAGAAGCTCCCGAGAATGTCTTTATTACCGGACGTGAAAGCGTGAAGAACTTTACAACTTTTCATGACATTTAAGCAAAAAAGCCCAAGCAGATGCTTGGGCAATGAGGAAAACTGGAAAAAAGCTAAGCGCTACTCAAGCGACTCATAGGGCAGGCCCACATAGTTTTCTGCAATGGTGGTTAGCCCCGCTTTAGAGCTAGTCACGTAATCCAACTCGGCCAGCTGCATGCGGCTGTTGAAATCCTCTTCATCTGAGAAGTTATGCAGCATGGAGGTCATCCACCAGGAGAAACGCTCGGCTTTCCAGATGCGTTTCAGGCACGTTTGCGAGTAGCGCTCGATCAGATCTGTACGGCCTTCTTGGTAGACCTTCATCATTAACCGGTAAAGCGTATTGACATCGCTGGCAGCCAAGTTAAGCCCTTTGGCACCAGTGGGCGGCACGATATGCGCCGCATCGCCGACCAGAAACAGCCGCCCGTACTGCATGGGTTCAACCACATAGCTTCGCAGCGGCGCGATGCTCTTCTCAATCGAAGGCCCAGTCACCAGCTTTGCGGCAACGTCGTCAGGCAGGCGGTGCTTCAGCTCTTGCCAAAACCGCTCATCTGACCAGTTTTCAACTTTTTCATCTAACGGCACTTGCAGGTAGTAACGGCTGCGGGTGGCGGAGCGCATGCTACACAGACTAAAGCCGCGCTCATGGCGCGCGTAGATCAGCTCATCAGAGACCGGGGGCGTGTCCGAGAGAACCCCCAGCCAGCCAAACGGATAGACCTTTTCAAACTCTTTAATACGCTCTTGAGGAATCGATTGGCGGGATACACCATGGTAGCCATCACAACCGGCAATGTAATCGCAATCGAGCCTGACCGTTTCGCCGTTGTGCTCAAAGGTGAGATAGGGGCTGTCACTCTCCAGATCGTGGGGCTGAACGTTTTCTGCTTCATAAAGTGTTGTTGCACCGTTAGCTTCACGAGCCTCCATTAAATCCCGCGTTACCTCGGTTTGACCGTAAATCATGACTTTACTGCCACCGGTCAGCTCATCCAGAGCGACACGCACGCGGCGGTTGTCGAAGGCAAGCTCAAAACCATCATGGGGTAAGCCTTCTTCCTCCATCCGCTGTTCAACACCCGCTTCGCGCAGTAGGTCCACCATGCCCTGCTCAAGCACACCGGCGCGAATACGGCTTAATACATACTCTCCGCTACGCCGCTCAACAATCACGTTATCAATGCCTTGGCGATGCAGTAGCTGGCCCAGCAATAGGCCAGAGGGGCCTGCGCCAATTATCGCGACCTGGGTTTTCATAGGGGCCTCATCGTTGTCATTATATAAATGCTTATGACTTGTATTTTTCAATGAAACGATGCGCATAATAAGGCATGAATGGAACAGTTAATTGGACTTTCCAAGCGTTATGGCACGACATTAGTCGCATGAGGAGCAGCGCGTGAAAACAGCAACGACAACCCATGTTCCCGTGTTCAAGCTATACGGTGAAACCCAGCACTGGCCGACGCCGGACTTATTACACTGTGAGTCAATTCCCGAACGCAGCCGTCTGCATGATTGGCGCATTCGCCCTCACCGGCATGTTGATTTAGTGCATATTCTATTTATCAGCCACGGCAGCCTTGAACTAGAGCTTGAAGGGGCTAAACAACGCCTTGAAGGCGCGGTAACCATTATTGTGCCCGCGATGGCCATCCATGGTTTTCATTTTTCTCCCGATATCGGCGGTCACATTATTACCCTGGCGAAGCCGTTGGCCGATCACCTTAACGAGCTAATGGGTGAAAGCAGTGCGCTACGCAAAGCCGATTTTCTACGCCTTAATCAGCCCGCTAACACCCAGCGCATTGCAACGTTAATCGACCAAATTGACCAGGAGTACCGCCAGCCCGCTCCTGGACGAAACCGGCTGCTTGAAGCGCTGGTACAGGCGTTAGTTGTCGAGTTATCGCGTCTTACCGATTATCCTGACAGGCCTGCAAAGCGCCATGGCCCCCGCCAGTACGATAAGGGGCGCATGCATCTTGAGAACTTCCAAGCGCTGATCGAAGCTCATTACCGTGAACAGCCAAGCATTGAACAGTTAGCCGAGCAGATAGGTGTGAGCAGCGCACACTTGAACCTGCTCTGCCGCCAACTCGCCGGGCACAGCGCTCTGCAATTACTGCATGAGCGCCTAATGCTAGAAGCCAAGCGCCAGCTCACCTATACCAATATGACCATTGGCGAGGTCTCCGACAGCTTAGGCTTCTCAGAACCGGCTTACTTCACGCGCTTTTTTAAGCGCAATACCGCCCTTTCACCAAGGGATTTTCGGCTGCGGCAGCACGCTCAGTCATAAAGGGCACTATATCTGGGCGGCGGCCAGGTCTGTATTCAAAGCGATAGTGTTGGGAGAAAGGCCACCCTCTAAAATGATTTTCCAATTATGAATAAATCATTTGAGTTCTGAACATCGTAAAACATGCTCCCAATTTTCCCCTTAGATTACGTTTTCACTATATTTCAAGCAAAAAACTAAACCAAGGGAAGGGCAGACCTATTTTTAGAGAAATATTTATAAGCTATGCAAAAGCCTAAAACTGTTAAGCCTATAATGTCGGTGTAGAAGCCACCGGAGAAAAGATCCGCTGGAATAAGCAGGAATAACCCTCCAAATAGTAATAAGCAGCGATACCATGTGCTCACTATACCGTGCATATAACCAACGATTCCCGCCGTAACCATGTATATGCCTAATATTGCCGTTCCTAACGCCAAAACTACCTCTATAAGGCTCCCTTCTAATATAAGAGATGGGGCAAATAGAAATAGAAACGGTACGACATAGGCTGGCCAGGCCAGGCGCATTGCAGCAATACTCGTACTCCACGCTCCAGCACCAGCAATGTTAGCGGCCGCGAATGAAGCGAGGGCCACAGGTGGAGTCACCATAGAAAGAAGACCGAAGTAAAAGACGAAAAGGTGTGCCGAAATCACAGGTATACCGACCTCAACAAGTGCTGGCGCCACTAGCGTTGCGAGTAAGATATATACCCCTACAGTGGGCATTCCCATACCTAGCACAATACTAATTAGCGCGGTAATGAGAGCTAGCAGGAAAACATTCTCTCCACTTGCGTTGATAATATGAAGCGTGAGATTAAAGGCGAGGCCTGAAATATTGAGTACACCAATGATTAAACCAGCTGCAGCACAAACAATAACGAGCCCACACGCGGCTCCCCCTGCTGAAGACACAACCGGCCAAATATCACTAAGCGCAATGCGGCGTCCACGATACCCAAAAATTAAGCTTACAATTAACAGGGTGAGCACCGCCAAAACGGCCGCTCGTTCGGGGCGCATATTTAAAGCAAACAGTGCATAAAAGAGGATTAAAAAAGGAATTAGAAAATGCCAGCCTTGTTTTAACGAATGCCAGCCTGAGGGGATCTGGGAGGCTTCGACCGAGCGAATATTGCGCTTGGCGGCATAAAGATCAACGTTGATAAAAATGGCAAGGTAGTACAGCAGTGCAGAAGGCAGCGCTGCCATCATGACCGTTGAGTAGTCGACACCTATGAAGTCTGCCATGATAAATGCAGCCGCCCCCATTACAGGAGGTACTAGTTGGCCACCTGTAGAAGCCACTGCCTCTACCGAGGCTGCATAAGAAGGGGTGAAGCCTGCCCTTTTCATCATTGGGATCGTAACAACGCCAGTGCCAACCACGTTACCCACGGCACTGCCCGATATTGAGCCGAAGAGCCCCGAGGCGGTGACGGCAACTTTGGCTGGCCCCCCTCGAAATCGCCCCATGCCCGCTAAAGCGATGTCATTGAAAAAATCAGCTGCCCCGCAACGCGCCAGCAGCTGGCCGAACAGCAAAAATGGAATGACGATTAGCACTGCGACTTTTAGAGCAGTACCAAGCATCCCATTTGCATCGATCGCGAGATAGACCACCAGCTCCGATAACGTTGTCTCTCTGCTCTGAAGTTCTCCTGGGACAAGATGTCCAAATAGCCCGTAGGCTAGAAATATCAGAACAACCGATAGGATGCCAATACCGGCAGAGCTTGGCAGGTTAAATATAAGTGCGCTGAACAGGACTACGCTAGTCGCAATAAGCCAGCCCGGAAGATAGGGAGCCTCCATCGATATCATTGGATAGTAGAGGGAGACATACAGCCCAACACAAAATGTTAAAGCCGCACAGACAAAATCGGTTATTTTAAGAAGTCTTTTTTGAGAGTGCTCCGCCATGATCAAAAAACCAGCAGAGAGAGCAAGTGTTAGAACTAAGGCCAAGAGCTGTACATCGTAAACTGAAATGTTCAGCAGTTGATGCATGTTGCCGGCATAAGCGACCGGCAGCAGTACCATTAGTCCTCCTGCGAGCATCTTCAACTGCTTGATCACACTAGTAGACATGTCAGGAACCATGGTGTCATCTTTGGACTCTAGCATGACGTTACTCCATCATCCCTACTTCATTATAAAAGCTAATCGCACCTGGGTGATAGCTTAACCCATTGAATTCAGGCGCCATTCTTTCAGGATCAAATTCCGCAAAGGTTCTGAGAATTCCACGCACTTTTTCAGGATTATCATGTAAAAGCTTCACAATTTCATAAACAGTTTCTTCAGGAACATGTGTTCCCGCCGTTAGCACGTAGTCGTAACCCATCATTGGAGTAGGCTCATCCACGCCTACACTGTCACTGCCCGGTTCGACCGTCTGAATATAAGAGGTGGGTACGAATTCCTGCATCGCTGCTTCGGCCTCGGGTGTATCGTTGACCGCAAGCCAGCGGATGCCTAGGGAAGCATCTGCCTCGCGTGTTTTACCCCCTTGTAATGCGAAGAAAGCTACATCTACGTTGCCCGTAATAAAGTCATCGACGCCATTTGGCACAGAAGGAACCATGTGCGCTTCCATATCATCAATAGACAGCCCCCCAGCAGCGAGAATGCCATCGACCTGAAATTTTAAGGTCGGCTGAGCTGTGTACCCATAGGTGATACTCGTGCCTTCAATATCGGAGACTTTGTAATAATCTGAATCTTCACGCACCATGAAGCCATAAGCTGAGGAGCTCAGCGAGGCAACAACTCGAAGGTTTTCCAGGGGCCTACCCTCGAATGGCTCCTGTCCCTGTACAGCAGCCGAAATATCGGGACTTGGTATTAATTGCAGGTCTAGACGCCCTGTATCAATCATTGGCATCGACTGTCCCGTTCCGCCATAGGCCTGAACACGCACATCTATACCCGCTTCATCAGATAGAAACTTCGCCATACCGGCATTGACGGCGTAGTTTTGTGAGCCTTGAGTTCCTGCGCCAATACCAAGCGACTGTGCGTTTGCACCGTTAGCCATAAAGAGTGTTGTACCGAGGAAAATTGCGCCCAGCATTGTTTTTTTCATGGTAATACTCCGTTGTTAATTTTATTTTTATCGATGATAAATAGCTTGTTTTTGTTGGGGTCAATCGCTTCCGTGCTTATATTCCACTATATCCAGCACGTGCCACCCAATAATCCCACGCACGTGCTAATGGCATAGGACTTAGGAGCATGGCGCTGGTTTTTTCTATCTCTCCGTCGGTCAAGTAGCTCAGTTCTCCGATCTGTAACGTGTCATGAATGAGCTTGGCATTATCCTTCAATCCTATAGAGACCATGCAAACCGCCTTAAGATTGTCAGCAGCACAGACACACCCATGCCCACGCAATAGAGCAACACGGCTTTCACCAAGTACCTTAGAAAGCGAGTGGCCCATCTCCATTGAATCTACAAGCATATTGGTATCGCCGAATTCGTCTTGGCTGTCCCAAGTTTCTATTGTTGAGCCTATTACGGCTGACATATGAAAGATCGGACGCAATGAAATGGCGTTCATGGTAAACGGCAGGATTGAGCGCGCATGATGATGCGTGACCGCGTTCACGTCGGGTCGATCCTTATAAATTGCGCCATGAATATGTCGCTCAGCATAAGGCCGACGATGGTCACTGCCGACCAACTCGCCATCCAACGTAAACTCCATGATATCGCCACGGGTCACTACCTCGGGACTGCGCGAGCGCGATAAGAAATAGCGATCAGGGTTCAGTGGGTTTCGTACGCTCACATGCCCAAAGTCATCTATTACGTCTTCACGAGCAAGAATGCGATTGGCAATGACTAGGTTGGTAATTGTCGTCTCAAGGATATCGTGCTCGAAACGTACGCTCATATTTTCAGACATTTGTTGGCTACTCCGCCGGAAGGGATTGGGAATGACTTCCTTCAGACTAGTTGTGTATTGTCACTTGAACTAATATATATTTATATGCTTCTTTATACTCTTAAAGGTATAGATTACTATGCGATCCTTTGTCTCCCAGCTCTCCATTCATAAGCTCGAGGTCTTTTGCATGGTCGCCGAGCTGAAGAGCATTTCTCGTGCTGCAGAGCGCCTTAACATTGCTCAGCCTGTCGTCTCAGCACATCTTAAATCGCTTGCGGACAAATTAGGGGTATCACTAACTGAACGAAGTGGACGTCGAATAGCATTAACCGAAGAAGGGGAACGTGTTTATCAATGGGCTCACGATGTTGTCATTCGCACTCATGAGCTTGAACGTGAAATAGCTGATACTCAGCGTGGACTGGCAGGGAAGGCTAAGGTGGGTGCTTCGATGACTCTGGGCTCTTACGTTCTGCCTAGTATTATCGCATCGATAAGGCAGCGTTATCCCCAAGGGGAAATATCAGTACAAGTAACTACCCCAATATTAGCGACGGATGCGGTGCTGCAAGGTGAATGCGACTTTGCTTTTACTATTCTAGACCCACGTCATGAAATCGCAGGTTTGGAAGTGCAGCGTGTGCGGGATGAGCAGTTAATCCTCGTTGCTTCTAATAATTCGGGGCCCAAGACAAAAAGCGTATCGCTTGAGGAGCTTGCTGAACTGCCTTTCGTCACTGCTCAGTTACGCACTCCTCGTCGCGAGATCGAGGAGCACTTGTTAATGGAATTTGGCGTGTCGCGCAACCAAATTGTAATGGAATTTGGACATGCCGAAGCAATTAAACAGGCAGTACGCGCCGGTGCAGGGGTTGCCTTCTTGTTCCAATCTTCGGTCAACGACGAACTTGCCTCGGGACTACTAAGAAGGCTCGATACATCAGGTATGGAATTACGTGTTCCGGTTTATCTGGTGCGTAGGAAACACAAGAAATTGGCCAAATTCCAGTCCATGATGCTGGATGAAATAACCCAAGCGCTAAGCAATTAGCCTGGCGATCTCATCGCATTTTCCATCGAAGGTGCGTACCCCTTAGCGGCCTCAATCTCAACTACCGCTACACCGCCACTATCAAACACATCCAGAGCATCAATCATAGCTTTTTTCACTTCATCAGGTGAGCTTAACAGACCATAACTTACCGCCCCGAAGCCTTGAGCTATGGAACTGACATCAATATCTGGCCCGTTCATAACGATGCCAACATGCTTGTTTTCGACTGGGCGATTCCGCTCTCTAGCAACCGACTCCTGGTGTACTTCATCGTTGTAGAATGAATGGTTATTCACGACGACAATCAGCAAGGGGATGCTCTGGTTTACCGCAGTCCAAATAGCTGAAGCATTCATCAGAAAGTCTCCATCGCCCAGTACTGCCAGCGCGAGGAGCTTAGACTTCTCGTCACGTAGCGCTAAGGCTGCACCCACCGCCATACCGGGGCCAGATCCTATGCCGCCGCCTCCATCATAGCCCAGCGAGCCATAAGGATTGTCCACGGGCCAATCCGCACCTGTCCAACTGAGCGGGGCGCGGATTAGGCATGCAGAGCGCTTACCAAGAGCGCTGCGCACTATTGCCGCTATAACTTGCGGAGTCATCGGTCCGTTCGCGATTTCTGCTGGTATGGGAAGCACAGGAACTGGATCTGGATCTCTTGCCTCTAGTGCTTCTACTAGTGCGGCTACTACTTGGTCAGGCTCATTAAGGAAGGCTACATCGGCCGGAGCGGGCGCCCCTCCATCCTTCACCCAGCCGCGATGGTTATGAACATCCAGCGTCGCTGAGATGATTTTCGCTGGAACCGGACGATCTCCAAAAACTGAACGCAGTGTGCCTCCGAAGTCCAGCCAGTCGAAATTGACTATAACGTCAGCTTCGGCGATGGCGGTTTTAGCTTGAGTGTCTGGAAAGTAACCTGCGCGTCCTACATTCGCGACATGAGTGCTGGGAAATGTCGCGCCGGTCTTAAAGTCAGTTACTACCTGCGCTCCCAGGCGCTCTATTAACGCAATTCGCAGCTTCCAGTCAGTTGCAGAGCGCGACATGCGGCCCATAAGAACGACAACTTTATCTGCACCTGACAACAGCTTAGCTGCTGCCTTTACTAAGTCGGGCGCGGGCGCGCCAGCCCTTGGGGCTCCTCGGCGGGCTATATCTATGTCAGGTAGCGGAGCATATAGAGTCTTCTCTTGAAGTGCTGAATCGATATTTATATATACTGGTCCGCGTGGCGCGGTTCCCGCACGAGAAACCCCTTCGACTAACGCGTGAAGAGTGGCAGTGACACCGCCAGGTTGATCGTCCCACTTTACAAAGTCTCGAATCAGTGAGCCTTGGTCTTGGGAGGTATGGATCCAGTCTATCCAGGAGCGTCTATGTGTGGCATCAACCGGTCCTGTAGCTCCAAGAACCAACATTGGCACCCGGTCGCACCATGCGTTATAAATACCCATAGAACCATGCATCAAACCTACATTAGAATGTAGTGCAACGCCCATGGCGCGCCCAGTTACTTTGGCATAGCCATGTGCAATGGCCACTGCCGCCTCTTCATGTACGCATAGCAACAGTTGAGGGTCATTGTGGGTGAAGTTCACTAAACTATCGTGAAGTCCTCGATAACTCGCTCCGGGGTTGAGAGCGATATAACGAAGGTCCAGTTCATTTAATGTTGTGGCGATCGCATCCGAGCCCCAGCAGGGTGTATTGTTTTGGGTCTTATGGCTCATGATTTCCTCTCAAGACAGCATGATGTTAATAGTTTTTGATTCGGTGTAGCTAAGCAGCTCTTCACGACCTTCCTCGCGGCCCACGCCGCTTGACTTCATCCCGCCAAAAGGTACGCCCAGGAAGTGCATGCTCGAGCCGTTGATCCATATATGCCCCGACCGGATCTGCTTTGCCATCTTTAGTGCTGCGTTAATGTCATGCGTCCAAACGGCAGCGGTTAAGCCATATTCTGTGCTATTTGCCATAGCTACTGCTTCATCAAAGTCTTTCCAGCGGCCAATCGCCATAACAGGCCCAAAGACTTCTTGTTGCCATAAGCGCATGTCGGGTGTCACATCACCGTAGACTGTTGGCGCTACCCAGAACCCCTTAAGGAACTGTTCTCCTTCGGGACGCGCGCCCCCTAGCATTCGACGCGCGCCATCAGCATCGGCATTGTCGCAATGAGCCAGGATACGCTGCATGTGCAGTTCAGAATTGACCGGCCCTACATCGGTTGCGTCACTCAAGGGATCACCAATTCGCAACGCGGCGACACGCTCTACCACCGCGTTAAGCACGTGATCGTAGATATCTTCATGCACTAGCAAACGACTGAGCGAGCCACAGGATTGGCCTTGCCATGAAAAGTTCATCCCAAATACGGCGGCGTCAGCGATCTTTTCAGGTTCGCAATCGGGGAACACAATCATCGGATTCTTGCCGCCCAGTTCCAGCGTTATGTGCTTGACCCCGACTTCGGCCGCCGACTTTTGGATAGCCCGTCCGGTCTCGGGCGAACCGATGAAAGCGATCCGCTTGATCCCTGGATGTCGAACGATTGCGTTACCAACAACGGCACCTTCACCGGTTATGATATTAAACACACCCGGAGGTAAGGTATCGCGAGCGATCTCGGCGAGTACCATCGACGATAGTGGAGATGTCTCAGGGGGCTTTACGATCACGGCATTACCTGCCGCCAGCGCCGCGGCGGTACGTGCGACGGCAAACATGATAGGGTGGTTAAAAGGTGCAATTCGCGCCACTACCCCATAGGGTTCATGCAGCGTCAGGTGTAGATTCTGAGATGTCGCCGGAATTGTGTCGCCCCGCAGATCGGGGCCAAGTCCGGCGTAGTAGCGCAGACTCTCCACGGCTGTTGGCACGTCGATCAGTCGCATTGGCCGAATCGTGTTTCCAGTATCGCTGACTTCGATTCGCAGTATTTCATCCGCACGGGCAGCAATAGCGTCAGCGAATCGATTCATAGCTGCGGCCCGTTCCATCGGTGTTAACGCCGCCCAGGCAGGCCAAGCTTTTTCTGCAGCTTGTACCGCTCGATCAACATCTTCTGACGAACCTGCTGGTACACGACCAATGGGCTCTTCCGTTGCGGGATTTATAGATGTAGACCATTCGCCAGTGACGCTTTCAACCAGTTCACCTCCGATTAGCATTCGCTCTGCTTCGCAAACACGTTCCATTTTGTTCTCCTTATTCTGATCTCAAGAAGTAAACAGTAATGAAGGCATCGGCAGCCATCGGTCAAATATATATACGATGCGATATCTATAGCTAATTAGGTATATGTGGATTCTTTATATCCATGTGAACTCTAAAAAAATTCTTCAGCATCGTGAGGGTACAAAGATATTCATAAGGGGTCAGAAAGCTTCGGACTGATATCCCGTCAACCGTCTCATTATTTTGTACTTAGAATGAAGGCCAATTATCAAAAAGTATAATTGCAATACTACAAAGCAATCACAACACTAATGATCACAATGCTGATCAATATTAATAATATTTCTGATGAGGAATCGCCATGCAGTTTCATCTCAACGGCTTTCAGACAGGCGACCCAAAGCGCTATATCTCTGACAAGGCAATTGCCAATTCAGACCAATTACCCCAAGAGGTGGATGTACTTATCGTCGGCTGCAGCCCAGCAGGTTTAACACTTGCTGCCCGGCTGTCACGCTTTCCTGAAATCCGTACATGTATCGTTGAGCAGAAAGACGGGCCCATCAATGGCATGGCTTTTTTCATTCATCACTGAGTAAAAGCGATAATATAACCGGAACTCCGCTCTCCGATGCAAACGTACTACCAGGTAACCTGCTCCGGCGCTGCCACCAGATCAGTGTTGCAATATTTCTGCGCAAGTGCGAGGCAAGCAACCTGACTCAATTGCAGTACATTATACTTTGTGCGCTCGAGGAAATGGGTTCGGTCGACCAGATCACTCTGGGCGGTTACACCGCCTAAGATCGCAATACTATAGTTGTGGTGGTTAGAAAGCTGGAAGAGCGAAGCCTTGTGAATCGACGCCGAAAACCAGAGGATCGGCGATCAATGTTTGTCAGTCTCACCGAGCAGGGCGAGCAACTTCGCATCGACTCTGAATCGGCAGTTGCCGAGGTGCAGAAGGAGATTCTTGCCCCATTGAACGAGAACGAACAAGAAGTGCTTTGCTCATTGCTGAAGCGTATTGCTGACAGCAACAACCACTTGAGTCGTGTACCTATACGTCTTTGAGGCTTACTCAGGTTACCAGCCAATCAAGATCAGTAGTTTGCTTAAAAGCCCATGGCCGTAGAACTGAGCTGAGTGCAACAACTTAATATTTCTGTAAAGTGTTTGATTTATGACCTATTCATAATTCGATAACGGAGAACGCCCCATCATACAGGTCAGCCTTTAGCAGGAGATCAGCCTCCGACAAATAGCTAATTTGATGCCTGTTCTCCGTCCACTATCAACCTCGAAGCACGTCTCAATCAAATTCAATTTGGTAACTATTGTGCTCATCGTTTCTACGGCCAATATGTATAATATGCAAAAGGAGCAGCACAAATGCGTAGACCCTTTTGGCGTCTTTTTAAAAAATATCCAAAATAAGGGCAACTAGGCGTTTAGATAGGGTAGTGGCGCGGCCCTAGCTGCATCGTCATCCAACGCAGCTCGGTAAACTCCTCAATACCCGCTTTGCCACCAAAGCGCCCGTAGCCGCTAGATTTGACGCCGCCGAAAGGCATTTGAGGCTCATCGTGGACTGTCGGGGCATTGATATGACAAATGCCCGTCTGCAAGCGCCCTGCCACTTTCATGGCGCGTGCGCTATCGCGGCTAAACACCGCCGATGAGAGTCCGTACTCGCTATCGTTGGCGATGCGCACTGCCTCCTCTTCGCCGTTAACGCGAATCACCGCCACGATAGGACCAAACGACTCTTCGCTATACAGCCGCATATCACTGGTGACACCATCGATGACCGTGGCCTGCATCACCACCCCTTGCGCTTTTCCGCCAGAGGCTAAGTGCGCGCCTTGCGTCACGGCATCATCAATCAGGCTATTTAGTTTCTCACCTGACTGCGCGTTAATTAACGTGCCCAGGGTGTTGCTCTCATCACGCGGGTCGCCTGCTTTTAACACCCGAGCGCGCTCAGCAAACTTCTCCACGAAAGCATCTGCCACCTGGTTATCAACAATGACACGTTCGGTGGACATGCAGATCTGGCCTTGGTTAAAGAACGCGCCAAAAATCGCTGCGTCCACGGCGGCATCGATATCCGCATCATCCAATACCACAAACGGTGCCTTGCCACCCAACTCAAGCAACGCGGGCTTCAACTGTTTGGCCGCTTGCTCGGCAATGATTTTGCCTACACCAGTGGAGCCAGTGAAGTTAATCCGGCGTACCGCAGGGTGGGCAATCAACGCGCTTACGACATCAGCGGCGTTATCCGGTGCATTGGTAATCACATTGACGATACCGTCGCCAAATCCCGCTTCCTGCAACACTTCACCAATCAAGTGATGCGTCGCCGGGCACTGCTCGGAAGCTTTCAAAATAACGGTGTTGCCGCAGGCCAAGGGCGTAGCGATGGCTCGAGTACCTAAAATAATCGGCGCGTTCCAGGGTGCGATGCCAACCACAACACCACAGGGAACACGCACGCCCATCGCCATACTGTCAGGTACGTTCGAGGGGATGATATCGCCCTGGATTTGCGTCGTTAACGCTGCAGCTTCACGCAATACATCGGCGGCCACCTTGACGTTAAACCCCGCCCAACCCGGCGTGGCCCCAGTCTCATCAATCATACGATCAATAAAATCGCCCTGACGCGCTTCCATCAGCTCAGCCGCTTTTAGCAATTTGGCGCGCCGTTCGCCTGGGCCTGTTTGCGACCATTTATCAAACGCCCGGCCTGCCGCGTCGGCAGCCGCATTTGCATCACCTACGCTTGCTGCTGCCGCCGTGGTGACAACCTCGCCACTCAACGGACTCGCTCGGGTAAAAGAGGCTTCGTGCTCAGCGGCTTTTGCTTCACCCGCGGACAATAGCTGAATAGTGACCATGGCATTAACTCCTTGTAATAAAACCAGCCTAGAGCAGAAACAGCGTGCTCAAAATCGGGAAAGCGATTAGCAGTGCCAGGCGTATTAAGTCAGACACCACAAAGGGCGCGACGCCTTTAAAA
This sequence comes from Gammaproteobacteria bacterium, assembly GCA_023485185.1. The sequence continues at coordinate 17,028 of JAMCZP010000216.1, forward strand.
ATCTCACCTAGCCCGACATGCGGCGCCATCGCTTTAATCACAAACACGTTCATCCCCACTGGAGGGGTCATCAGCCCCAGCTCTACCGTCAAAACAGTCAGAATACCGAACCATACAGGGTCAATGCCCATCGCCTGAATGATCGGGTAAACCACCGGCACGGTGATTACTAGCATGGCGATGGAGTCCATAAACATGCCCAGCACAAAGTAGAGCGCCAGGATGCACAGCACCACAACGAGCGGTGTGAGATCCATGCCGTAGAGCATGTCAGTAATCGAAAACGAAATACGCGATACCGAGATGAAGTAACCCAGCGTTTCAGCCCCTACCAGCATAAAGAACACCACCGCAGAGAGCGCCAGCGTTTCCTGTACGCTGCGCCACAGCTGGGCACTGCGCATGCCTTTTACGAGGGCATAAATCAAAGTAGCAAATGCCCCGACGCTGGCCCCTTCGGTGGGGGTAAAAGCACCAAAATAGATACCTAAAATCATCACCAGGAAAACGCCAAAGAACGGTATTAAGCCAGTGAGCGACACCAGCTTCTCTTTCCAGGGCGTTGGCTTTCCTGCCACCGCTAAAGAGGGGCGCAACCGCATGACAACGGAGATCGTCAACGCGTACATCACCAAGCCCATCAGGCCCGGAATCAACCCCGCCATAAACATATCGCCCACCGACTGCTCGGTAAGAATGGCATAGATCAAGAGCGCAATACTGGGTGGAATCATAATGCCCAGCGTGCCGCCTGCGGCAAGTGCCCCGGTGGCCAAACCACGGTGATAGCCATAGCGCTCCATCTCCGGCAGCGCTACCCGGGTCATGGTGCTCGCCGTCGCTAATGAAGAGCCAGAAATAGCGGAAAAGATGCCACAAGAGCCGATGGCCGCAATCGCCAAGCCACCCTTCCAGCCACCGCAAATGGTGCGCGTTGAATCAAACAGCTTACCGGCCATACCGGAGTGAGCAGCCAAAACGCCCATCAAAATGAACATAGGTACGGCGCTGAAACTGTAGTTGGAAAGCACCTCTACGGGTACCGTTTTAAGCTGTGCAATCGCCGCATCCCAACTGACGACTTGGGCAAACCCCACCACGCCTACAATGAGCATGGTTAACGCTACCGGGACGCGCAGAATCATCAGTATTAGCAAACACCCAA
>JAMCZP010000047.1:0-4164 GCA_023485185.1 Gammaproteobacteria bacterium
CCAACTGAAATTTCAAAGGAGTACTGGTCGACAATCAGAGGTAAGGCGATGCTGTTGCACAGCCGCTGCCCAGTGGCCAAGGCGCCACTCGCTCCTACCCTAGGACTGATGACTACAAATTCATCGCCACCCAGTCGCGCCAAGTACTCATCTTTATTGAGCGATGCGCTAAAGCTCTTCGCAACGGCCTTGAGAACCAAATCTCCCAGGTCGTGCCCAGCCGTATCATTGATCTCTTTAAAATGATTAAGATCCAGCAGTAATAGTGCTAATTCTGGCGTCTCTGGGTCAGCATACACACGCTCTAAATGACGCATAAAGGCAGCACGATTGGGTAAGTCAGTACCAGGATCACAAAATGCCAATTGTCTTATACGGATCTCATCTTGCTGGCGCTCAAGCTCTGAAGCTACTCGCGCAGCAAATATCTGCAGCACATTGCGCTCTACGTTCACATCGTCCAGCGGCTTTTTAAACATCACCGCAATAAGCCCCATCGGCTGACCATGGCTATCATCCAGCCGCCGTCCGACATAACCGTTCACCCAATCTAATGACCCATTGGTTTCGGTGGGCAACATAATGGAGGCGCCCTCTAAAACAATGCACTCCTGCTCAACCATCACCTTGTGGCATGGAACACCGGGAAGATAGTAGGAAAAATTGTCCTGATGCTGCCCATCTATATATAAGGTTAACGTATGTGCAATATCAGCATTTTGTTTATCCAGCAATGCAATAAATCCAACCTCTGCAGATAACGCCTCAGCCATATGGATAGTTAGTTGATTTAGAAAAGCTTCACCATTTTCTCCTGAGACAGCGGTCGCAACACTAACAACGGCGTGTTGAAATCGTTGCTGCTCATTAATGGTACTAATCAGCGCTTCGTTGTATTGACCGATTCGCTTCAGTGCCCGCTTTTTATACAACAGTTGCTCTTGCGTTTCGCTTTCAGCTAGCTGACGGGCTAACTCTGAACCTGCCAATGCGGACGCTATACGTAGCACTTCATCGACATATAGAGGGAGCACCAAGGGAGAAGAGTGCATTAGCGCAATAACGCCTAAAAAATTGCCATCAGGTGCAGTGATGGGCATACCCAAATATCCCTCAACGCTCAGTGTAGCCAACCGCACATCGCTTGGAAATTGTTGGCAAACCTGGGAGGAGATGAAATATCTAGCGTGGTTGGTGACATGCTGGCATAGCGTGCCTGATAGCGGATACGTCTCCTGATCAATAAATTCACTCTGAGACCAACCCGCCAGCATAGTCACCATACCTTGTTGATTATCGACATGCTCAACAAGAGCATGATCAACGCCCAGGATATCTGCTAAAGACTTCACAAGGTGTTGCAAAAAACCTTCTTCGCTGACGCAGGACAACTTATCGGCTAGCTGTCGAAAAACCGCTGGTGCAAAAGTAGGAGACATGAGAATACAACGCCTTCGGGTTTGAGAATAAAAATCGCGCCTGCAAGCTAACCGTGTAAAGCCCATACCAAATCCCAACCAGCGAGTAGGAGGTGAGTCTTACCCGCTAGTTAGTTTTTAGCTGCACGCCATATATTGCTGGATTAACAATACCTTCGAACTTACCAAGCTGGGAAAAATCTCGGCTCTCCAATATGCTGTTAATCATCGCGTCTTCAAATCTTAAGTTCTTAATTACATGAATTTTTGAAGGCATCCCTTTGATATCAATGTCCATGATCCATGCCAAAAATCCACCGGCGTATTTAGCAAGGCTACCAATAGGGTACAAGCCGTATAACTGAATATGTTCAATAAGAATTGCCTTTTCATAAGCCGCTGGCATGTCATTGATCCAGCGATAGGCATCTATTGGTGTTCGTGGCGGGTGGCCATTACGTGCATGTGTCAATTTATTAGCCATTTTTATAACTGAAATTAAGCGCACTACTTCTGACAGTTCATTGCCACGTTTACCAGCAGGATAACCGCTTCCGTCAAGTAACTCATTAGCGTTTTCCAACACATCTCTACAAACACGGCTGGGTTGCCAGCCTAAACGTGTCAGCGTATTTAACATCACATTCACATGACCTTTCAGTAATTTTTTTTGTTCAGGCTGCATATGAGCATTAAGGTTTGGTAGCTGTTGGCTGATCAGCAGCGGCTTACCTATTGTATGTAGTAGCGCTCCAACCACCGCCTCACGCACATCCGGTGAGTGTGGGTCACGTATGAGAAGCGTATTAGCTAATAGCCCGGCGACTTGAACAGCACTTCTGACCCAATCTGACTGCCCATCAAGAAACGACAATGCATATAGTAACGCTTTATGATCTTCACGAGCTAAATAAATTAAGGTATCGGCACAGTCATACACAGTACCGGAGGGTATATTAGAGCGGTTTTTTATAACCATCAAAATTACTTGCAATTGATAAGCAACCTCCAGTACACCCTGCAACGATGGGGACTGTTGAGCACGCTTTTGACGGTTTAATTTTTCATGCTGCAACATTTTTCGCTCTTTAGCGCTAGCAATAAATAGTTGTGAATGTTCCGACAATTTCTCTTTAAGGCCTGTACGGTAGGCTGCTTCCCGTTCTGATTCATTAACAAAATAAAACAATAACTCTGATTGCTGAGAGCTTAACTTACTAAATTTAATGCCAATCGCTGCCTGACCATGATTACCATAGGGACGCATATGCTTAATTTGTCCTTCACAATGCAGGCTTTCTCCATTGGGAAACTCTATTGTTAAACCTGGTAATGTTTGGCCCACAGTAAGGGCAATGCTTTCCTCCAAGGTAACATCAACTAAGCATCCCCCAACAGATATATTGCGTAAATGTCCAGATATACTCAGTGTATCTGTGTAAACTTCAATATTAGCTCTAGCATGCATGCCTAAAAGAAAAGGAATACGCATAGCCCCGCGATTTTCTTGCACAAATACCGTCGGCGGAAGTTGGCATTCAAATCGATAAGTATCACTATCAGTTTTTAGCAATCGGGCAGACACTTTATTGAGGCTTAAAATTTCCCGCTCAACAAACTCACTAGTTTTGAGTGCTTCAAGGTCAAAGCTCAGGGTATCGTTGTCTAAATAGCTCTCAATTGCGCCACCCAAGCATTTTGCCTCAACAACAAAATCACCCGTCCTTCTATTTAGCTCAACAATCATAGCAGGCAATGCATTCACAGCATTTTTAGAGTAAATTGAAAGGGAATAGTCTCTTTGCATTATCAAGCTAATAACATTAGCAGAAGGAAATCTAGATCTATTCAAGCTACTCATAACACCTACCTCACAACTAGTACACCTAGAAAATCAAATCGCCTTTAAAAGCAATAAACTCATTTTCTTATAATGTACGGTGCAATAGCAAAGATTAGCGACGCACTAACGTTTCTAAAACCTATTCTAATAAAAAGCGCTAACATGATGCCTTCTAGCAGCATATAGGTAACTAAACAACCATATTTACACGGTGTTTTTTCTGCAAGAGAGCCCTTTTCATGATTCGATACCCCCTCGTAATGTTTTATTGAGTAAATAAAAGAAACAAAAAGTAAAAAATAGAATCTAATTCAACCTAGAAAGTAGATATTCAACCCAAACAGCCCTTCATGTCAATAGGTCGTTCCTCAACCATTTAGGTCTAAATGGAGGGCTTTGTGAATAAAATAGAAGAGAAACGGCTGGCTAGCAGTATTGGCCGAGCCATTGCCAAACAGCGAGTTCGCAGTCAACTGACTCAAGAAGAGGTGGCTGAACGCTTAGGCATCGGCAATGAAGCCGTTTCACGGATTGAACGTGGACGGGTCATTCCCAATATTGTGCGCTTGATAGAGCTAGCTGAAATATTTAACTGCGAAGCTGCCGAGTTACTAGGGCAAGCTAGTTTCCATGTTGATGATCAGTCAAAACGCATTAAACAACTTATAGCGCCTCTAAACCAAAATGATCGTCAATTGATATTAGACATCGTTGAAACTCTAACTACACGTTTAAAAAAAGAGCAATAAGACAGGCTGACAACTAAAAGCATCTACTATTCCATCTATAGTCTATATCACCTAAAAACTATTTAATAAAGGTACTATATGCGACAAAATAACTTTGCAAAATCCAAATAAAGGACTGAATATGCCTACATAATTTTTAAAAATCCCTAGCACT
>JAMCZP010000047.1:4174-18068 GCA_023485185.1 Gammaproteobacteria bacterium
CCCTAGCACATACTATTGGTTAAACCTTCAAGTTCATGCTATGGGTAGAAGCAGGCACCCGCTGTTCGGCCATGGTAGCGTTGCGCTGCAAAGAGGCACTATGTTCAATACCACCGTGTGGAACCGCCTACGCTACACCGCTTACGCTCCCATTTATGATGTGATCGCCACTCGTGCATTTCGTCACCCTCGGCGTATTGCGCTTGGTCAAGTAGACTGGGAGCCCGGCATGCGTGTACTACTAGTGGGCGCAGGAACGGGGTTAGACCTGCCTTTTCTACCTCACGATATTGAGCTGCATGCCACCGATCTAGCCTCAGCTATGGTAAAACGCACGGCTAAACGGGCTGAAGCGCTGCGCCGCGATGTGGAGTGTCGCGTTATGGATGCCGAGGCGCTTAACTACCCTGACGAGCACTTTGATGTGGTAATCATGCACTTGATTCTTGCCGTGATGCCTAACCCACAGCAAGGTCTCGCCGAGGCACATCGTGTGCTAAAAGCTGGGGGTCAGCTGTGCGTAATGGATAAATTCCAGCCGGATACTCAAACTGCAGGGGCAGGCAGGCGGCTACTCAATATACTGACATCAGCACTCGCAACCGATATCACCCGCCAAGCGCACCCACTGCTCTCTGAGGCCGGGTTCTTGATCCGTCACGATGAGCCAGTATTGATGAATGGCCTTTTTCGTGCACTACTGGCAACAAAGCCAGCGCCCTAACCGTTAATGAAGCGACCTTTGACCGCTCTGGCGATAGCAGGATAGCGTGGCCCCTCTCCTGTAACCCTGCTTCCTATGAGGTGTTAAATGCCAACCGCCCCTGTTAAGCGATTTCGCCGCTTACCCGATGACGAGCAATCACGCGTCATCGAGATGGCCTGGGAAGACCGTACGCCATTTGAAGCGATCGAAACGCTGTTTGGTTTAGCTGAGCCGGATGTAGCTCAAACCTGCCTCCTTTCGCCTATGGCGCAAGCGCGTCGCTGGCCGCGCCACCAAACACCAAGCCCTGCGCTCGGCAGATGTAATACGCGGTTACTGCCCAACGCACTATAAGCGCTGAACACCTTAAAAACAGTTCTTCCTCTAAACCCTCCTTTATTGTTATATTATCACATAACATAAAATTATTTAGAGGTGCTTGCCATGACTGCGTTTTCTCCCCTACCCGTCACCGTGCTATCAGGCTTTCTAGGTGCCGGTAAGACCACCGTACTCAATCATATTCTGGCTAATCGCGAGGGTCGCCGCGTGGCGGTGATCGTTAACGATATGAGTGAAGTCAATATCGACGGAGCACTGGTTAGAGGTGGCCCAGGCGAGTCAACCCTGGATGGCGACGTGGCGCTTAACCGTTCCGAAGAGCGTCTTGTAGAGATGAGTAACGGCTGTATCTGCTGCACCCTGCGCGAAGACTTGCTGATAGAGGTCAGCCAGTTGGCCCGGGAAGGCAAATTCGACTGCTTGGTAATTGAGTCCACCGGCATATCTGAGCCGCTGCCCGTGGCGGAAACCTTCACCTTTGAAGATGAAAGCGGCCAGAGCCTTTCCCACGTCGCACAGCTGGATACGCTGGTCACCGTGGTCGATGGCGCCAACTTTCTTGAGCAGTACCGCGAAGCGCAAAGTTTGGCGGAAGCAGGCGAAAGCTTGGGTGAAGACGACGAGCGCAACGTCGCCGACCTGCTGGTCGATCAGATTGAGTTTTGCGATGTACTACTGATTAGCAAGACTGACCTGATCAGTGAAAAAGAGCTGGAAGCCCTGAAAGGCATTCTACGTTCGCTGAATCCTGATGCGGAACTAGTACCTATTACCGTAAGCGCTGCACTAACCCCATCTAGGCAGGCTTATCTTAGACCGGTAGTCTCTCTTTCCACTTCCAGGGCAGCAGTGTGTTCAGTTCGCTATCGTTGAGCGTGGGCAGCGTCGCGAACACGTACTGCAAGTAGTCGTAGGGCGAGAGGCCGTTGGCTTTGGCGGTTTCGATCAGACTGTAGATCGCCGCGCTGGCGTGAGCGCCGCTCGGGGTGTGGCTGAACAGCCAGTTCTTACGGTTATGGAAGTGTTTCCATAACCGTAATTATCCTCGGCTCTCAGTTATGGAAGGGTGTGGTCTTTGAGTGCTCTGAAAGATGGTCAGGATAGATGCTGATTTGCTCGGCAGTTGATGCACTTAGCAGCATCTACCCTGTGTTGCTTGAGTGCAGCGAAGCCGTAATGGTTAGCCAGCTCCAGGAAACCGGCATTGAAGACCACATGACCACCGCTGTCATGCTTGATGACAGCAGCTTTCTGGTTATCCACCAGGACACGCTTGGGCACGCCCTCAAAGTACCGAAAGGCCTGTACCAGGGACTCGTAGGTATGCTCTGCGTCCTGACTCGGTCCGGCCCAGGCATGAAAATGGCGAGAGTAGCCGAGAACATTGACCGCGAAGTTGACACTGCACAGTCGTCCCGCCATCTCGGTACGGACCTGCCCCCAATCGTGCTGTGTCAACACCAATGAAGGTTGTCCCCCTTTACGGACTTATAGCTCCGATGCCGACACATAGGCCAGCCGGCCCGTATCGTGGTTGCGGTACTGGGGATGGAAAACGGACAAGTCGAGCTTGTGCTCGATCAGGTAGTGCACCGCGTGTTCAAAGATGCCAGGCTGGAGCTGATCCTGGTAGTTGATCACCACCATGGCGTTCTGATCGTAGTGATAAGCCTTGAAGCGCGGCATGCTGACCACTCCTCGTCTATTTTCTCGATCCTACCAAAACCTAGTCGTCAAGAGGGTTTTTCTACAACCTCAACGCCCGCCATAAACGGCACGAGGAACGAGCGTCCGGCGACCGTAGGGAGCGAATTTAATGGCTTTGTTAGAGGCTTAACGCCGTGCACCAAGGCTTATCACTACCACCTACTATGGTATCTATATGCTTAACAGCACTGTAGACAATATATACGACAGACTGCAAATCATCTTTGACATGAATCCATTCGCAGAATTTGAATACATTCTCGGTTACAGGGTTTAATCCAAAATCAATGATTTTCATTAAGGCTTTTACATTTTCATCAAAAGTTAGTGGTCTTTGCTGGCCGCCTTTTTCTTTTGAAAATGCATGAGCTACATATTTGCTTCGAAAGGCATACATGTCTTTTTTTTCGACTTCTGACTTTATGCTATACAGAGCGTTGCGTATATCTTGTGGAAAGGAGCGTATTTCGGCTCCGTAGTGGTCAATGATTTCTTTTAGTTTGCAAAGATTAACTATTAGTGATGTGATGCAGAGCCTGCTTATGGACATGTAATTCTGTTTGCTCTCGTCCATGGCAGGTCTTAACTGAAGAATTAAATCAACGGGAGTTTTAAGGTCGCTAGTTAGGTCGTTTAGAAGCCATGCCATATCAATGAGTCTTAGCCTGGTTTCTTCTGGAATATTGTTTTGGTGTGGTTCCATTTTTTGGCCTAAAGTTTAGTCAGGATTGCCCTCTAACAGCGTATTAGACAGCATACTCGTTTATTGACTTGAACGAGCTTGCACGTTCAACAATCTTATCAACGCAACCTTTCCTCAGCTAACCCTTTAATTTCATGAAACCCAAAAGAAACCTTGGCTACCAATGCAGAATTCACGCGCTTGCGCGTTTTTCCGGAGCCAATAGCACTGTATACACACGGCTAGCAGTGTTTAGAATGTCGGTAATGATATCGGCATGGCAACCGCCGCGTCTCTATAGGCTCTATCGGCAAGGCGCTGGATATCTTGAGCCATATTATTGATTTTCTCAGCACATACCCTATGGCTTACCCCAACATGGCCAGCGTATGCGCCTGCTGCTGCTTTACCGCATCATCCAGAATCGCCAGCAGCGCCCCGTAATCTTCCGGCATCTGCTCATCCATGCCGGTGGCTTCGAAGCGGTCGATGGTCTTCTGTGTATCGTCGATGACGGCTTGCAACTCATTGAGGACGCGCTGGTAGTCAGTTTCTTTCATGGTTTGGCGGTCCAGCGTTTGATGGTGGGTTCGTTGCTCATCTCGCCCTCTTGATCACTGCACTAGAACTTGTTCAGCGATGAAGGGAGTCACTTCAGGAAGCGGCACTTCACCGAGGAATATGACATAATTCCGGGTGCTGCCTTTTGGGACAAAACAGGCATATCTGGTTAGACTTATTTGTTTTGAAAAAACCGCCAACCTAGCGCTATTCGTATTGCTAATCAGGTCTAAGAACAGGCCGGATATAAATTTTTCCTCCAATTTCTACCTTGATTTTTTCCCATATTTTATTTATAAGATTTATATCTCCTTCGGAGAATAAATAGTTTGTAGGTTCTTTTACTATTCTGATGCCAGCAGGAGAAATCTCATCTTTTATAAAACTCAACTCCTCTTTTACATTTAGGTTTTCTAAAGCTTTAGACAATATTTTTTCTGAGAACGTATTTTGCAGAGCAACGTTATCTGCCATGTCGGCAACAGGATCATTTGGAATCAAAGTATCACCGCCTTCAAAACGGTCATATATCTCCTGTGCAGCCTCTTTGTTATGACGAAACTCTTGGTATAGGACGCTTTCGTTTTCATGCAAACAACTGTTTTCGGACAACTTTACTGAAAAAGCTTTTTGATTTACGGGCCGAAGAAATGGTTGGGCACCAAGAATGTCAGCTTGGGACGGACTAAAACCACCACTTATCGTTAAATCAAAACAATAAAAAACTCCCTTACGGGACTCGTCTTCAATTGGCAAATATCTTCCTTCTTTATTGTCGTAATAGGTGGTTGCAAAAAAAGCAGCAACAAAAGGGTCGCTAGAGAAGTCTAGTAAAGGCGTTTTTAACCCATAATGTTGCGCAATCCCACAATAGTCAACAAACAATCTATAATGTAAGATTCTCGCGCTGGAAAACTGGGTTACATTAGGGAGGTTTTTGATATTCTCTTTAAAGCTAAGGAAGCGCATTTCATTTACAACGCGATCAATGCGACTAATATCTCCCCTATATAAAGAAGGCCTGCATGGCTTGTAAAGCTCACTCTGCCCACGATAAAGCTTACTATTAAACTCTGGCCCAGGCATTAACTTTGCGGTGCAGTCCCCCATCTCAAGCGGGTAGAACCCATCAGGGTCATCAGACTCCATGCCAAAAGGTAAATTTTCATTACTTTCTAGTTGCTTCTTTCGTTCATTTTCTGCTATTTCATATGCTGTTGGTAGATCTTTTAACATATTTCCAACTTTTTATAAAAGATTAAAAACGGGGCCTTTCGGCCCCGTCGGTACTTACCACTTCAACCTTTCGGCCAAGCGTGAGGCTAAGCCTCAGATTAACCCAGCAGAGAAAGAACGTTCTGCGGGATCTGGTTGGCTTGTGCCAGTACGGAAGTGCCAGCCTGCTGCAGGATCTGCGCGCGGGTCATGTTGGCGACTTCCACCGCGTAGTCGGCATCTTCGATGCGCGAACGGGCGGCAGCCAGGTTAGTCTCGTTGGTGTTCAGGTTGGTGATGGCATCTTCGAAGCGGTTCTGGACAGCACCCAGCTCAGAACGCAGGGTATCAACCTTGCTCAGTGCGAAGTCAAGCTGGGCCAGCGGGTTGGCCGGGCTGATATCATCCAGCGCATCCGGGTTGGCCTGAAGGTCCAGCCCTTGGATGTCAGAAGCCAGATAGGCAGTGTCGTTCAGCTCTACGAAAGCTGTGCTACCATCTTGACCACCGGCTTGGGCCAGAAGAACCTGAGCGTCACCGTTTGCGTCAGTATAAGAAACTTCTTCGACAGTCACCTGACCACCTGTGCCTGAGGCCGGATCGTCGTCAAAAGAGGCAACGGACAGACGCGTACCGTCCTGCTGTTCGATAACGTAATTTCCAGTACCGTTACCATCACCATCAAGGATTTCACGCAGCTCACCAGAGATTGCAGTACCATCGCTAGCATTCTGGATATTTACGGCCACCCCGGCAGTTAAGGTAAAAGTGCCGTCGTTAGCTACTGAATCTTGGTCGATAGCGTAGAAATTGTCGGCATCGGACTTCACATAGAAGTTGCCAGCATCGTCTTCAACAATGCTACCGAATGCTTCACCGGCAGGGAGTGTGATGCTTGATCCGGTGTCAGTCGGCGTGATGGAGAAAGTTGCAGCAAAGTTATTGCTAGCATCACCAGACACAACAGCAGTGCCACCAGTTTCGGGGAGCGAACCGCCTGTCAGTGCGGTTGCACTTCCAATATCGATTTGTCCATTTTCATCAATATCGGCAGCAGTTACAGCGAAAGCCTGCAGAGTGCCGCTGTCATCATACAAGGCATAGTTGACATTATCGTCACCCTCGAAGAAACCAACCAGACTGCCATTAGCAGCTGTCGGCGCAGTGGCCATATTGGCATTTTCAAGCGTGATGGGACGATCGAAGGAAGTAGCAGCTTGCTCACCGGAAATACTAGCCTGGGCCTCTACTCCAAGCGTAGTGATCGCATCGCCAAGATTGAGATCCGGCTGGGTAGTCATAGCATTGGTAACATCGAATGAGCCGAGACCCAGCGTTTGAGCATTAATTTCTTGCAGATTAACCTTAATCTGCTCGTTATCGTTCGCACCGACCTGAATGCTGATACCCTGATCGCTTGAGAGAACCTTAACGCCGTTGAAGTTGGTCTCACCAGAAATACGGTCGATCTCAGCCAGACGCTGGGTAATCTCATCCTGAATGGACTGCAGGTCATTGGAAGAGTTGGTGCCATTCTGGGCCTGAACGGCCAGCTCACGAACACGCTGCAGGTTGTCATTGACCTGATTCAGAGCACCCTCGGCGGTCTGGGCAACAGAGATACCGTCGTTGGCGTTCCTTTGTGCTTGTGCCAGACCAGTGATCTGGGCAGTCATGCGGTTGGCGATGGCCTGACCGGCCGCATCATCCTTGGCGCTGTTGATACGCAGACCGGAGGAGAGACGCTCCATGGAGGTCTGCAGGGCGTTCTGGCTCTTGTTCAGATTGGACTGGCCAATCATGGAAGTGATGTTGGTATTGATCACTGACATGGGTGAACTCCTTGTGTCGTTTACCGGCTCTTGGTGCAGCGTGTCTCGCTTGCTAGCCGTAGAGCCTATGTTGACGGCGCTCTTCAGCTCCGTTGTCTTTACTATCGGCCCCCCTTGCGAAGACTTTAGGGCTTCGAGCGAAATTTTTGACTTTCCTTGCTTACCCCGGCCTTAGCACTTACCCTTTACATGTCGTTTACAAGCTCTGAGCCGCAGCCCCGCCGTCATTGGAAGACGCCGGGGCTGCGGTTTTTTCGTTGGGTGATTTTGTCGGGTGACAGCGAAATCAGCCGGTTAGAGCAGTGCCGAGAGAGCGGTGCTGCCCGTAGGCACTGTTTTTTCATCATCAGCGCCCCCGGCCTTTGGCTCTTCTGCTTGCTGCCAGGCGGGGCGAAAACGGGCAGGAATGGCACCCAAGAGAGCGTCGCTTTGAATGACGCCCGCCAGTGGCGGCGCTGCGGAGGGGCGGGGAAAGCGCGGTTCCAACAGCGTTACCAACACTTGATCATCAGGGTGGCGAATTGCCCGACCCAGCCCCTGGCGCAGCTTATGCAGGGTGCGCACGGTGCTCTTGCGATAGAGCATACCGCTGGCCATGGCCGTTGCCCGCTCGTTATCCAGGCCACGGCGTTGCAGTAGTTGCTCGACCAGGCGTTGTTCTACGGCGCTACGTGCCGCACGTGGATTGCGTAACACCACCAGGTGCGACCAGTAAGCGGTATTGCCTTCACGGGTGGGCGATAGTCCTTCCCAGCCTGCCGGGGTTAATTCTAGTGGCCTGGTCTAGTGGACTGGTTCTAGTGGACTGGCTCTAGTGCATCAGTTCTAGTTCTTGGATCCAAGTATTGTTTCCGCCCACTGGCGCACTTCAGGATAGGCGCGCTGCTCAAAGAACGCGAAGCCGTTAAGGTTGCGGGCTTTGAGAGGGGTGAAAATCGGCATAGTTAAGCCGCACAGGAAGTGCGCCAGCCGCTGTGCATTGGGCGGCTGGCCGAACTGTTCGGTGTGGCGCTCAATCAACGGCGTAGCGTAGCGGGTGAAGTCGTTATCCGATAGCGCAGGCTGCGGCGTTGCATCAGGCAGCCGCACTAGGTGGCCGTAACACACCGAGCAGTGCCCGCAGCGGCCCTGTTCGGTGTCGAATGGCGCATCTCGCGGTGCGCCAAAAGTGTTATCGCCAAAGTGCTCGGCCAATCGCCGTGTTAGGCAACTCTCCGATTCAAACAGCGCCAGCATCGACTGCAGCCGCTCAATTTCGATACGTTCGCGATTGAGGCAGTCTTCATACAGCTGACTTGCCAACGCCTCGATGGCAAAATTCGGCTGACATATTTCATACACATCGGTCATGCGCTTGCCTTCCAGCATCAGCCAGCCTTTGTCCTGAAAGTACTCCAAGGCGGTAATAACACGGGCGCGGGAGGCGTCGATCTGCTGTGCTTGTCCCGCACTGTGCAGCCGCTCGAAATCCACCGTTCCCCAGATGCGGGCGATAGGAATGCTGTCGACCAGCAAACGAACAAAGGCCGCCCGCTCGCCTTCAAAACGGCTCACTAATTCAGCGGGTTCAATATGGTAGCGCAACCGATATTCGGCGAGAAACGCAAACCGCGGAGCGATGATGCCGTGCATCTCCAGTCGCACCAGCAATGTTTTTAGCGGCAGCGGGCGGATATTGGTATCGCGGGAAAGCGTATTGAGCAAGACCTCCCACTGGAGGTCTTGCGCTTGGCCTGCCGCTGCAATTTCTTCCAATAGGCGAAAAATACCAGCGTACTCAGGGGTATCACCGTAAACAAAGTTTTCCAGCACCCGCAAGCCATCGCGCCCGGCCGTGGTCAGGCAGGTGGATGGCTCGCCATCACGCCCTGCCCGGCCAATCTCCTGGCTGTAGTTCTCGATTGATTTGGGCAGGTCATAGTGCACCACATTGCGAATATCACCTTTATCGATGCCCATGCCAAAGGCAATGGTCGCCACAATGCAGGGCGATTCGCCGCCCATAAACTGGCGCTGGATCTCGTCCCGCCGCTGGGAATCCAGCCCTGCATGGTAGGCCTGAGCCGCAATGCCCTGGGCTGTCAGCGCGTTCGCCACCCGTTCAGCGGTTTGTTGCAGGGTGACGTAGATAATCGTAGGCGCTTCGCTGCCCAGCTGCATCTGTGGCTTAAGCCAGTTGATCAGCTGCTGCTGGCGATCCTCCATGGCCGGTGCCACCAGCAGTTCAAGGTTAGGGCGGTAGAAGCCGGTGGCGATAACGTTATCGTGAGCGATGGAAAACTTCTCACGCATATCGTTGATAACGGTAGACGTCGCAGTAGCGGTAAGCAGCAGCACCTGGGGAATGGCAAAGTCGCGCTGGTAGTCCGGCAGTTTCAAATAGTCGGGGCGGAAGTTATGCCCCCACTCGGAAAGACAGTGGGCTTCATCGACCACCAGCAGCGATATCTGAACCTGACGCAGAAAGTGGCGAAAACGCTCGTTCTTAAGCCGCTCCACCGAGATCATCAGGATTTTCAGCTCGCCGCTTTTGGCGCGCGCCATGACATCGCGCGTCGTTTCGCGGTCTTGTGTGGAATCAATACTGGCCGCCGCCACACCGTGGCGGGTTAGAAACGCGAGCTGATCCTGCATTAACGCTAGCAGCGGTGAAACTACCAGGGTTAGATGCGGCAGATGCAGCGCAGGGAGCTGATAGCAAAGCGACTTGCCCGCGCCGGTGGCGAAAATCGCCGCCGTGGAGTGGCCTTTCAATACCCTGGACACCACCGCTTGCTGGCCGCCACGAAAGTCGTCAAACCCAAATACGTCTTTCAGCGTTTGCTGAGGTGATAGGGGGGTCATGAGCGCTCCTGGTTAACGAAATACTGGTTTAATACGCCTTCTCCAGTGCAAAGCGCGGCTGGGCGTGGCCCTCTTTGGTCACACTTTCAGTAAACATCTCCAGGGGGCGTACCCAGAGGCCGTAGTCGCCGTAGAGGGCGCGGTAGACTACCAGCGGTTCTTCGCTTTCGCTGTGCTGGGCAGTGCCCATCACTTCGTACAAATTGCCTTTGTAGTGGCGGTAAATGCCAGGAACAGGCGTCGTCATTCGGTTTCCTTTTGGTTGGCGTTTGTAGCGGCTGGCTGATTGGCTTTTTTGGCGAGGCGTTCAAGCACTTTTGAGGCGGCCACGAAGCCGAAGGAGCCGGTTAAAAAAGTGGCCGCGCCAAAGCCAGAGGCGCAGTCCAAGCGCGAGGCGTCGCCGCTGCCGGGCTTTTGCAGGCACACTTCACCGTCGGCTCCGGGATAGATCAACTGCTCGTCGGAGTAGACGCACTCCACCGAGAAGCGCCGCTTGGGGTTGCGGGAGAAGCCGTAATCGCGACGTAGCCGGGAGCGCACCTTGGATAACAGCGGGTCGTGCTCGGTGCGGGTGAGATCAGCGACTTGAATACGGGTGGGGTCGGTCTGCCCACCCGCCGCACCGGTGACGATAATAGGAATTTTGCGCCGCTTGCACCACGCGATGAGCGCGGCCTTGGCAATCACGCTGTCGATGGCATCTACCACGTGGTCAGCGTCATCCGGGATACGCTCGGCCAAGTTGGTCGGCGTAACGAAGGCGGTGTCGGCCACAATCTCGATTTCCGGGGCAATCAGGCGGCAGCGCTCAGCAAGCACAGCGACCTTAGGCTGACCAATAGTGCCATCCAGAGCGTGGAGCTGGCGATTAACGTTGGAAACGCAGACATCGTCTAAATCGATTAGCGTCAGCTTGCCAATGCCCGAGCGCGCCAGCGCCTCTACCGTCCAACTTCCTACCCCACCGACGCCCACCACCACCACGTGGGCATGGCGAAATGCTTTGGCAGCACGCTGACCATAAAGGCGGCGAATCCCACCAAAGCGAAAATCATAGTCACTTGAAACTGAGCCGGTCGAAACAGCATCGCTAAAAGCTGAGTCAGTAGGGGCTAGGGGGTTGGTAGCTGAAATAGCTGAAGGCATGGCAGACTCACTCATAGCGCTTGCAGGGCTGAAGGCATTTTTTGCGGCGGTGTACGCACGCTATCCAACGGCAAATGTCCCGCCCAACCAAGGTGATTAAACAGCGCGGTCATGGTGTCATCCAAGGCGCAGCTTAATTGTACACGCTTGTCGAGCAGCGGGTGATCAAAGGCCAAATAGGTAGCCGCCAACAGCAAGCGCGGCGCGCTAAGCTGTTCGGCAAAGAAGCGGTTGTGGACACTTTTACCGTGCTTGGCATCGCCAATAATCGGGTAGCCCCGCCGCGCGAGATGGCGGCGAATCTGGTGGCGACGCCCGGTCAGCGGCCGCGCTTCTACCAACGAGTAACGCGCCACCGGGTAGCGGTCAACCTGTACCGGCAGTTCCACGCTATCCAAGCGGCGAATATCGGTCATCGCAGGCATGGCAGGCATTTCGGCTTTGGGTCGCGTGCCATCCTCTTCCCGCAACGGATAATCCAAGCGCTCGCTTTCTGGCGCTTTACCGCGCACCACCGCCAAATAGCGCTTTTCTACCTGGCGCTCGCTAAACGCCTCGCTGAGCAGGCCCGCCACCGAAGAGGAGAGCGCAAACACCATCACACCAGAGGTAGGCCGATCTAAACGGTGAACAGGATAGACCCGCTTGCCAAGCTGATCGCGCAGCCGCTGAAGCAGAAATTCCGTTTCGCCACGCGCTAACGCCGAGCGATGCACCAACAGCCCTGACGGCTTATGCACTGCAACAAGATACTCATCCTGATAGAGGATGTTGAGTGGCATCATAACGCTCCCAGGTAAAAGCTAGCGACAAAAAATATCGATCACAATAACAACAGGTCGCTATTGTCGTGGCTGGGCAGTGAGATGTCATCAACTGGGTAAGGTGGCAGAGTTCCCCTTAGACAGCTACCTTGAAGGAGCAACGCTATACACTATTTCCATGGATTCGGGAGAACATCACATGCGCTATTCAACGTCACTTACCGGTATTGCCGCCTCGCTGCTGCTTGTCAGTGCCGCAGCACAAGCCAATGAAACGCTTGATGTCGAAATGCATAAAGTCAGCGTTGAAGGAATTGAAGAGTCGATTGGCACCGTATCCCTTGAGCATACGGAGCACGGCTTATTGCTGACACCTTCGTTGACGGATTTTGAGCCCGGTGTTTATGGCTTTCACGTTCACCAGAACGCCAGCTGTGATCCTGCTGAAGATGACAATGGCGAGATGACCGCTGCCCAAGCCGCAGGCGGTCACTATGACCCCGAAGAAACCGATACCCACCAAGGTCCTTACGGCGAAGGTCATTTGGGTGACTTACCGGTGCTGACCGTTAATGAAGATGGCGAAGCCAACCTGCCCGTCTTGGCACCACGCCTCAGCATGGAAGATATGCCAGGCCGCAGTTTGATGATTCATGAGGGCGGCGATACCTACGATGATGAACCGCACCTTGGCGGTGGCGGTGCTCGCATGGCTTGCGGTGTTGTCGAGTCTTAACGCACGTTTTTACTTAGCTAAAATTCAAAACGGGCAGCCTCGCGGGCTGCCCGTTTTGCATAGGTATGAGCGTTTTATTGATATAGGTACGAGCGTTTTATTAAGTTAACGATGGCACCACCAACTAAAGTCTAGCTGTGCTACCAATCCCTTATCTGTACATTCACTGCGGCTTAAAAAGTACCTACTTGTGTGCCACAAGCACGCTTGTATGCTCGTCGCCACTATCGGCTACTCTTCCTCACTGCTCTAGGTACCTTAGATGATTACCTTTATTGCATCGATCCTGCTGCTGATCGCGGGCTACTTTACCTATGGGAAGTTCGTTGAGCGCGTGTTCGTTACCGACCGAAAACGGCGCACGCCAGCGTTCACTATGCGTGACAACATCGATTATGTACCGATGAACACCACGCGCAACTCGCTTATTCAGTTACTCAACATTGCTGGTGTGGGCCCCATTTTTGGCCCTATTCTCGGCGCGCTATATGGCCCTGTGGCTTTTGTTTGGATCGTTATCGGCTGTATTTTTGCAGGTGCTGTACACGACTACCTGACCGGTATGATCTCGATTCGCAACCACGGCGCTCACTTGCCTCAGTTGGCGGGCAAGTTTTTGGGCCAGGCGATGAAGCATGTGGTCAACGGCTTTGCCATCTTGCTACTGCTGTTGGTGGGTACCGTATTTGTTACCTCACC
The DNA here is from genome assembly GCA_023485185.1 of Gammaproteobacteria bacterium. Next base: position 17,409 of record JAMCZP010000047.1, read on the forward strand.
AGCGGCGCTGCTGTCCAACATGACGTCTCTGTCGTTGACGCTGATTATCGTCGCCATCTTTATTTACTACCTGATCGCCACGCTACTACCGATTGATAAAGTGATCGGACGTATCTACCCCTACTTCGGTGCGCTGCTGCTGTTCAGCGCGGCAGGTATTGGTATTGGCATGATCGTGACAGGCGCGCCAATTCCTGAGCTATCGTTTGAGAACATGCACCCGGACAACGCCCCCATCTTCCCGCTGCTGTTTTTAACCATCTCCTGCGGCGCGCTTTCCGGTTTTCATGCCACCCAAACCCCGATTATTTCGCGCACCACGCAAAACGAAACCAATGGGCGCAAAATTTTCTACGGCATGATGATCACCGAAGGCATTATCGCCATGATCTGGGCGGCCGCCGCCATGAGCCTGTTCTATGGCGATCAGACGCTTTCCGATGTACTGGCTGCTGGTGGCCCTGCGGCGGTGGTAAGCGAAGTTTCCACCACCATGCTGGGTGCAGTAGGTGGCACGCTGGCAGTATTGGGCGTTATTGTGCTGCCGATCACCTCTGGCGATACCGCTTTCCGTAGTGCGCGGATGATAATTGCCGACTACATCAAGATCGATCAGAAGCCGATCGTTAAGCGCATCATGGTTGCTCTGCCGCTGTTTGT
>JAMCZP010000043.1 GCA_023485185.1 Gammaproteobacteria bacterium
GACATAGAGCCAATCGCCCCCCCAGCGCACCCGCCAAATAATATCATCCTCTCGATCACGCGGGCACCTGAGCGTTACGAACAAGACGCTGGAAAGTGTCGTTCCCACGTTGGGCATTCCCCCGGGTATCCGCAATGCGCTGAATGAGCCGACCAGCATTGTGAGCCATGCCAAAGCCCTTTCATGACCGTCTTCCTCGATAGCCAAGATCCTTGTGGCCTTCAGCAGCGAAGGCTCAGCGTTAAATGAGTAGCTTTTTGCTCTTATCAATGAGGCGCACCTCATTGAAATTTTTCATGAGGGAATTGCTGGCAGAGCGGATTAAGAAATGGCCTGAGCAGTGGGAAGAGAGAGGCCGTCAGGAAGCGCGGCTGGAAGCTGAGCGGCGCACTTGGGAAGACAAGCGTGAGACTGTCCGTCATCTGTTGGCATTCGGCGTACTGAGTGATGAGCAGATTGCCGAAGCGCCTGATTTGATGGTGGATCTGATCAACGATCTGCGCCCGGATTTGCCAGAGGGCCCACTACGCGCCTGGATTACTTTCTTCAAGCACTAGCCAAGCGCGGTGCTGTGGTAAACTCTATCTTGAGCGTTTAGGAGAGATCATGCCGATAGAACCGGGAGACTACCCAATAATTGAGCCCGATACGGCGTTAGGACATGCACTCGTTGAGTTTTTCGATGTGCTTGAGCCTGTCTATGCAAGTGGCGAGAAAGGTGTCTTCCAAGTCATTGTCTTCGGTGGTTGTGCGGTCCATATCCATACTCAGTCGCGCGGGAGTGCAGATGTCGACGCGGAGGTAGCCTCTCACGGCTATGCCGATAAGTCTGAAATCGTTGCCTTGCTGGATGAAGACGCTTATGTGTTCACCGACGAAGAGGGCATGACTCAGCTGCTAGAGCTGGATGCCAGCTTCAATACGACACTCGCTCCGCTACACGAAGACTACGAGGATCGTGTCGTTCGGCTGGTGACGCAAAGTAGTGCACCCAACGTGGAGGTTTATGTCGCCAGTGCGCTTGATGTGGCCATCTCTAAGCTCGGTCGTTTTGGCGACCGCGACCAGCACGATATCCAGGCGCTGCTTCAGCTTCCTCAAATTGATATTGGCGAATTCGAACGATTGGCACGAGAAGCGATCAGCTATTATGTAGGCGATGAGACCCGTATATTGGGCAATCTGAATGTGGTATTAGACGACTATCACCACAGCGAGGGCTAGTTATGGCAGTTTCCTTCACACGTAAACGGTTGTACCGGGTCGGCTCGCGGCCACTTGAGTTCACTGTAGATGACGTGAAGCAGCTTGCTGAAGCCGTTTGGTTTCGGGGCTATCGCCCTACACTGGCGGAGTTAGAACGGCTGCGCGGAGTGATGCCGCGCGAGGGCTTCCAACGAACACTCTGTGTGCTTGAGCTGCTTAGCCAGTACCCGGTGTGTCGCCGTGATACCGCACGATACCTACAGCAGCTAACCCGGCAATTTCACCGGCAACTGCTGGGAAACAACGAGACACCCACTCAAGGGCGGTATTCTCCTAGCAAGCGGTGGGGGCTAAGCGATGCCACAGCGCCGTTGCGCAAAGCATTGCTTCCACTGCAGACCCGTACTTACGCTGATTCCACTGGTTATCGTCATGGTCTGAGTGCCTGAATCGATAAGACCCACTGCGTGCCTGGATCATCTTCTTTGACATCCTCCCCGCCCTAAAGGACGGGGATTCCCACTTCTGGACGCTCATGCCCGAGCGCAAGACTGAGGATATTCCGAGCCGCATTCACGTCTCGGTCGTGGCGCGCACCACACGCCACGCACTCCCAGTCTCTTAGTCGCAGCCCATTTACGCCCTGCGGCCCGCTGAGCGAGCCGCAAGCCGAACAGGCGCGGGTGGTGTAGGCTTCTCGCACTTCCTTGAACACGATACCTGCGTGATCGCATTTGTATTCCAGCATCGTTTTCAACTGGCCCCACCCGGCATCTAGCACGGACTTGGCCATCTTGGTCTTTACGAGTTTTTGTGAGCTAACATCGCCCACGATGATTTCACCGTACTGATTGACTAGACGGCGTGAGAATTTGTGCAAGGCATCCTTGCGGCGATTGACGATCTGGGCGTGAATGGCGCGGGTACGTTTCTTGTTGTGGCTACGCTGAGCAATCGCTAGCTTTTCTTCCATGCCACGGTAGAAGCGGCTGTTTTCCAGCTTTTCGCCATTGCTACAAGTGGCTATGTCTTTCAATCCAAAGTCAATACCAACAGCGCCTTGCCCAAGGCTAGGTTTAATATCAGCATCCACGACAACATTGAAATACCAGCGCCCGCGTGCGTCCTCATTAAACGACGCGGAGCGAAACTTGTAATTGGACAGCCCGTAGCTATCCCATATCTTGAAGTAGCTGCCGTTATGGAATACCTGCCCATTCTTCCACTTGGCGGCGCCAGTATTAACGGGTATCCAGCCGAGTGAACGACGCACGCCGCCAGACTTTCGCCAGCTCAACCGAGACTTTTTGAACTGCTTGCGGCGAGTGGCGTATTCGGCGGCGATACATTGCAAGGTCTGGCTGTGCAGACCAAGTTCTTTGCCAGCGCCTTTTGTATACGGATGCAGGTCGTAGGCTGATAGAAACAGACCGCGCTCACGGATAGCGCGAGACGACAGTTCGTTCAGATAGTTCCAGCAAAAGTTCACGCTGCGCGCCATGCGGTTAAGCTGGGCGGCGTGCTTGTCCCTTACGCGAACCTTTAATGTCTTGGTCTGTTTCATGGCCTTGAGAATACTTGGTCTATGGACAGAATCAACTCAATCAGAACTGGCAGGCATTGCGTTTTTGAGATTCACGCTCACTTGGTCTTTGTGACTAAATACCGTGGTCGGGTGTTCAATGACGCACATTTAAACTCCCTCGAAACCCTGTTTAGACAGGTGTGTCGGGATTTCGAGGCGGAGCTAAAGGAGTTCAATGGTGAAACCGATCATGTCCACTTGCTGGTGAACTACCCGCCCAAGGTGGCGATTTCAAGGCTAGTAAATAGCCTGAAAGGCGCTTCGAGTAGACGAATGAAACTACTGCACCCTGAATTGGTACAACCGGCCTACAGGAAAAATGCGTTATGGAGTCCCAGCTATTTTGCGGGAAGTGTCGGCGGAGCACCGCTGAGCGTCGTCAAGCAATACATTGAGCAGCAGACAAGGCCAGAATAGGGGACGCTTCGCGTCCCACGCTATCCATCCTCGCACTAGAAGTACGAGGTTTTTCGCGTTAACTGATAAGCACTGGCAGGAGGAATTAACGATGGCCAATGTTGCTCATGAGCCAGTTAAGCGTGCAACGAGCCGTATTCGCGAGCTTAGCGCTGATGAGGCAACCCGCCACCTGGTATGGCTGGGGGGGCTCAGTGACGAGCAGATTGCCAAGGACACTGGCTTAACGCTAGCGGAGATCCAGCCGCTGCGGGTTGAAGTAAGCACTTAATCCCTCTTTTCTTCTGTACCCCGCCTCACGCACGAAAAAAGAGCATTCCCATTTGGTGGCTGCCCTTGTTGTTTCTGCCTGCTTTTTTTATTGCTTCTTGATTACCCTCTACTCAAT
>JAMCZP010000273.1:0-6282 GCA_023485185.1 Gammaproteobacteria bacterium
CCCATGTTGGAAACCAATCCGATTCATAACCAGATCAAGGACCTGTCTGAGCGGACAGCGGTTCTTAGGGGGTATCTTTGACTATGCCGAGAAGAAAGATCGGCTAGAAGAAGTCTCTCGCGAACTGGAAGACCCCAATGTCTGGAACGATCCAGACTACGCGCAGAAGTTAGGCAAAGAGCGCGCCTCCCTCGAAGCCATTGTGGCCACCATTGATGATCTTGAGCAGGGGCTTGGCGATAGCCGTGATCTGCTTGAACTGGCGGAAATGGAAGAGGACGAAGGCACCGTTGATGAAGTGCGCAAAGAGCTGGATAGCATGCAGGCTGCACTTGAGAAGCTTGAGTTTCGACGCATGTTTTCCGGTGATATGGACCCCAATAATGCCTACCTGGATATTCAATCCGGTTCTGGCGGCACTGAGGCGCAGGATTGGGCCAATATTTTACTGCGCATGTATCTGCGTTGGGCTGAGAGCCACGGTTTCAAAGCCGATATCACTGAAATCTCCGCTGGCGAAGTAGCCGGTATTAAGTCAGCCACGGTACATATCATATCCAGGGTGACTACGCTTTTGGCTGGCTGCGTACTGAAACCGGCGTACATCGTCTGGTGCGTAAAAGCCCGTTCGATTCCGGTGGTCGTCGACATACCTCGTTTGCGTCGGTGTTTTTATCGCCTGAAATTGATGACAGCTTTGAGGTTGAGATTAATCCCTCTGATCTGCGCGTCGACACCTATCGCTCAAGCGGCGCGGGTGGTCAGCACGTAAACACCACCGATTCAGCGGTGCGGATTACCCACGAGCCCACCGGCATTGTGGTGGCCTGCCAAGGGCAGCGCAGTCAGCATGCGAACCGCGATTTCGCGATGAAGCAGCTAAAGGCAAGGCTGTGGGAGCACGAAATGCAAAAACGCAATGCTGCCAAGCAAGAAGCTGAGGACTCCAAGGCGGATATTGGTTGGGGCAGCCAGATCCGTTCTTACGTGCTTGACGACCAGCGCATCAAAGATTTGCGCACCGGCGTGCAGTCCAGCAACTGCGACAAAGTGCTTGACGGGGATATTGATCAATTCATCGTCGCTAGCTTAAAGCAAGGTTTGTAATCTTTTAGCGTTTGAACACGAATAGGGTGCCACATGGCTAACCAAGACGCGTCTTCTCCAGAGAACGAAAACCACCTGATCGCCGAGCGTCGTGCCAAGCTTAGCGCTCGCCGCGAGAGCGCAGCAGCGCAAGGTAAGAGTGCATTTCCCAATGACTTTCGCCGTGACAGCTTAACCGTTGAGCTGCAAAACAGCTTCGGCGATAAGGAAAAGGCTGACCTTGAAGCGCTGGATCACCACGCCTCGGTCGCCGGTCGCGTGATGCGTCAACGCGGGCCGTTTATTGTTATTCAGGATGTGGCCGGTCAAATCCAGCTCTATGTGGATAAAAAAGGCCTGCCTGCCGAGGTACTTGAAGACGTTAAAAGCTGGGATATCGGCGATATCGTCGCTGCCCATGGCCCGGTGCATAAATCCGGCAAAGGCGACCTGTACGTGATGATGAAGGAGGCGCAGCTGTTAACCAAAAGCCTGCGCCCGCTGCCGGATAAGTTTCACGGCCTCACTGATATGGAAGCCCGCTACCGCCAGCGCTATGTAGATCTGATCATGAATCCGCAGTCGCGCAAGGTATTTGAAACCCGTGCCGCGGTGATCAGCTCCATGCGTCGCTTCTTTGAAGCCCGCGGCTTTATGGAAGTGGAAACGCCAATGCTGCAGCCGATCCCCGGTGGCGCCGCAGCACGGCCCTTTATTACCCACCACAATGCGCTGGATATCGATATGTACCTGCGTATCGCGCCTGAGCTTTATCTCAAGCGGCTGGTGGTGGGTGGCTTCGAAAAAGTATTCGAGATTAACCGCAACTTCCGCAATGAAGGTTTATCCACCCGCCACAACCCAGAGTTCACCATGGTGGAGTTCTACTGGGCCTATGCGGATTACCGTGACCTGCTGGATATGACCGAGGCGATGCTGCGCACGGCCGCGGAAGAGGTGCTGGGGAGTGCAGTTATCAACTATCAAGGGGCAAGCTACGATTTCGGACAGCCGTTCGTTCGCTTAACGCTGCGCCAGGCGATTCTTGATCACGGCGATGGCATTGCCGACAGTGATTTGGATTCATTGGAAGCGGCGCGGGCAACCGCTGAAAAACTCGGTATCAAGGTCAAAGAGAGCTGGGGCCTGGGTAAGGTACAGACAGAGATCTTTGAAGAGGTCGCCGAGCACAAGCTCGACCAGCCGACCTTTATCACCGAGTACCCGGCGGAAGTCAGTCCATTGGCGCGGCGTAACGATGCCAACCCCTTCGTTACCGACCGCTTTGAGTTCTTTGTCGGTGGCCGTGAAATTGCGAATGGCTTCTCGGAGCTCAATGACGCCGAGGATCAGGCGGAGCGCTTCCGTGCCCAGTCAGCCGAAAAAGATGCCGGCGACCTGGAAGCGATGTACTACGATGCAGATTACGTGCGTGCGTTGGAGTACGGCATGCCGCCCACCGCGGGCGAAGGCATAGGTATCGACCGTCTGGTGATGCTGTTCACCGACAGCGCCTCGATTCGCGATGTATTGCTGTTCCCGGCGATGCGCCCTGAAGTGGACTAACACGCTAAGATAACGGATGAATAGTTGGTAAGGGCACGTTATAGCGCCCATAATGGTCAACGTTTCGACGGCGAGGAGAATCCCATGAAACTGCTTAACCGCTCCGCACTGAGCGTCAGGCCGACCCAGCCCTTTGTGGACTGGATCAACGCGCTGGAACCCACCATGGGAGACGACGACCTGACCCTGGACGACGTCGAACATGAAAGTACCATTTACCTGATTCCCGAGATGGATACCCCAGAAGCTCTGGAAACGTTTATTCGTGACCGCTACGTGGAAATTCTCGAAACTGAGCTGCGCGCTTGGGAAGAAGACGAGCGTCAGTGGCCGGGCAAACTGGACTGGGCGCTGTTTCAAGAATTTGTGCGCGTTGAGCACAGCTATCTCGCCATTGACCTAGATGACGAAACGGCCCTGGAGATATCAGAGGTCGATGATGCATTGTTGTTAGACAGTGAGCAGGATTAGCGTGCTAATATTTTAGACAAGCTAACGACTGGCTGCGTCGCTAATAATGAATAGCTACAAGGCAAACAATGAAACCGGCTTAGGCCGGTTTCATTGTTTTAATTGAGCTGTTCTTGCGAGTTCGTTGTAACGTTAGCCGTTTCGTTTAAGTATTTGCCGCGTAGGAATATTGCCATGCGACTGTTTGAGACCCGCCCCGGAGACGATGGCCTGCCAGGCCCTGAGCGTGCCATGGCCGTTCTGGCGCTAGTGACCGGTACGTTAATGGCGGTGGTCGACACCACCATGATTAATCTGGCATTGCCTACTATTGCTGCCGATTTGAACATCTCTGCTTCCCGTGCCGTTTGGATTACCAACCTTTTTCAAGTGGTCTGCGCTGCTTTCTTGTTAGTATTTGCCGGTATCAGTGAGTTAGTCACTCGTCGTCGGCTGTATCTCTTTGGGTTAGGCCTTTTTGTGTTGGCCTCATTGGGGGCTGCTTGCTCGCGTAATCTGGAAACACTGCTGGTATTTCGTGCTATGCAGGGGCTAGGGGCAGCCGCGACCCTGTCGATTGGGCCCTCGCTTTATCGGGCTATTTTTCCGTCAAGGTTGTTAGGCAGCGCGCTTGGCTTGAGTGCGTTAGTGGTCGCTGGCGGCTACGCGGCGGGCCCCACATTAAGTGGCGTTATCCTCTCCTTTGCCAATTGGCCTTGGCTGTTTGCACTGCAGGTACCCTTAGGTGTTTGTTCATTTTTACTCGCTAAGCGGGCGTTGCCCAGGGAGTTGCCACGCCAAGGCAGCTTTGATATTGCCGGAGCACTGCTTTCTATGGTGATGTTGGCGAGTTTCTTTGTGGCCATGGATGCGGTCAGTCATGCGGCCCCCTTCTGGCAAAGCGGTGGCTGGGCGCTGTTAACCGTGTTGAGCTGTATCGGCTTTATTCACCGCCAACGGCGAGCCCCTTACCCGCTGTTGCCACTTAGCGTATTTGCTGAGAAACGCTTCACCCTTGCGGTTTCAGCTTCTGGGCTGGCCTTTATTGGGCAAGGACTTACCTTTGTGGCGCTGTCGTTTTTTTACCAAGAGCAGATGGGCTTTTCACCACTGGAAACCGCGTGGCTATTCACCCCTTGGCCACTGGCTATCATGCTGGTGGGGCCAATTGCGGGGCGCTTAGCCGACCGTATTAATCCCAGCGTGTTATCAAGTACAGGGCTAGGCTTGTTGATCATTGGCCTGATTGCCTTGGCACTGGTTGATGAAACCACCGGTGTTGCAGGAAGCCTATGGCGCACCGCGCTATGTGGTATCGGTTTCGGGCTGTTTCAGCCGCCCAATAACCGCGAAATGATGGGCAGCCTACCGTTAGAACGCAGCTCGAATGTCTCTGGTGTGATGAGTACAACGCGCACGGTGGGGCAGTCGTTTGGCGTCGCTCTGGTAGGGGCTGCGTTGGCCCTAGGTTGGCCGGTGCAAGTGACGCTTTGGCTGGGTGCCGCGACCACGCTGCTGGCATTGTTGGCCAGTGTGGCACGCATGCCGCTGGCAAGACGCGCGCTACACGCCCGTAGGGCATCGTCTGCGAAGCAGTAAGCGCGTACAATTAAATGGTTTCTGATCTTTAAGGAGCAATCACATGACGCTGCAGACACAGATAGAGCAGAAGTTAGCGGCACTAGCCCCCGACGTGCTGCAGGTTGAAAATGAAAGCCATATGCACAATGTGCCCGCTAACTCTGAAACCCACTTCAAAGTTACCCTGGTCAGCGATACCTTTGATGGGTTAATGCCGGTCAAACGTCACCAAAAGATTTATGCGCTGCTGGCGGATGAGTTGTCAGGCCCGGTTCATGCCTTGGCAATGCATCTTTATACGCCCAGTGAGTGGCAGTCCCGTGGCGGCGAACGGCCTGATTCCCCCAACTGTCGCGGCGGCGGAAAGTGACACAGGAAGTTATTCGGCGGCACTACCTTGAGGCTATGGGCATTACCGCCTGGGCTGCAAAGTATCAACTGCCTAACGCCCTGCCTACCGAGGCCTGCGAGTGGGAGGATTCGCCTCCCGACACGACGCCGCCGCGGGCAAGGTTGCAAGCGTTGTTGGATGATGCCCCTGCACCCAAGCGTGCTTCACCCGAAGCGCGCAAGCCGGATGCAACGGTTGCTTCGCCTTCGGCGGTGCGCGCGCTGCTCAAAGGTACCCTGGGCACCGACATACAGGGTTCAGCGCATCAGAGCTCAGCGCATCAGAGCTCAGGGGATCAGCTTAAACCAGCGTCTGATGTGCCCCATGATGTTGAGCCAGCAGTCGCTACGCCAGCCAAACCCCTTAAATTTTCACTCTCCTGTCTCTGTATCGAGGGTCGCTGGCTGGTAATGCAGGCCGGGGAAATGACCACCCAACAGCAACAGCTACTGGTAAATCTGCTCCAGGCCGCTGGCGTTAAGCAGGCGGCTTCAACTAAGGTGACGCACTTTACCTGGCCACAACTAGTGAATGCATTTGCAGTGGAAGACCCGCTGGATGAAGCCCGTGAAGGCTTGGCAGCCTTCATCGCAGGTAGAGTCAGTCGGCAAGGCTGGCAGTTAGAGAAGATACTCTGGTGGGGAGAACTGGGGGCAGAGCAAGCTCCGCTAGACGGTATAATAAATGTGGTTGAGGCGCATAGCCAAACGCTTTCGCTACCTGTGTGGCAGGGGCCATCGCTTGTGTCACTACTCGAGGGAACCAGTAGTAAGCGGGAACTTTGGCCAGCGCTGAAAGCGTTAGGGGAGTCGTGGGCGCGCGCAGCGCGGAGCGCAGATGATCACTGAGCTGAACGTGGAGCACTTGGCGCTACTCACGGCGTTAGAGGCGCAGGCGAAAAGCGGCACCAGCGACTCCCAGATGCTGGCAGCGTTGGGTTGTCATGATACCTGTGTGCTGGGTTGGTGGCGGGATGAACAAATGCAGGGATATGCCATCGTTGCGCGGTTGCCATTTGAAGCAGAGCTGCAAGCGATAGGGGTGTTACCGCAAAGCCGTCGAAGTGGCGCAGGTTACGCGTTAATGGAAGCCGTGTTAATGAAGGCTCAGCGCTGGTTGAGTGAGCGCCTGTTGCTTGAGGTTCGCGCCGGTAATCAAAGTGCCATAAGGCTCTATCAGCGCAGTGGCTTTAGTGAGGATGGCTGTCG
>JAMCZP010000273.1:7135-17901 GCA_023485185.1 Gammaproteobacteria bacterium
CCAAGCCAATTAAATAGCGTTTCACGCACCCGGTCTGGCGTTGGGCGTAAACCAGGGCTATCCAGTACGGGTAGCTGACGGCGGCGGAATTCACCGCCAATAATGCGTAATTTACCAACTGGCTTGCCAGCGTGTTTACCCACCCGCTGAGCAGGTGTGCGGCGGGAGGTAGATGATTGAGGGGGGCGTTGTCTTGTCATGGAGCGGATTGTAGCGGGCTGCTTATCCAAAGTCTCTGCCTCCGGTGGTAGGATGGGCCTAATGTTCACTTTTTATGTCGGATAACACTCATGTTTGGTTTTTTTAAACGCAAGAACAAGCACGACCCAGAGCAGGCGCCACCAAAGGACGACCCGCGCCTTGAAGAGCAGCCTCATGAAACCAGTGTCGACGAGCCGAACATTGAGGTGCCTGAAGCGCCTTCTGACAGCCAACAAGCTGACAGGCTGGACGCCGAGCGATTAGTTGCTGAACAGTTAGTTTCTGAAAAATTAGAAGAGGTGGCTAGAACACCTGAGGATTTACTAGCGCCAGAGCCCGTTCCCCAACCTGAGCCTGCTCCTGAGCCAGAACCAGAACCAGAACCAGAACCTATCCCCGAGCCTGAGTCGGCTATTGAGCCAGAGCCCGCTCCAGAACCGATAGTCGAGCCAGAACCAGTACGCGAAACGGCGCCCCAGCCTGCTCTTCAGGAGAAGCCTGTCGCCAAAAAAGGTGAGCAGCAAGGCTGGTTTGCACGCATCAAATCAGGCCTGGGGAAAACCCGTGCCAATCTCACCGACGGCATCGCCGACCTGTTCTTAGGTAAAAAACAGATCGATGACGAGTTGCTGGAAGATTTAGAAACGCAACTGCTGCTGGCCGATGTAGGTATTGAAGCGACGACTGAGATTATTCAGCGCCTTGAGGCGCGCGTCTCCCGCAAAGAGTTGAATAACCCTGAAGCCCTCTACCGAGGTCTGCAAGAAGAGCTGGCTACCATGTTGGCGCCTGTCGCTAAGCCGTTGGTACTGGAGAAGGAGGGGCCGGGGCCCTTTGTTATTTTAGTCGTCGGCGTTAACGGTGTGGGTAAAACCACTACCATCGGCAAGCTTACTCAACGCTTTCAGCGTGAGGGCAAAAGCGTCATGTTGGCGGCCGGTGATACCTTCCGTGCTGCTGCCGTTGAGCAGTTGAAAGTGTGGGGTGAACGCAACCACGTACCGGTGATTGCCCAGCATACCGGTGCCGACAGCGCATCGGTTATTTTTGACGCGGTAGCGGCCGCTAAAGCGCGCGGCGTTGACGTATTAATTGCCGACACCGCAGGCCGCTTACACAACAAAAGCCACCTGATGGAAGAGCTGAAAAAAGTCCACCGCGTGATGCAGAAGCTCGACACTACCGCGCCTCACGAAGTGATGCTGGTGCTGGATGCAGGCACCGGGCAAAACGCCATCTCTCAAGCAAGCACCTTTAATGATGCGGTACCGGTCAGTGGTATTACGCTGACTAAACTGGATGGCACCGCAAAAGGCGGCATTATTTTCGCATTAGCGAAGCAGTTGGAAACGCCCATTCGCTTTATTGGGGTGGGTGAGGGGATCGATGACCTGCGCCCCTTCGAGGCGAAAGATTTTGTCCACGCGCTGTTTGATCGCCAAGGGGAAGATGCCAGCGCATGATCGCTTTTGAGCATGTGGGAAAACGCTATGGTGGTCGCTTTGAAGCGCTGGCGCACCTTAACTTTCGGGTCGCCCGTGGCGAGATGGTATTTCTTACCGGCCACTCGGGAGCGGGAAAGAGCTCGTTACTACGGCTAATTATGCGCCTTGAAAAGCCCAGCCGAGGGCGAGTGGTCGTGGCGGGGCACGATATTGCCCAACTACACGCAAGCCAAGTGCCGTTTTATCGCCGCCAAATTGGCGTCGTCTTTCAGGATCATCAACTGCTCTTTGATCGCAGCATTTTTCATAATGTCTCATTGCCACTCGAGATTCAGGGCGTAGAGCCCCGTGAAGCTGCCCGCCGCGTGCGTGCTGCGCTGGATAAAGTCGGGCTGCTACACCGTGAAAAGGCCCTGCCGATTGAGCTTTCGGGTGGGGAGCAGCAGCGGGTGGGGATTGCCCGGGCGGTGGTCAATAAGCCTGCTCTGCTGCTGGCAGACGAGCCGACAGGTAACCTGGATCCGCAGCTATCGGCGGACATCATGGCGCTGTTCGAGGATTTTAATCGGATTGGAACGACGGTGATGATCGCCAGTCACGACTTGGCGCTTATTGCCCGGTTGCGCCACCGTATACTCCGTCTAAGCGATGGCCGACTGGTAGCCGATGAGGGCGCAGTATGAGGCCGTCTGCGACTCCCAAGCGCCAGAAGGGTGCTGCACCGAAGACGCCGCGCAGCACTGCTAAACCAGCGGTTGAGAAAGCGCCGCGGCGCGGTGCCAGATCCCAGCAAACACGCTTTTCAAGTCGTTTGCGCGCCTGGGGGCGCCATCATCGCAGCATGGCGTGGGATAGCTTCCTGCGTTTAGTTCGCTATCCCGTCGGCAACCTGCTGACGATGTTAGCCATTGCCATCGCGCTGGTTCTACCCGCAGCGCTTTGGTTAACCCTGGATAGTGCGCGCTTACTGGATGCGGAGCTGGATGACAGCGCGACGCTAACCGTTTATCTCGACCTCGCTGCGGATGATGCCCAGGCGCTGCGTATCGAAGAGGCGGTCAACGCCGAGCAGAGCGTGCTGGAAACCCAGTTGATCACCGCTGAACAAGGCATGGCAGAGTTTCAGCAAGCCTTGGGCCTGGATGATGTGCTAGCAGGCCTTGATGATAATCCATTGCCCATTAGCATTGTGGTGCGCCCGGAAAGTGTCGATCCCGCCGCCATGCAGCAGTTGGCAACCACGCTGGAAACACTCTCCGGAGTCGATGAAGTCAGAGTTGATCTGGCCTGGGTAGAGCGGCTGAGAAACCTAGCCGAGCTAGGCAGACGCGTTGCCCTGGCGCTGGGGGCGCTGTTTGGTTTAGGCGTTTTGTTGGTCGTCGGTAATACTATTCGCCTTTCGGTGGAAAGTCGGCGCAGAGAAATTGAAGTGGTCATGTTGATTGGTGCGACCCATGCGTTTGTGAGGCGCCCGTTTCTTTATAGTGGCGCATGGTACGGGCTGGGGGGCGGGCTACTGGCGCTGTGCCTGCTAGGAATGGGTAATCACTGGCTTGCATTGCCTGTGGCTGCACTAGCACAAAGCTATGGCGCGAGCTTCTCATTACCGCAACTCGATGTGACAGGCTCTACAATTCTGCTATCTTGCAGTACAATATTAGGCTGGTTGGGCGCTTGGTTGGCGGTAACGCGTCACTTATCAAGCATTCGCCCACGATGATGAAGATGGAAGTAAAAGTTGGATGTAAAAATAGTCGATTAGACGAAATACTGCGAATCAATGTGATACCGCTTGAACCTTATCTTTGTGATAAGGTCTCTAAGCTAGATTCTTTGTAATGGGTTATCTATAAGTGCTACGTCAACCACGATGGGTTATAGGGGAGACCACCTGCACATGAGCACTAGTCTTCTACCGGTGGGGCAACTTTCACCAGGCGGCGATTTAGGCGGTTACATCCGCGCAGTCAACGGCATATCAATTCTAAGTGCCGATGAAGAGCGTGAGCTTGCTCATCGCTTGTACGATGAGGGCGACCTGGAGGCTGCACGCCGTTTAGTACTGTCGCATCTGCGCTTTGTGGTACATATTGCGCGCAGCTATTCAGGCTATGGGCTGCCACAAGCGGATTTGATCCAAGAGGGCAATGTTGGCTTGATGAAAGCCGTCAAGCGCTTTGACCCGAACCAAGGCGTTCGCCTTGTATCCTTTGCAGTGCATTGGATAAAAGCGGAAATTCATGAATTCGTGCTGCGCAATTGGCGAATCGTGAAAATCGCCACTACAAAAGCGCAGCGTAAACTGTTTTTTAATCTACGCAGCGCGAAAAAGCGTTTGTCTTGGTTAAATAATGATGAAGTGGCTGCCATCGCCAAAGATCTCGATGTTAAACCCGAGATCGTGCGGGATATGGAAGGGCGTCTCTCTTCCTATGATGCAGGCTTTGATGCCCCCGCAGGCGACGATGAAGAGAGCACTTATCAAGCGCCAGTCCATTTCTTGGATGATGCCGCTTCAGACCCTGCTACGCAGCTGGAAGATAGCAATTTCGAGGAAGACTCAACGCGTCGCTTACAGCTTGCACTAGAAGAGATCGGAAGAGCGTCGTCTTGGATGAGCGTTCGAGGGATATCTTGCAGCGTCGTTGGTTGGCTGATAGCAAAGAAACTTTGCATGATTTAGCCGACGTGTATGGTGTCAGTGCGGAGCGCATTCGTCAGCTTGAAAAGAATGCAATGAAAAAGCTGCGTCAGAAAATGGGTGACTCCCTGGCAGCTTAGCGAGCTAACCAGTGAATGCTTTGTGGTAGCGTAAAAAAACCGGCCCTTTTAGAAGAGAAGGCGCCGGTTTTTTATTGTGATAATTTTACGGTCTATCTATTCAAGGCTTGCTAGATCAGGCAGGCTGCGCCACGGCGCGCAATAAATGGCTAGCCAGCAGCGCCCACTGGTCTTCCCAGTGTTCGGTGGGTAGGCGCTTAAAGTCACTACGCACATATTGAGAGATTCGCCCTTCGGCATGGGCCGCTAGCAAATTGGCGGCAGCAGAGGCGGGAATTGTAGGCCGCAGCCCTTCGCGCAGCTCGGCTTCTCGCAGAATTTGTTTTAGCTGCAACTCTAGGCGTTCGAATAGCTGGTTGATTCTTTGACGGAGCCGTGCAGTTTCACCGGTAAGGACGTCGCCCCCCATTACTCGCGCTAGCCCCGGGTTTTTTTCAGCAAAGCCCAAGAGAAGCGTTAAGATAGTGTGGCAGCGGGTCATAGCATCGGGAACATCGTCTAAAATACGCGTTATGCGTTCGAAGATGCTCTCTTCAATAAAATTAATCAGCCCCTCAAACATACGTGCTTTGCTAGGGAAGTGGCGATAAAGCGCCGCTTCAGAGACGCCCACCTGGCGGGCGAGAGCGGCAGTAGTGATTCGCTTGCCACTGTCTTCCTCAAGCATTAATGCCAATGCTTGGAGAATCTGCTCGCGGCGGCGAGGCTTGCGATCTTCGCTCATAACGTACCCTCCGTCGCGGTTAGCTCGCGTCCTTGATTTGGGTGCCTACCCCAGCATTGGTGAAAATTTCTAGCAATACTGCATGGGGAACACGGCCATCAATAATATGCGAACTATTCACTCCGCCCTTTACCGCTTCTAATGCGCAGCGGATTTTGGGCAGCATGCCTCCATAGATGGTGCCATCTGCAATCAAGCCATCCACCTGAGCAGTCGTTAATCCTGTGAGCACTTCACCTTCGGTATTCATCAGACCTGCTACATTGGTGAGCAGCATTAATTTTTCAGCGTTGAGGGCTTCGGCAATCTTGCCAGCTACCAAGTCAGCATTAATATTGTAGCTATGGCCTTCTGCATCGACACCGATCGGCGCTATTACCGGGATGAAATCTCGCGCGGCAAGCATTTCAATCAGCTCAGTCGAGATCGACTCCACTTCGCCTACGTGACCAATGTCGATGATTTCAGGTACGGTCATTTCCGGGCTTTGATGCTCTACTTTGAGCTGACGAGCACGGATTTGCGAGCCATCTTTGCCAGTTAAACCAATCGCTTTACCGCCGCTTTGATTGATCAAGTTGACGATACTTTTATTGACCAGCCCTCCCAGTACCATTTCGACGACATCCATGGTCTGTGAATCGGTTACCCGCATGCCATTGACGAAGCGTGATTCGATATTGAGCTTTTTAAGTAAGTCGCCAATTTGCGGACCGCCACCGTGTACAACGACTGGGTTGATGCCAACCTCTTTCATTAACACTATATCGCGGGCAAAAGAGTCAATCAGGGTGCTTTCAGTCATAGCATTACCGCCGTATTTGACCACGACGGTTTTGCCGGAAAACTGTTGGATATAGGGAAGCGCTTCGGAAAGCACTTCCACAACGACTTGCGGGTCGCGACTGGCTGAACTCATTAGATTGTCCCTTGCGAACGTCATTATGCTGATAACGGTTATGCTGGTTTAGTGGTAAGAGTCGCACTTTCTATGCGCGCGATCTCATTAGCGCCCAGCGGCTAGTTAATCGGGCAGCTCGATGTCAGGCGCGGCGCGTTTTAACGCGTTATTAAAAACCGTCCTGATGCGTGCTAATGCGGCATCGTCTTTACCTTCAAAGCGCATCACCAGGGCAGGCGTGGTATTGGAAGCTCGGCACAGCCCCCAGCCATCCTGGTAGTCAACGCGAATTCCATCCAGCGTAGTTTTGATACCTTCGCCGAAGTCGCCCTCACGAGCAAGCTTATCCATCAGAGGAAATTTGTAATCATCGGTAACTGAAATGTTAATTTCCGGGGTGCTGATACTCTGGGGGTAATGGTCGAAAAAGGTGTCCGCATCCTCCGTTTGGTTGGCGAGAATCTCGACTAACCTGGCTGCAGCGTAAAGACCGTCGTCAAAACCATACCAGCGCTCCTGGAAAAAAATATGCCCGCTCATTTCACCGCCTAACTGGGCGCCGGTCTCCTTCATGCGCGCTTTGATTAGCGAGTGGCCGGTGCGCCACATTTCGGGCTCCCCGCCCGCCTCGCTAATCACTTTAACTAACTTACCGGTACACTTAATATCAAAAATAACCTTGGCGCCGGGCTGGCGAGCGAGCATGTCGGTGGCAAATGCCATCAGTAAATGATCGGGAAAAATCAATTTGCCGCTGGGCGTCACCACGCCTAGCCGGTCGCCGTCACCATCAAAGGCAAGGCCGATATCAGCGCCGGTTTTTTGCACTTCGCGAATCAAATCCTGCACGTTTTCAGGTTTGCCGGGATCGGGGTGGTGATTGGGGAAGTTGCCGTCGATCTCCGCGAAGAGCGGTATTGTTTCAATCCCAAGGCGCGCTAATAGCAGTGGGCCAAGTTCGCCTGCTACCCCATTACCACAATCTACCACCGCTTTGATTGGCCGATTAATATGAATATCGCCTAAAATACGCGCTAAATAGGTTTCACGAATATCTTGCTGGGTGATACGGCCGTGGCCGCTTTCCAGGTTGTTCGACTGAATGCGCTCGAAGAGCGCTAAAATGGCATCGCCAGACAACGTTTCGCCGTTAAGCACAATTTTGAAACCGTTATAATCCGGTGGGTTATGGCTACCAGTGACCATTACGCCTGAACGGGTGTTGTCCAAAAAATGGGTAGCAAAGTAAAGCACCGGCGTTGGTACCATGCCGATATCGATCACATCGCATCCGGTCGCGGTAAGCCCGCGCATTAATGCCGCTTGCAGCCGCTCTCCAGAAAGGCGGCCATCGCGGGCCACCGCAACGGTCAACTCGCCACGCGCAATCGCTTCAGTGCCTACGGCGCGCCCAATTAGTTCAACAGTTTTTTCCGTGAGCGTGTCGTCAACGATACCGCGAATATCATAGGCACGAAAAATCGAAGCGGGTACGGTTTTTGCGTTCATAGGGCTATTCCAGCTTAAGAAACGTGCGTTACAAAAACGTTATTGGCTACCCGTGCTGCCAAAACCACCGCTACCCCGGGAAGAGTCCTTAAAAGCTTCAACGACGGTGAGTTCGGCTTGCATAACGGGAACAAGCACGTACTGTGCCAAGCGCTCAAAGGGCGCGAGGGTGAATGCGCTCTGGCCACGATTCCAGACCGAAATCATTAGCTCGCCCTGATAATCAGAGTCAATTAAACCGACCAAATTTCCCAGCACAATGCCGTGTTTATGCCCCAAACCGGAGCGCGGCAGAATCATACCCGCCAAGCCGGGGTCTTCAATATAGATGGCAAGGCCGGTTCGCACGAGCTGACATTCGCCGGGAGCTAAGGTTAATGGCTCATCTAGTAGGGCGCGTAGATCCATGCCTGCCGAGCCTTCAGTGGCATAGTGAGGTAAGTAGTCGTTCAAACGCTCATCAAGCAGTCTGCACTGCAACTGAGGGCGGGCAGTCATATGGTATCTCCAGAAGCGTTTTTGGGGGCCGACTTAGGTGCGGCTAGAGGCGTTTTGTCAGCTGTTTTCACTGCCAGCAGTGCGAGCGCTTGGCGCATGATGGTGGTGGCTAGCTGGGTTTTTGGCTGCGGCGCTTCTGCCCGGCTCTCAACGCCCTGGGGAGTGCGCCATAGCAGCCAAGCTGCATTTTGGTCGCTGCCAAAGCCGAGGCCCGCTTGAGATACGTCGTTGGCGACGATCATATCCAATCCTTTGCGTGTGAGCTTATCGTTTGCGTAGCGCTCAATCTCTTGGGTTTCGGCGGCAAAACCCACCACTAGCGGACGCTGCCCAACGGGTAGCGCTGCCACGCTGGCAATAATGTCGGGGTTTTTGATCAGCGTTAAGGTCAGTGTATCGCTATCGTCCTGCTTTTTGAGTTTGTGCTCAGAGGGGGCTGCTGCACGATAGTCAGCGACCGCCGCGCAGCCGATAAACAGTGCTGCTTGAGGCGCTTGACGCTGCGCCTCCGCATGCATCTGCTCGGCAGACTCTATATCAATCCGGGTAACACCCTGGGGTGTAGCTAGGTTAACCGGCCCGCTGATCAGTGTGACCCTGGCACCTTCAGCCACCGCTGCTGCGGCCAATGCAAAGCCCATTTTTCCCGAACTGTGATTGGAAATATAACGCACCGGATCCAGCGGCTCCCGAGTAGGTCCGGCGGTGATGACGATATGAGGAGCAGAGCTGTTACCAGAGGCGCCAGAGGCGTCGGGTCTCGGGGGTGCAAATAACGCCATCACCGCACTGAAAATCTCTTCAGGCTCGCTCATACGGCCAGGCCCCACATCGCCACAGGCTTGATCACCGGCGGCGGGGCCTATCTGCTGCCAGCCATCTTGCTGCAATTGCTCTATGTTGCGCTGAGTAGCGACATGATTCCACATGGCTTGGTTCATCGCCGGGGCAATCAGTTTGGGTGCCTCAGAGGCCAAGCAGAGCGTAGTGAGCAGGTCATCGGCCATGCCGTGCACCAAACGAGCGATTAAGTCGGCGGTGGCCGGGGCGATCAGCACTAAGTCCGCCCAACGCGCTAACTCAATATGGCCCATGCCAGCTTCGGCTTCAGGGTCGAGCAAGGACGTCCGTACCGGTTCGCCAGAAAGCGCCTGTAGTGTGAGCGGGGTAATGAAAGCCTGAGCGCCCTTGGTCATCACTACACGTACTTCGCAGCCTGCCTGCTTGAGCAGGCGCATAAGCAATGCGCTTTTATAGGCAGCGATACCCGCGCTAACACCGAGTAGCACCCGTTTGCCAGCTAGCGTCGAAGCGCTTGTCGCGTTAACAGCTGAGGTCATGGTCAATGATCCACATCGTCGTTCGTGAGGAGGCTTACCATACCATTGGCACTTCCAATTTGGCATATTGAGGGCAAACAAGGGTAAGCTAGGTTTAATGAGGCTTGTTTAGCTGCTATGGGTGAGCAACACAGGGAGGGGCGATGGGGATCAATCACTGGCCGGAGGGTGAGCGGCCTCGAGAAAAATTATTAAACGCAGGTGCCCAGGCGCTTTCAGACGCGGAACTGCTGGCAATTTTTTTGCGCGTCGGTGTGCAGGGGCGCTCAGCAGTTGACTTGGCGCGGGATTTGCTCGGCAGTTTCGGTGGTCTGCGCCAACTGCTGGAAGCCGACCAGCAAAGCTTTTGCGCTGCGCGTGGGTTGGGGAGTGCTAAGTACGCCCAGCTTCAGGCAACGCTCGAGTTATCGCGCCGCCATTTGGCGAGCCAACTGGCGCGTGGCAATGCGCTGACATCGCCTGCCTTGGTGCGTCACTACTTGAGTTCTCAGTTGCGTCATTTAGGCCATGAAGAGTTTGCAGTGCTTTTTTTGGATACTCAGCACCGAATTATTCGCTATGAATCCCTGTTTCGCGGTACCCTAGACAGCGCATCTGTTTACCCTCGCGAAGTTGCCAAGCGCGCATTAGAATTGAGCGCTGGTGCCGTTATCTTAGCTCACAACCACCCTTCTGGCGTGGCCGAGCCAAGCGATGCTGATCGACGTATCACGGAACGCTTGAAAGACGCTCTCGCTCTTTTTGAAGTGCGCGTGTTGGATCATTTTGTGGTGGGGGATGGAGAAGTGGTCTCTTTTGCTGAGCGCGGCTGGCTATAAGCAGAACCGGCGCGTAGTGCATTGCGCTGCATTGTCTAAATGAAATGAGCAAAAAGGCGTTCTTTCAGCCTTTTTGGTGGGTTTTGCTTGCTGCAAGCCGGGTGCTCTGGTATAAAGTGCCACCTTTAAACTTGGGTTGAATAACGGATTTGGATAAAGCTTGGCGGTTAACGGCGCCGATACCTTCCCTGCTCCGGTTTGCCCGACAGTTTTGAACACTCAGGTAATTATATCCTGGCCAAGCAGTTGGAGGCTCTAATGTCCAAAGTATGTCAGGTTACCGGCAAGCGTCCGGTAACTGGAAATAACGTTTCACACTCCCAGCGTAAGACACGTCGTCGTTTCTTGCCAAATCTGCACACTCACCGTTTTTGGGTTGAGTCTGAAAACCGCTTCGTCAAGCTGCGTGTTTCCACTAAAGGAATGCGCATCATCGACAAGAAAGGTATCGACACAGTTTTGGTTGCTATTCGTAAGCGTGGCGACGCTATCTAAGACAGCATTTGGGCCAAGCCTATTGGGAGAGTTAAACCATGCGCGATAAAATCA
>JAMCZP010000139.1 GCA_023485185.1 Gammaproteobacteria bacterium
TTTCGGATGTCACTGACCAGCAAGAGTCTCAACGCGTCCAAAATGCCGTGGTGCAGGTTGCCTCCACTGTTACTACGCGCGTTGGCGATGATTATTTTCAGCAACTGATCGCCACGTTAGTGGAAGTACTGGAAGCCGATGCAGGCCTGATTGCGCTGCTGCACACCTCTCCACAGGGTGTTGAACATGTGATGGGCCAAGCAACGACTGTCAGTATGGTGGTAGAAGGACGCCAGCTTGACCCTCAATCTTTTGCGCTGAAAGGATCGACGTGCGAGCAGGTAGTGCTGGAACGTGAAGCTGTCGTTCATGATGGTCCGCCATTACCCGTGCAAGGCACATCAATGCAGGCTCGGGCATGGATTGGTCGACGCTTGGATAATGCCAATGGAGAGGCGATCGGCGTCATGATTGTATACTACCGCCAGCCGCTGACCACCAATGCGTTTGCCACCTCGGTATTACAAATCTTGTCCACCGGCGCATCTGCTGAGCTTGAGCGGCGACGAGACCATCGCCATATGCACCAATTGGCTTACACGGATAGCACCACGGGGCTGCCTAATCGCATTCGTTTTATGGAGTTGTTGGGGCGTATGTGGAATGAAGCGCAGCAAGCGGCGCATCCACTCTGTTTACTGTTATTGGATATTCGGCGATTTAAAGAAGTTAATGATCTATATGGCCATCACGTGGGAGATCAGCTGCTAGTAACCGTAGCGGATCGCTTACAGCAGGCGACGCCTGAGGGTGGTTTGCTGGCGCGCTTATCGGGCGATGAGTTTGCCATGTTGGTGGTGGGTACCGAGAAAAGTGCCTTAAGCATGATCGTCCAACAATTACGTTCAGCGGTTAACCGTCCTATACAGTTGGATCGGCGTCTCTTTCATCTTGATATCAGCATCGGTTTTGGCTGCTACCCGAAAGATGTCAATGAGGCTGGCGAGCTGTTCAACGCCGCCAGTATTGCGCTTCATCACGCTAAGCGGCGAGAAAACAACACCTGCCCCTATACCCAGACCATGCGTCATGCACTACAACGACGCCAACTGATGAGCGAGCGGCTTAGTGCGGCGATTACTGAGCATCGACTGGAGCTCTATTATCAGCCCCAGGTGGACCTTATCAGTGGGCGGATTACCGGCGCTGAAGCACTATGCCGGTGGCATGATGCCGAATGGGGCTGGGTTAGCCCTGGTGAGTTTATACCGCTGGCAGAAGAACGCGGCTTGATACGCCCCTTGGGAGACTGGGTACTGGAGGAGTCGGCCCGGCAATTAGTCGCATGGCGAACCCATCGCCAAACGGCGCTACCGGGCAGACTATCGATCAATATTTCCGCCCAACAGTTTGCTGACCCGCAATTAACGGCTCACATTGCCCAGCTAACGGCGGGCGTTCCTACCAGCGCTATTGCACTAGAGCTCACCGAAAGTGATTTTATGCGCGACCCTGATCAAGCGATTGAGATAACCCACACCATGCGGGAAGCGGGTTACTCACTCTCTATCGACGATTTTGGAACCGGCTACTCCTCTCTTTCCTACCTTCGTCGGTTCGCTGCCGATGCGCTGAAGATTGATATCTCCTTTGTCCGCGAAATGCTCGATAACCACCATGACCGCACCATTGTGCAAACCATTATTGCCATGGCGAAAGCGTTAGAGATGAAGACTGTGGCAGAGGGTGTTGAAACCCGCGAGCAAGCCCGTTTATTAGCTGATATGGGTTGCAACCAAGCACAAGGCTACTGGTTTGGCCGCCCGTTACCAGCGGATGAATTTGCGGCGGTGTGGTTATCGTCAGCTTAAAAAGCTAGCCGTAAGGTGTCTCCCAGTGAATATCGTGCTCAGGTTCGGTATCTAGCTGTAATTCGCATTCACTGTGCTCCAAATGATGCAGCATCAGTTTGATGGCGCCCACCATTTAATGGAGATACCTCTCTCTGCACTGCTTCCTACAAAGTTCATGTTGAGAATTTGCGAACATCTGATTATTGCATGCGTTGATGCACGAAGAAGATGCGCCATTGACTCATCAAGCACAATAATTGTGCATTATTTTTTAAACAATATTGTATGCAATTTAATTTTCAATAATGTTCTTTTTTTATTTGGGGTTTTAACTTATTGAAAAATAATATTTTTATTTTTATTAGGCTGTCCGTTGATAGCTTGGCATGAAAAGTGCTGAGACTTGGCTAAGCAATTCTTTAAAAAATAGCCAAGGTATTACAATGCCCACCATTATCGACCTTACTCTGCCACTTCAGGATGGCTTACCCGCCTTGGGCCGCTTAGCGCGCCCTGTTGTTATTCCGCACACCACCCATGAAGCATCCAAAAAATTCCAGCAGGGGACGCCGGAAGACCTATTAACTTTCACGACCTTTTATCTGGGAATGTTGGATCACACTGGCACCCATGTTGATGCGCTGTCACACAATAATTCCGAAGGTGCCACCATTGATGAAATGCCCGTGGAAATGTTTATGGGCAAAGCGGTATGCCTTGATCTACGCCACGTAGGGGATCGAGGCGATATTACCCGAGAGGCACTGGAAGCAGCCGAGCAGGAAGCAGGGGTAAAGGTGGATGGACACATCGTGTTGATATGTACTGGCTTAAATACACGACACTGGCCTAACGATACCATCTGTACAAACAATGCTCAGGTCACTGCAGAGGCGACCCACTGGCTATACGAGCGGGGCTCCATGGTGCATGGCGTAGAGGGGCCCTCCACCGATCGTGTGGATGAAAATATCTTCGAGAACCACCGGGTTTGTCGCGACTTGGGCATGGTGCACTACGAGTGGCTTTGGAATTTAGAGGCGCTCATTGGCAAAGGTGAATTTACCTTTCAGGGTATTCCTTTGCGCATCAAAGGAGGCTCGGCGTCACCTGTCAGAGCTTTGGCATTCCTTGAATAACTTCCTTGTCTCCACCGCGGTGGACAGGGGAGTCCCTTCCCGCCAGCGCATGCAGTCTTACTTTAAAACTTGAAGGGGATCGTCATGAGAAAACGTCATCTGACTCTGGCTATTGGTGTGTCTATCGCAACGCTGTCATCAAGCGCTCTTTATGCTGAGCAGCTTAGTTTGAATGCAATTGGTATCGTTTCTACCCATCAGCACCATACGGCGCTGGAACGTGATTTTTACGCCACCCTTGGCGAGCGGACAGGCCTAGATATCCAGGTCAACTTCAATCCGCTGGACGTCGTGGGCGTCAATATGCAAGACACCATGCGCATGGTCAGTAGCGGTAGTTTCGATGTTGTTGAAACAACGATTGGTTCTGCCTCGCGTGACGATCCTTTTCTGGAAGGCCTTGACCTGATAGGCGTCTCGCCGGATATCGATACACTCCAAATCACTATCGACGCCTATCGTGGTGTGTTCAGTGACCGTGTGGCGGAGCGTTTTAATGCCCGTGTAATGGGTCTATGGCCATTTGGTCCCCAGGTGTTTTTCTGCTCTGGTGATGTCGCAAGTCTGGCTGACTTGCGCGGTAAACGTGTCCGTTCCTTTACTCCGAGCATGTCTGCTTTATTGGAGTATTTGGGGGCGACACCAATCACGCTGCAGTTCGCGGAAGTCTATCCCGCTTTACAGCGTGGCGTCGCGGAGTGTGGAGTGACTTCTCCAACATCCGGTAATACCGGTAACTGGCCAGAAGTTACCGATTCCTTGTTGATGTTAGGTGTGAGCTGGTCGGTGCAGGCGCACATGATGAATCAGGATACATGGAATGCCATGTCAGCCGAAGCACAGGAGGCCATCGAAGAGGCTTATGCGGATCTGGAAAGCCAGTACTGGGATATGGCCAGAACGCTCACCCAGGATGCGGTGAACTGCTCGACCGGTGATGATAGTTGCGAAGGTTACAACCGTTTCGATATGACCCTTGTTGAGCCAAGTGAAGAGGATGTAGCGCTACTCAATGAGGCGGTGTCCGACGTTATCCTGCCTACCTGGTCTAAAACCTGTAATGCCAATTATGCAGAATGCGCTTCTCTCTGGAATAGCACCATCGGTGAAGCCCGCGGTTTATCCATCGAGTGATAAGTCCGCCGGGCGGGTGTTTTGTGCCCGCCCGGTGTCTATAAGGAGACATCGCTGATGCGATCAATCAGGTTCTTTCCAGGTCTTGAGCGGCTGGTCAACATAGCCGCCATTATGTGCGGCTATGCATGCCTTGGGCTCTGTTTATTAATTGGTTACGAGATCGTAGCTCGTCGCTTATTGGGCCACTCGGTTCAGGGGGTAGATGAGCTCGGTGGTTATATTTTGGCGATCACGTCTGCTGTAGGTTTTTCCGCCGCGCTGATGCACCGGATGCATACACGTATAGAGCTTGGGCTCAGCCGTTTTCCCGTTGCTATACAGGCTTGTCTGAACGGCGTGGCGATACTGTTATTGGCGGGATTTACCGTATTTATGTTGTTGCAGGTATGGGGTACATGGCAAACGAGCATTGCCTATGGAAGCCGTGCCAGTACACCACTGCAAACCCCTTTATGGATTCCTCAAGGGTTGTGGTTGTTCGGTGTGGCACTGTTTGCATTCGTTGCCACCAGCATGCTGATACATAGTTGCTGGTTACTGCTCAGAACCAACTATCAGATGCTTAACGAATGCTACGGCCCCCCTTCATTACAAGAGGAAGTGGACAAAAGCCTGGCAGAGGCTGAGAGCCAGTTGGAAAACAGGCCGGAAAGTAAAAGGGAGCCTTTATGATCGACATTAGCGGTGCCCTGATTGGCTTTGCCATTATGCTAGGGCTGATGATGCTTGGTGTTCATGTGGCAGTGGCTATATTTTTGGCCAGTGCACTTGGCACCATGGTGTATATCTCCCCAGCCATGTTGAGCACCTTTGGTACCCAGCTATGGGCGGTCATGAACGACTTTCTATTAACGGCCATACCGCTCTTTATCCTGCTTGGCGAACTGCTGCTACGCTGCGGCGTCACCCAGCGGATGTATACCGGGTTATCGGTGCTACTAGGCCGTTTGCCCGGCGGGCTACTGCATACCAATATCGGTGCGAGCGGCCTGTTTGCAGCAGTTTCTGGGTCATCGGTCGCGACAGCGGCGACCATCGCCACCGTCGCGCTTCCAGAGTTCAGGGAGCGTAGGTTCAATGAGCGTCTGGTATTGGGGTCGATTGCGGCTGGCGCAACGTTAGGGATTTTGATTCCCCCCAGTGTGAATCTGATTATCTATGGTGCATTGACGGGGACTTCAGTAGGTCGCCTGTTTGCCGCTGGATTAGTGCCAGGCCTACTACTCGTTACGCTGTTCATGCTGGCGATTGCCATTATCTGCACGCTGTTTCCCAGCCTTGCCGGAACCATTCAGGCGAAAAGCTCGTTAAAGATTAAATTGACCAGCCTTAAACATCTCATTCCGCCGCTGCTGGTATTTGGTGTAGTGATGGGGAGCATCTATCTGGGCTGGGCTACGCCGACTGAAGCGGCTGCGTTAGGGGTGTTAATGGCCCTCGGGCTAGCGGTTTGGAATCGTGCTTTGAGCATAACGATGCTCCATGAAGCGTTTCTCTCCACGGTACGCACCACGGCAATGATCCTATTGATTATCGTAGCGGCCTTTTTCCTGAAGTTTGTGGTGGGCGTGCTGGGGGTTCCCCAGGCGCTAACGAGTTTCGTGGCCTCCATGGAGCTGAGTGTGTTGGGCTTTTTGCTGGTGCTTGTGGTTTTTTATCTCATTCTGGGCTGCTTTATTGAAACGCTCTCCATGATGGTGGGTACCATACCCATTGTTTTCCCCATTGTCGTGTTCATGGGGATCGATCCGGTTTGGTTTGGCATCTTCTTGGTTCTGATGATGGAGCTGGCATTGATTACTCCGCCAATAGGCATGAACTTGTTCGTTGTGCAGGGGGTGCGCCGGTCTGGCTCAATTATCGATGTCTACTGGGGTATTACGCCGTTCGTCGTGGTCTTACTACTGGCCGTAGCTCTCATCATAGCGTTTCCGAGTATTGTGACTTGGTTGCCCTATTTATTGCTATAAGGGGCCGAACGTGCAAGACGCAATGAACGTTACGCTGCACCAGCCAGCCACTGAACTGCTTATCCAATTAACCGAGGGTCGCCTCACATCCTTGGCGCTAGTGGAGGCGTCGCTGTCTCGCATTGCTGCTCTTAATGGCTCGTTGCAGGCATTTATTAGCGTGGATGCAGACGGTGCTCGTGCTGCGGCAGAGGATTGTGATCGGAAGCGGCGCTCTGGCCAGCCGTTAGGCGCGCTACATGGTTTGCCGGTGGCTGTGAAAGATGTCACGGATACCGTAGGGCTACCCACAACCAAAGGGTCACGACTGTTTGCACACAATCGTCCCGAGCGGGATGAGCTTTCGGTGGTACGACTAAAGGCGGCCGGCGCTATTGTGCTGGGTAAAACCAATACACCAGAGTTTGCCTTTGGGGCTGTGTGTACTAACAGCCTTTGTGGCCCCACTGCCAACCCGTGGGATCTGAAGCTAAGCTCCGGCGGGTCAAGCGGTGGTTCGGCTGTCGCAGTAGCTACCGGAATGGTGCCGTTGGCGCAAGGCACTGACTTTGGTGGTTCGGTTCGAACGCCCGCTGCTTTCTGTGGTTGTGTTGGGCTGCGGCCAACGCCAGGTACTATCGCCGAGCCATACCGCCCGCGTGGATGGAGCATGCTTTCCACTCAGGGGGCACTGGCGCGCAACGTGCGGGACACAGCACTGATGATGAGTGTGATGCAGGGCGCCCATACTGACGATCCCAGCTCATTCCGGCCTAGCACGACCGCGTACACACAAGCAGTGGCTAACAACGGGGACTTCAGCACGTCAGGCGCTGTGCGGGTAGCGGCATCCGTAACCTTTGGCGGGGCCTATCACGTATCCCATCAGATCCGTAGGGTTTTTGAACAGGCCGTAGCGCACATTGAGGCGCTGCTGGGGCGCGTGGAGTGGCGGCATCCTAATGTTGACGGGGGCGTGGCCGCTTTCAAGACGCTCCGAGCGGCTGAGTCATGGGCAACGTTTGGTGAGCTGGTTAATGCACAGGAGCAGCATCTTTCTGCCTCGTTTGCCTGGAATGTACGCCAAGGTGAGGGAGTTAGCGCGTCAGAGTATCTACATGCCGAGAATACTCGTACCACCTTGTATCGCCGCTTTCAGGCGTTTTTTGCGCAGTTTGACGTGCTTGTTCTGCCGGCTACCAGCGTGATGCCGTTTGATAATGCACAAGATGATGTATGGGAGATTGATGGTCACGCCTGTGAGTCGATCATCGATTATTTAGCATGTACGTTTCTGGTCTCGTTAGTAGGTTTTCCTACGCTGTGCCTACCTGTACCTCGCCAGCCTGGGCAACTACCTGTGGGCATACAACTGGTAGCTAAACCGGGTAACGAGCATCTGCTTCTGCAGGTGGCTATGCAGCTGGAAGCGGCAGGCTTTCGCCAGCAGTGGCCAGATTGTGTTCACACGACCAACTGAAGGGGCATCTCATGCCATCGGCGATTAACCTTGATATGGCGGAGCGCCTGCTGGATTTGCGGGGCTATGGAGAGTGTCCTCCTCAGCCTAACTGGCCGGGTAATACACGACTAGCGCTATCCATTGTTTTGAATGTAGAAGAGGGCGCCGAGGCACATCTGCTTGATGGCGACAGCGGTTCGGAAAGCCTGAACAGCGATATGCGTTGCCAACCCTGGCCTAATCGGCGCAACCTCAACATGGAATCCCATTACGAGTATGGCAGTCGTGTGGGGATCTGGCGGCTGTTGGACATCTTTCAACGACGACAATTGCCACTTACTATCTTCGCTGTCGCTCAGGCACTTGAGCGGCTGCCAGAAGTAGCGCAGCGGATGGTACGCGATGGTCATGAAATCGCCGCACATGGCTGGCGCTGGATTGATTATAAAGGAGTTTCTCCAGAGCAGGAGGCTGAGGATATCCGCCGCACTGTGGCCACGCTGACCCGGCTGAGTGGGCAGCGCCCGTTGGGATGGTACACCGGGCGTATAAGCGAAATGACGCGACGGCTGATCATTGCCGAAGGCGGTTTCCTTTATGATTCGGATGCCTATAACGATGACTTGCCTTACTGGGTGAAACACCCCGAGGGTGAGCATCTCGTCTTGCCTTACGCATTTGATACCAACGACATGCGCTACGCCGAGGCCCCAGGGTTCAATACGTCGCGACAGTGGCTCGACTATATGGTGGATACCTTTGATGCGCTCTATCGGGAGGGCCAGTACCAGCCGCGCATGATGTCTCTAGGCCTACACTGCCGCTTGGCAGGTCGGCCGGGTAGGGCACAGGCGTTGGAGCGTTTTCTTGACCATGTGGCCAGCCATGAGCGCGTTTGGGTCGCACGGCGTAGTGACATTGCTAGGCACTGGCATCAGCACCACTCTCCCTCCCGGCCGCGATAGTACCGTAGTGGGTTAGCCAAACAGTGCTTCCCAATGAATGTCTCGCGCCTCAGGATCTACTAGGTGAAGGGCATCCTGGATGTGATTCAGGTGATGGAGCATGAGATGAATGGCTCCTTCAACATCTTTATTGATGATGGCTTCGACAATGCGGGCATGCTCATCCTCGGGGCAGGCGGGCATTTGCGGGGCATCGTAAAGGGCAATGATCAAACAGGTGAGTGGGCATAGTTCGGACATCAACTTCTGAATAAAAATATTGCCGCCGAGCTCTGCCAACAGCATATGAAACTTGCCAGTGAGACTGATAATAAGGCGGCGATTGCCCTCTTCCCTGGCGCGATCCTCTTCCTCTAGATGAGCCTTGAGTTTTTCTAGGTCTTTGGGCGTTGCGCGTGCAATTACCTGACGGATAATTTCTGGCTCAATCAAACGTCTGGTTTCCATGAGGTCCAGCGCTTCCTGGCGGGTAGGGCGCGTCACATACGCCCCGCGATTGGGGTGCAGGGTTACCAGCCCCTCTTTGGAGAGCGAGGTTAGCGCTTGTCTGACCTTCGTGCGGCTGACATTAAACGTTTGGGCGAGACGATCCTCCCCTAGCTTTACCCCAGGCGGAAGCCGATGTTCCATTATGGCATCAGTAATCCGCTCGGCTATTTGCTCAATGGCGGGTTTGGTCGTCGGAGCGGCATCCATGGTCATCTTATCCTATCGAAAACTGCGTTCAGTATGCCGTAAGGGCAAGGTCGTCTGTAGTGCTACGTTCAAAACGTTATAAATTTGCCAGAACGCACTATTTAGGTGCGAAATTAAGGTTCTCGGCATCATTTTCGAGCGCAAATATGTTTTATTAATTGTATGCAATTTATAAAACAATATCTCTTTGATTTTTTCCATACTTTTTTAATTCTATTTTAAATCATTGGCTTGTGCAGTTTTTGAAGTCATTTTTTTATACTTTTTTGGGCTATGGCATGAGGATTGCTGTTTCTTTGTAGGTGATCGTCCGCGTGAGCATGCGATGACTACTTTATGAAACTGCTGGAGCCTCCCCATGATCTCTAAAGCTAACGTTGTAAAGCTGGCCTCATTGCTGACGGCCGCGACCCTATTCTCTTCATCACTTCAGGCGGCTGAAAGGCTGCGCGTAGCAGGTAACTTTCCTGCCGATCACTCTGTTTCACGGGCGATGGAAGTGTTTAAAGAGCAGGTGGAGCGCGAGTCTGATGGCGAGCTGCAAATTGATTTGTTTCCCGCTATGCAACTAGGGGGCGCTACTGAAAACGTTGACCAAGTACGCTCTGGCACTATCTTCGCGGTGTTCACGTCGATCGCTTACTTCACGCGCTCCATACCTGAGTATGAAGCCGTGAGCCTACCCTTCTTGTTTGATAACCGTGAACAGGCGTTCGCTGTTATGGACGGTCCCGTCGGCGAGCAACTGGACGAAAAGATGGAAAAGCTAGGGTTCGTTAATCTTGGTTATGGAGAGCTTGGCTTCCGGCATGTGACGAATAGCTTACGTCCGATTACCTCGGTTGAAGATTTTGCGGGCATGCGCATTCGCCTGCAGCCGAATGAGGTTCACCTGCAGACCTTCCGTGCACTGGGTGCAAATCCTGTATCAATGGATGTATCAGAGCTCTATTCAGCACTGCAGCAGGGTGTGCTTGACGGTCAGGAGAACCCTTACAACATCATCGCCAGCCGTCGCTTTAACGAAGTGCAAGAGTACTTATCTGACAGCGGCCACTTCTATGACTTTATCAATGCCGTTGCCAATCAGCGCAGCTACGAGCGCCTCTCAGAAGAGCACCGCGCCATAATAGATGCCGCCATGACGGAGGCAATGGCGTGGCAGCGTCAAGCTGCTGCGGATGAGGAAGAGCAGTGGCGCGAACAGTTAATTGCGGATGGCATGGAATTTACCCCCATTTCTCCTGAGCTACGGGCTGAGTTGCGTGAAGCCACGTCGGTCGTGACTGAAAGCCTCAAAGAGCGCATTGATCCCGCGTTCATTGAGTTAGCCACCCAGGAAGCTCAAGCAGCGCTGTGAGACCCACCATGACACCCACTTCTGTATCACCTCAAGATGACACCAAGCGGGGGCCTGCTCCCCCGCATTTAAGCACTGCTTTCCAACGTGCGAAATGGGTCGTTGAGCGTCTGGATACCATTACTTACTGGGGCATTGTCGCGGTCATGGCGCTAATGGTGACCATCGTGTCGCTTCAGGTGTTCTGGCGCTATGTGCTTGGCTCTTCCATTGATGCTGCGGATGAGCTTTCACGCTTGTGCTTTGTATGGGCGATCTTCCTGGCCATTCCCCATGGCGTGAAACACGGGGTGCATGTGGGTATTGACCTGTTTGTGATGATGATGATGCCCGCGTGGTTGAAGGAGGTTCTCTTTCGCCTGATGGCCGGTGTTTCCACGTTGCTAATGCTGATGGTGATGGTTGGTGCGTGGGTCGCGACAGTCGATCGTTGGCCAGAGCTAATGCCGACCCTGCCTGTAACTTCTGCCATTTACTACATCGCTGTGCTGATTTGCGGCGCTCACGCCTTTCTACACTTGGCGCTGCTGGCATGGGGTGGTTCGCGCACATGGGAGGGGGTGTCATGACATGGATGGCGATTGGCTTGTTTCTGGCCCTGGCTTTTTTCGGCATGCCATTGGCCTTTGCGCTTGGTTTTGGCTCATTAGCAGGCCTGTGGATGCTCGACTTCGAGCTGGTGGTCATGCCGCAGCGCATGATGCATGCAGTCAATAGCTTTCCCTTGATGGCGATTCCGCTATTCATGCTTGCCGGTGAGCTGATGGTGCGCGCGGGCATTATGGATCGCCTCATTGCCTTCGCAAACAGCTTGGTAGGGCGCATGCATGGCGGTTTGGCCCATGTGACGATCACCTCCGGGACTATTTTTGCTTCTGTCAGTGGTGCCGCAGTAGCGAGTGCCAGCGCTATGGGCAGCACCTTGGTTCCCTCGCTACGCAAGTACTATCCCGATGCTTACTCAGGGGCAGTTATTGCCTCTGCAGCTAATTTGGGGCCGGTAATTCCCCCCAGCAATGCCATGATCGTATATGCGCTGATGGCGGGCTCTTCGGTCTCCGTGGGCGGGCTCTTTATCGCCGGTATTCTGCCCGGTATTTTGCTAGCCGTTGGTTTTATGGTGATTGCCAGCTGGATATCGTGGAAGCGGGGTTATCCGCTGACTGGCGAGCGTTTTAATCTGGCCAATGTGTTGCACCAAGGGCGGCGCGCGATGGTCATCATTATGATGCCAGTGATTGTCGTAGGCGGGATTGTCGGCGGCATTTTTACCGCTACCGAGGGCGCTGCCATCGCCGTGGTCTACTCCGCGCTGATCGGTTTTGTCGTCACACGGCGGCTGAAAATTTCTGACCTGCCTGGCTGTCTCTACCGTGCTGCAGTCACGTCGGCCATGGTCGGCGCGTTGATTGCGTTTGCTTCCGTGCTGACATTCATCTTCACCATCGAGATGGTGCCGATGATGCTGTCTGATTTTATTCAGGAGCTGACCAGCGACCCGATGACCTTCATCTTGCTCACCATGGCCCTGCTGGTCGTGGTGGGCATGCTCATAGAATCAAACGCCGCTTACATCATGCTGGTGCCGCTGTTTGCGCCGGTTGCGCTGACCTATGGTATCGACCCGCTCTACTTCGGCTTTCTGTTTATGTACAACCTGGTGGTCGGCATGATGACGCCGCCGGTGGGGGTGCTCTACTTCGTTATGAGCGGCATCACCAAAGTGCCCATGATGCAGCTTGTTAGAGAGTCGCTGCCCTTTGTGGCCTTCCAGTTTGCGGTGCTTGCCCTGTGCATCTTTGTCCCCCAGCTCGTTACCGCGCTACCCCGCGCGCTTGGCTACTAACTGTCACCGGAGCAGATAATGACGCAACCCTTCGATGCTCAGCATCCTGCTGATTTGGTTATTCATGGCGCTCGCGTGCTGACGGTTGATCCTCAATTGGGTGAGATTCCGAATGCTCGGTTAGTGATTCACCAAGGTCTCCTAGTTGAAGTAGGGCCCGATGATCCGTCTCAGCCAATGCCACCGGCACGCCGCACGATCAACTTAACCGGCCGAGTGATTACCCCAGGCTTCGTCAATGTGCATACCCACACCATTCTGAGCATGGTGCGCGGCGTTGCTGAAGATGTGGGCTTCGCTCCGGCGTATACGCCTGGGGTGCCTCACGGCCACGAAGTGAGCGAAGAGGAAGCCGTTGCCTTGGCACGGTTAGGGGCCGCCGAAGCGCTGCTGTTTGGTTCGACGCTGATTAACGACAGCTATGTGCATGCCGACTTAACGCTTCCTGCCATGGGTGAGCTAGGTATGCGGGTGATTACCTGTGGGCGCATCCACGATGTGGATTTCAGCCGTGTGCACGAGGGGGTCTGGAAGCATCGCGATGCAATTGGCGAGCGAACGTTGAATGAAGCCATTGCGCTTCACGAGCGCTGGCAGGGCAAGTTGGATGGCCGCTTAGGTGTCGAGCTTGCAGCCCATGCGCCTGATACCTGTTCCCGTGCCTTATTAGCTAAAGTCGCCAATGCCCGCGATGCGCTGGGTATTCACGTTAATGGCCACCTGTCCCAAAGCGTTAAAGAGAACCGTCGGGTGATGGAGCGTGACTGTATGACGCCTAGTGAGCTGCTGGAAGATGTGGGCCTACTGGGCCCGCGCTTTACCGCTGCACACTGTATGTACGTGACCGACAGCGATATCGAGCGCATAGGCCGTACCGGCACCAACATTGCCCATATTCCCCGGGGCAATGCCACCGGCGGTCGAATTGCCCCCACCACGCGGTTACGCGCCGCAGGCGCAAACCTTGCCCTAGGCACCGACAACATGCACGGCGATATGGTGGAAGTGATGCGCTGGGCATTGATTATGGGCCGGGTGCAAGAGAGCGAAATTAACGACACCTGGCAGCCGCATCACGTGCTGGAAATGGCCACCTTTGGAGGCGCCAAAGCGTTAGGGCTGGATGCTGAGCTGGGTTCTCTCACTCCCGGTAAGCATGCTGATTTAGTGGTGTTCGACTTCCGTCGCCCGCACTTAGTGCCGCTGATTAATGCCCTTGGCAACTTGGTGCATACCGCCCAAGGCCGCGATGTAGAAATGGTGGTGTGTAACGGCCAGGTGGTGGTTGAAGACGGTGAGCTGTGCTTGGCCGATACGCCCACATTGCTAGCCGATGCGCAGCACGCGGCTGAAGCGCTCTGGGCGCGTGCCCGGGCTCAGGTTTGATGCGGTGGAGACTGCCTTTATGAAGCTACTGATTGTTAACCCCAATATTTCTCAAAGTGTCACCGACCTTATCGCTGCCGAGGCGCGGCGTTCGGCAAGCAGCAATACACAGTTGACGCTGCGCACGGCGGCTTTTGGGGTAGCCTATATCGAAACCCGTGCTGAAGCGGCCGTTGGGGCCTATGCGACATTGAATGAGCTTGCGGAACACTATGCAGGGCATGATGCCGCGATCATCGCAGCCTTTGGCGACCCGGGCTTAGAAGCTGCCCGTGAAATGCTATCCATTCCAGTAATAGGTATGACCGAAAGCGCTCTGATGAGTGCTGCCATGCTGGGCGGTCGCATCGGTATTGTGGCGATCTCGAGGCGGATACGCGCCTGGTACAGCGAAACCGTTGACCGCTATGGAATGGCCTCTCGCCTGGCAAGTATCCGCTGCCTAGACGAGCCACTGCTCAACATTGGCAGTGTTCAGCAGGATAAAGGTGAGCAGCTAGTGGCGCTGTGTGAAGCCGCTGTGCGCGAAGACGGGGCCGATGTATTGATTATTGCAGGCGCACCGCTGGCAGGGTTGGCACGCAGCGTAGCAGAGCGGATTCCGGTGCCCGTTGTGGATGGTGTGAGCTGTGCCGTTCATCAGGCAGAACTGCTGGCACGGCTGAGTCCTAATAAAGCCACCGCGGGAAGCTACGCCGTACCACCTGAAAAAAGCTGGACGGGATTATCGCCTGCCCTAGGTCAATTAATCGGGCGGCAACGCATCTCGTAAGGCAAACACGGAATATAAATTTTGGAGCATGACCATGACCACGCCCCGTAACCGTTTTGGTGTTTTGACACCCTCTTCAAACACTGCCCTTGAGCCGTTGACTTCGGCCATGGTCGCTGATGTGCCAGGTGTTAGTGCTCACTTTGCCCGCTTTAGTGTGACTGAAATTGCGCTCAACCAGCGGGCGCTGGGCCAGTTTGACGATACCCATGTGCTGGCTGCCGCCAAGCTGCTCGCCGATGCCAGGGTGGATGTGATTGGTTGGAGCGGCACCTCCGCTGGTTGGCTTGGTTTTGATCACGATGTCACTCTGTGCCAACGCATTAAGGCTGAAACGGGCATTCAAGCCACCACATCAATGCTGGCGCTCAACGAGATCATGACCGAGCACGGTGTTCGTGAATTTGGTCTGGTAACGCCTTATACCGACGATGTACAGCAGCGTATCTTGGCGAATTACCACGCTGAAGGCTTCACTATTGTTGCGGAAGATCATCTTAGTATCAGTGAAAATTTTGCCTTTGCTGAGGTGAGCGCAGAGACCCTCACCGCCCAGGTTCGGCGGGTGGCTGAGCAGGGTGCTCCCTTGATAGTCGTCGCCTGTACCAACCTCAACTCTGCTCAACTGGTGGACCAGTGGGAAGCTGAACTAGGCGTGCCGGTGCTGGATACCACTGCCACGGTGGTGTGGAAAATGCTGCGAATGACGGGACATGAAAAGACGCCGGTCAAAGGCTGGGGACGCTTGATGGAAGGGACGCTGTAATATGGCTGAGTTCGATTTGGTAGTTCGTCGGGCGCGCTGTGCCACTGCCGCCGATGTTTTCGACGCCGATATTGGCATTCGCGATGGGGTAATTGTTGCTCTAGGCAATGGACTAGCGGCGGGAAAAGAAGAAATTGATGCAGCAGGGCGCTGGGTACTGCCGGGCGGTATTGATGGTCACTGCCATCTGGATCAGCCGACCTCCGACGGCTCTAAAATGGCTGACGATTTTTTAACGGGGACTCGCTCTGCGGCTTGCGGCGGGACAACGACAATATTCCCTTTTGCTTGCCAAATTAAGGGTCAGAGCCTGCGGGCTGCGGTGGAGGATTATCACCACCGTGCGGAGGGTAAAGCGTGCATCGACTACGCTTTCCATCTAATCGTCACCGACCCCACGCCTGAAGTGCTTGCCGTAGAGTTGCCTGAGCTAATCCGCGAAGGGTACACCTCGTTTAAGATCTATATGACCTATGACGATCTCAAACTGGCCGATCGTGAAATCATCGATGTATTGGCGGTTGCCCGTGAACACGGTGCCATGGTGATGGTACACGCCGAAAACGCCGACTGCATTGCCTGGCTAACCGAGCGCCTGCTTGCCAATGGCCATATGGCACCCCGCTACCACGCGGCTGCCAGGCCGATGCTGGTTGAGCGTGAAGCCACCCATCGCGCTATTGCCTATGCCGAGCTGGTCGATGTGCCCATCTTGATCGTGCATGTATCTGGGCGTGAAGCGATGGAGCAACTGCGTTGGGCCCATCAACATGGTTTACGTGTCTATGCCGAAACCTGCCCCCAGTACTTATTCCTAACCGCCGATGACTTGGGTCTGGATGGTGACCCCCAGGGTGCCAAGTGCATTTGTAGCCCGCCTCCTCGCGATAAGGCGAATCAGCAACTGGTCTGGGATGGGCTAGAGAATGGCGTGTTTCAGGTGTTCTCCTCCGATCATGCACCGTTCACCTTTGACGGGCCGCAGGGCAAGTTTGCGGCAGGGGAAGATGCCAGCTTTGCGCGTATACCCAACGGCATTCCAGGGCTTGAAACCCGCTTAGCACTGCTGTTTAGCCATGGGGTAGAGACCGGCAGGATTACTATTCAGCAGTTTGTGGCACTCACGGCCACCAATGTTGCGCGCATGTATGGGATTTATCCGCGCAAGGGATCGATTGCCATTGGTGGCGACGCTGATTTAGTGCTTTGGGATACCGGCCTAAGTCGCACCATCCGTAATGTCGACTTGCATCACGGGGTTGATTACACCCCCTACGAAGGCATTCCCGTCACCGCTTGGCCCGCCCTGACGCTATCGAAAGGCGAAGTGGTCTGGCGGGATGGTGACTATTTAGGGACGCCTGGGCGCGGTGCCTTTCTGCGCTGCGACCTGCCTGCTCCCGCGCGGCCCAAGCCGCGCGGCGAGGTAGGTATTGCGTAGCGCTGCCGCCAGCGTCATCGTCTTGTCATGGTCTGTGGCATAAGCTACGCGCCGCCAACCCGCGATGAAAGGAGTGCTCCCATGCGCCTGGCCCTGTTTGATCTTGATGACACCCTCCTGGATGGAGACTGCAGCGACCGCTGGAATTTATGGATGATAGAGCAAGGTTGGATCAGCGATGCCGAAGCCTTTATGGCACGCGCGGAGAAAATGCATCAGGCCTACCACGCAGGCAAGCTAAAGCTGGAGAAGTATCTGGCCATGACGCTAGCGCCGCTGCGCGGTCGTCGTGTGGCAGATGTGCAAAAAGAGGTCGAGCGATTTGTCGCCACCCATCTACAGCCGCGTATTTTTGAACAAGCCTGGGCATGCCTTGAAGAGCATCGCCAGGCAGGGGATACCCTGGTGCTAATATCGGCTTCATCGCGTCACCTTGTCGAGCCAGTGGCGACTGTCTTAGGGATAGAGCACGTATTGGCGGTGGAACTGTCGGTAGAGAGTGGCATTAATGAAGAGGCCCGCTACACCGGCCAAAGCGAAGGTATATTTTCGTATCGTGGCGGCAAGGTGTTACGCCTAAAACAGTGGCTGGGCGAACGGCAGATTACCCCTAGCCATACCACGTTTTACTCAGACTCCCGCAACGATCTTCCTTTATTGCAGTACGTGGATTGCCCGGTGGCGGTCAACCCGGACCCGGTACTGGCGGAGGTGGCTAGCGTTGAAGGGTGGAGGCGCTTAGACTGGCGAACAGCCGTGCCTCCCAAGCGTTTTACGGCCTAACGCCCTGCCAGGAAAATTGGTGCATGTCTGATAACGCCAGTAGAACACCTCTATTTCAAATAACTGCTCTTGGAAAAGTATTCCCCATGTTTCTCTACTTGTTACTAGGCGATAATACTTTAAAGGCTGAATGTTGAGTTCCACCGCACTCGCTCTGGTGCTGGTGTCGGTATGCATGCACGCTGGTTGGAACGTGCTGGGCAAACGCAACGCGCCTTCGCTGGGGACTTTTGTTCTGGCCTACGGCGCGGGAGGGGCGGTGCTTATTCCGCTGCTATGGTTGGGGCCATCGCTGAGCGTGCTACCTAGCCCATTTTGGAGCTGGTTGGCGCTCTCTGGGCTGTGCCAAATG
>JAMCZP010000155.1:0-2494 GCA_023485185.1 Gammaproteobacteria bacterium
TCCCCCAGCTCTCCTGCTCCACTGATAAAGACCCCGGTCTCAGCGGCAAAGCGATTAATCACGTGGCTTACCGGGCCCGCAGCAATAGCATAGTGGCGTGTTTGCTGCTGGCTGTTTTGCGCCATCACGGGCTGCGAGATCAGCGGCGTGACTAACAAACCAACGGCGGCGAGATGAACTGCCAGTACAATGGCGCGACGACGCCGCGGAAACGCAACGGTGGCGGTCAGTGTTGGAGATAGTACGGTGCGTTGCTGCGGCATGTCGGTTCCCCTGACGGTTAGATTTTTGCTGCTTATAAAGAGGAATCGAACCAGCAGACAAAAGGGGAACCAGAAAAGCAGTTTTATTGCTGACGCGTTTTATTGGGTGGCTGAACCCGCCGCTTCGACCTTGATCCACCAGGGCATTACCCGGCGAACCTTCACTGGCAGCGTGGTCTCAACCATATCCAGGGTGCGTTCTAAATCCTTGAGTGGGAAAGCGCCTAACAGGGTGAGATCCGCCACCGCAGGGTCCACCTCAAGGCGGCCATGATGGTGGCGGCTAAGCTCATGGAAAAAGGCCGCTAGCGACATGCTTTCCGCCATGAGAATGCCGCTTATCCAGGCTTCCCGGCGGCCTTCAGCGGGCATGAATTCACCAATGCGCTCAGTTGAGTAATACGCCTGCTGCCCGGCGTTGACCACCTGCCGTTGGCCGCCATGCTGCCCCTCCCCCAGCGTCTGGATAGCTACGGCACCTTCAAATACTGCCAGCAGCTCACCGGAGGAGTGCTCGCCCACACTAAAACGAGTGCCTAAGGGCGTCAGACGCGCACTAAGGCTATCCAGGTAAAACGGCCGTTGATCGTTATCACCGGTCACAATCAGCACTTCACCGGCTACCAGTGCCAAACGACGCCGCTCCTGATCGTACTCAATATTTAATGCCGATGCGCTGCCCAACCAAACCTGGGTGCCATCCTCCAACACGATACGGCTGATTTCACCCTTGGCCGTGTGATAATCAGCACTCCACTGCTGTACCAGCTTTGGTAGCGGTGTGCTCAACCAAAGCCCGGCGGTAAGAACGCCAACCAGTGCCAGACTGGCCAGCCCGCCAAACAGATGACGCCGCCCCCGCCGCCGTTGTCTGGCAAGGCTAAGCACGCTGTCAGCGGTTTGTCGTTCAGCTTGGGCTAAGTTATCCGTGAATCGGCGGCTTACCCCTTCTACCTGCTGCCAAGCCCAACGATGGGTATCATTGGCATCGCGCCATGCCTGCCAGCGCTGTCGCTGAGCGGCGGACATCTCCCCCGCTTGCCACTCAGCAAACCACTTGGCGGCCTCTGCCAGCGCACGGCGTTTAGCGGCTTCATCGGAGCTAGCGGCATCAGTCATTTAGAGACAGGCCTCGAAACCCGCTTCAATCAACGCACACTGCAGCATCGCCTGGGCCATATATTTTTTGACCATACGCTCAGAAACCCCTAATTCATCGGCGATCTGGCGATAAGGTTTTCCCTGTAACTGGGAAGCCAGAAAGGCGGTGGCTACCTTTTCGGGCAACTGCGCCAACATGCGGTCGATTTCACACAGTGTTTCAATGACGATCTGCTGGTGTTCGGCGGAGGGTAAATGCGCCTCACCACTGGCGGCCATGGCCTCTTGCCAAGCGCGTTCGATATCTTGCCGACGCCAATAATCGATGCACAGCCCCTTGGCCATGCGACTCAGATAGGCCCGGGCACCGTCGAAACTATCCAAATGGCGCGGTGTTTGCAGCAAGCGTACAAAGGCGTCC
Organism: Gammaproteobacteria bacterium; assembly: GCA_023485185.1. Next base: position 1,786 of record JAMCZP010000155.1, read on the forward strand.
TGGGCTAGATCAGACGCCGACTCACCACAGCCCAGTCGTCGGCTGAGCAACTGTTGTAGCCAGGGTTGATGGTGATGATAGAGCTGGCCGAGTGAGTCTCGACAGCCCGTGTCATAGACCGTCGGTTCGGATAAACAAGTGGCTGTCACAACCGCCGCAACCCCCACATAAAGTAAGCGCCACCAATCAGGGAGGCGACCAAACCCGCGGGTATCTCATAGGGAAAGATAATCTGACGACCGACCCAATCCGCCAGCACCATCAACAGCATGCCGATCAACGCCGCACCCAGCAGATGCTGCCCTGCCCGGGAGAAGCCAACCAGCCGTGCCATATGCGGCGCCAGCAAGCCAATAAAAGAAAGCGGCCCGACTACTAGAGTGGCGCAGGCAGTGAGCAGTGCCACCAGCAACAGCAGTGCTAGGCGGGCACGGTTCAGCGTTACCCCAAGCGCTTTGGCCGTTGGTGCGCCCAAGGGCAGAATATCCAGCCAGCGAGTAAAGGGCAGCGTGACCAGCGCCAGTACCGCGGCAATTCCCCCCACCACCACCGCATTGGTGACATCCACATAATAGGTAGAGCCCGCCAGCCAGGCGATGACTTGCTGGCCACGGGGGTCGCCGCCCGCCAGCATCACGCTGCGTACTGCGTCAAACAGCGCACTAATCGCCACCCCGGTTAGCAGTAAGCGTTCGGGCAAAAAGCCGCT
>JAMCZP010000155.1:3341-7685 GCA_023485185.1 Gammaproteobacteria bacterium
TCCCAGCCGTTTTGCGCTAATGATCCCGCGCCCCAAATAAGCAGCCCCGAGAGCGCTTCATGGTTAAACAGCAACAATGCGGTGGATAGCGCGCCCAAATACAGGTTCACCACCAGCCCCGCCAGCACCACTACAATAGGCGCCAAGCCACGCCGCCAGGAAAGTAGGAAAACTAACCCCACCGCCAGCGCGCCACCCAGCAAAGCGACCCACTCGCGCCCTACAATGAGTAACCCCGGAGCCAATAACGTGGCGGTCATCAGTGCTAGATTAGCGCCCGACGCTACTCCCAGGGTGGTGGGCGAGGCCAATGGGTTGCGCAACACTTGCTGCATCAATACACCCGCCAGCCCTAAGCCACCCCCGGCTAATAGCGCAATCGAAAGGCGTGGCCACCAAGTGTAATAGAGCAGCAGTTCGTCAACGTTCTCAAAAGAGGGCGCTATCAACGCCTGCAAACCTAGCGAAAACCCACCCTGTTCCTGTAGCCCCACCCAAAATAGCACCACCATCGGCAGGCTAAGCAATAGGCACGCTTTCGCTGGGGACATTCCCCCTATGCGCTGCCCCCCTAGCATGGCAAATAACCTTGCGTAATAGCCGAGCATGTCGTCACGGGTGGCGTGATAGGCAGCAGCGTCATTTTTTAGCCTTAATATTTGCAGAACGTTAAAGATTAAATTATTGACAACGATTCTAAATGATAACGATTAGCACTACAATTGGCATCTTTGTTAGCGGAGATAATGCAATGGCGGCTAAACCCAGCTACCAACTCTTTGATATCACGCTCGCTAGACGCACCCAGGTTAGTGCCTCATTAGTTAAATTTACCTTCAGTGGCCCTAACGTCAGCCAAATGGCGACCTATGCTCCCGATCAGCGCATTAAGCTGTTTTTCCCCGATGCTGGCGGCACTCTTGATCCACTATTTGCTATTGCCAAACTGGAGGAGCATGACTGGTACAGCGCCTATCGCGCACTTCCGGATGCCCAGCGCCCCTCTGCGCGTTCTTATACGATCCGCGCCCTTCGCCCAGAACAGGCCGAGGTAGACGTGGAATTTGTTCTTCACGGAGACACTGGCCCCGCATCGCGCTGGGCAAGGCGTGCCAAGCCAGGCGACCGACTGGCCATGACAGCACCCGTGGCCAACGTAGTAGGGCCAACACTAGGCTACGAGTGGAAACCGCCAAAGGGGGTACGCCGGATTTTAATCATCGCCGATGAAACTGCCCTACCTGCTGCCGCGGGTATTCTGGAAACCCTTGCTGACCTTCCGCTAAAGCCAAAGGTGGAAGCCCTGTTTGAAGTGCCCCGCAGTGATGATGTACAGCCGCTCCCCCAGGCCGCAAAACTACGCTGGCTGGCGCGCGATACAGAGCCCGGCTGCCAACACGGCGAACTGCTAAGGAGAGCACTAGGTGATATCGATTTGCAGCAAGAAATTATCGCCTTGGGCGGAAAACCGTCGACTGTTACGGATGATAGTGAGGATGGCGAGGAACCGCTTTGGGAATCAGCTGCCGTAGATGACAGCGCGCCCTTCTACGCCTGGATCGCCGCTGAAACCAAGGTTGCCATGAAGCTACGGCGCTACTTGGTTAACGAGTGTGGGCTACCCAAACAGTACGTGACCAGCATGGGCTACTGGCGCCAGGGCAAGGCCAATGGTTAATTGGCGAGATACCCCCAGCCATTATGGAAGAGTAAGCCGAGCGCTGCACTGGCTGACCGCGGTATTGGTAGCGTTTCAATTTATTGTTGTATTGGCTTGGCGCGCCATAGGTGAAAACACCATCACGCTACTGCTGGCAAGGATTGGGCCCCACGGGTCGTTAGGTATTCTGATTTTACTAGTTACGTTGGCTCGCCTTGGCTGGTTATGGATTAACCGAAAGCAGCGACCATCAAGCTCACAAGCGCCCTATGGCCGATTGGCGCGCCTCTCGCATATAACGCTCTATGGGCTGCTACTTTGGCTACCTGCTTTTGCCCTGCTGCGCCAATATGGCCGTGGCGGTGCAATTCACTTTTACAGCATTGAGTTAATCCCCGAAATGGAGCGCGAAATAGCCTGGATGATGGCCCCTGCAGGCGCTCTGCACAGCCCACTCTCGTGGCTACTGTTGGCGTTAGTAATCGGCCACATCGTGATGGCGCTGATTCATCGGTTTTGGCTCAAAGATGACGTGTTTACACGTATAACGGGGGGTAGCTATGTGGGAGATAGCTGAATTATTGGGCTCGCAAGGTTACAAATGATAACCATTAGCACTAGAATAAGCGCCTTAACGCTTCCTATCGCCAGGAGTCAGTCATGTTCGAGGTCAAAGGTGCCACCTTTGAAATCAATGGTAAGCCACTTTTGCAGCCCATTGAGCATACCTTTCAAGAAGGCAAGGTTTACGGCCTGATTGGCCATAACGGCTCGGGAAAGTCGACGTTGATCAAGTTGATGGCCCAGCAGCAGCCGGTAAACCAAGGTGTGATCCACTTTGACCAGCGCCCGCTAAGTGATTGGGGAAATCGTGAGTTTGCTCGTCAAGTCGCTTACTTGCCGCAGCATTTGCCCAGCGCCGAGAACCTGACTGGCCGCGAACTAATAGGCTTTGGCCGATACCCATGGCACGGGCTACTAGGCCGCCACACGCAAAAAGATAAAGATGCTGTGGAGCGTGCCATAGCGCTCACCCATACCGAGGCGTTTGCTGACCGCTTAGTCGACACGCTCTCAGGCGGCGAGCGCCAGCGGGTATGGCTTGCCATGCTGCTCGCTCAGGGTAGCCGTTTTCTGCTACTCGATGAGCCGCTGGCGGCGCTGGATATCGCCCACCAGATGGAAGTACTGGCGCTGATCCGTAAGCTTTGCGATGAACTCAATCTCGGGGTGATCATTGTGCTGCACGATATCAATATGGCATCCCGCTACTGTGATGAACTAATGGCGCTACACAGCGGCCGCTTACTGGCCCATGGCACGCCTGGGGATATGATGTGTGATAGCACCCTGGAAGCTATTTATGGCCTCCCCATGCAGGTCATGAAACACCCTAACGGTGAGCACAATATCGCCTTTGCCCAATAATGCTTAACGCGCGCTTTCTGTTTAAAACGTAGTCACCCTGTTTAAAACGTATTCATTCTCAACAAATTACTTCAATTGATATGCATTATCGTTTAACCTGACAAAAGATTACTTCCCCAGCGCCCTGTGTTGGAGTTCTGCAATGCCCCTTGCCCTGCGTCAGCCGCAAATATTCGAGCCCTCATTGGCCACCTGCTACACGGGGTCATTGGCTAACTTTACGCCGCCTTTAATTGGCGGCACACCGCCGTTGCAGGCGTTTAAAGCGGCACGCTGGCGTAATGCTAGTTGGTTGCAAAAAGATCTCGCCCGTTTCGCTGAACAGTATCCCGGCGGCGACCAACGCGCCATCATATCGATTTGGTCTAAATGGCACTTCAGCGCCCTCACTGTGCCTGCATTGGCCGCTAACCTGCTGCTCAATCGCGACCTGCCGGTAGGCTTGGATAATGTGCAGGTTATCTTTAATGAAAAAGGCGCGACTTCCCGGCTTTGGCTACCCCACGAAGGCACCGCGCTCACCACCCAAGCGCCGTTTGAGCGCTTTGCCAGCTTGATTGAGCAGCACTGGGCACCGTTGATTGAACAGTTGGCGGAAATCTCGGGTGCCGCGCAGCGGGTATTCTGGAGCAATGCGGGGGGTTACCTGGATTATTATGTCAATGCTCTCGCCGAGCATCCGCTTGTTAATGACGCGGCGCTCGACGCAGCTAAGGCGCTGCTAGCAACACCTACGCTACCCAACGGCAAGCGCAACCCACTGTTTCAGCCGGTGCGCTACTTTACGCCTAAGGGCAGTGAAGAGGTAAAGCGGGTGCGCAAGCTGTGCTGCCTGCGCTATCTGTTAGATGAATTTGATACTTGCGGGACCTGCCCACTGGAAGGCTGCGACCTTGAGGCGCGCAAGCGCGCCAAGCAAACCGCCTGATAAACGCTGTTTAGCTATTAATCTGTGCCACTGCATCTTCACTTGCTCGCGCCCGCTGCTCGCCTTTTAGCTCTGTTAGCTGTCCTTTCGACATCTCTAATAAACGATCAGCATGCACGAAATAGCTATCATCATGACTGATGGCAAACACGGTTTTACCCATCGCCTTAAGATAGGGTAACAGCTCGCGGTAGAACAGCCGCCGGAACTGCGGATCCTGATCTGCCGCCCATTCGTCCAGCAATAAGATATCGCGCTTTTCGGCAATCGCCAGCAGCAGTGCTAGGCGCTTGCGTTGACCTTGTGAAAGCTGCGTGTTAATCACCCG
>JAMCZP010000155.1:8021-17715 GCA_023485185.1 Gammaproteobacteria bacterium
AGTGTTTGGGTAGTGATAGCTGACATCGACCAGCTCAAGGTGCCGCCAATCGGCCAGCGTATCGTCAACCGCGAAGCTTGGCTGGTACTCGGCCAATTCCAGGCTGCTCAACTTATCGAAAGCGACCTGAGCACTAATCAGTGTTGGCCATGCGCCCACCGCTTGTATCAGCGGCGTACGCAGAAACAGCAGCGTCAACGCAAACGTGGAGGCCACCGTAGTGTTCGCCCAGCCAAGCCCGTTGGAAAGAAAAAACACCACGCCGATGGCACCTAACATCATAATGTTTGACCAGTTATTGGCGCTTAAATGGTAGGTGTCGGCACGGATGATATGGTGACGATAGTCCCGCGCATTGGCAGTGTAGCGTTCATCAAAAAAACGCCGTGCACGGTCGCGGTTCAATGCCAGCTCTTTGCGCCCTTCAATGGCCGCCTGGAAATCTTTATACAGACTGTCTTCGCTTTCACGCACGAGGTGAAAATGGCGATATACCTTAGAGACCAACCACCAGCCCACGCCCATGGTAAACGCGATCCACAGCACGGTGATCACCACCATTTGCGGAGAGAGCCACGCCAAGTACGCGACCGAGGCAAGCGTTAGTACTACCCCTTGAATCAATTCCGGCAGGCGCACAAAACCGATAGTGATATTACGCACATCACTGGACAGACTGGCGAGCAATGTCGCATTGCCCAATTGCTCTAAACGCTCAATATCAGTATCAAGAATCCGCTTCACCAGCCGTGAACGAAGATCAAACACAAAGTGATGCCCAAGGACGGTCAGTGCCAGCTGGGTGGCTAAGGTAACCGCGAGAAGTACCGCTAACAGGCCTAGAAATTGCGGCAGCGCAGTCAGGCTACCTACTTCTATCAGGCGCTGATTGATAAACGCAATCACGCCTACCCCCAACCCAGCACTCAATAGACTCAGGCCAATCGCACCTAAAAAAGGCCAGCGATAGTGACGAAATACTAAGCGCAGCAGCTCCATTATTGACTTCCACCATGGCGATATAAGCGGCAAATTGTGACGGACTGAAGCGCCAAGTCAATAAAGAAGTGATTTTCATTTACCTTTAATAATCTTGATTTAAACACCATCATTTGAAGAGCAGGTCATTTATATAAAGATTGAAGTGGCTACTAACACGTCTACACTCAAATTATGCATCTGTCGGCACAGAGAACTTTATAAATGACGTCATCAGCCTCCTTATTTACCCTGCTAATAGCAGGTGGCCTACTGGCTGCCCATGCCGCCTACGCACAAGAAGCGTCTAATGCTCAAGCAACGACTAGCTCACAATCCTGGGATGACGCTCTGGTGAGTGCCGCACAACAGGTAACTTTAGGGCCGCGCCCACTGTTCTTGGTCAATGACATGAGCGCGGCGAACGATCACGAACGCGCTTTAAAAGCCTCTTTATTGGCCTGTGCAGCCGAGCAGGCTCAGTGGCAGCGCTCTCCCATTGCCATTGGTCACCGTGGTGCACCGTTACAGTTCCCAGAGCATACCCTTGAGTCTTACATTGCGGCCGCTCAAGGCGGCGCTGGAATTATGGAGTGCGATGTTGCCTTCACCGCCGACGAAGAGCTTGTCTGTCGCCACTCCCAGTGTGACTTACATTTCACCACCAATATTGTCGAAACTGAGCTTGCTGAGCGATGCAGTGTGCCACCCGCCTTTGATGACACCAGCGGCGAACTCACCAATGCAGCCGATATTAGCTGCTGCACAAGTGACATTACGCTGGCTGAGTTTCGCAGCCTGCAAGGCGCCATGGAGGGCGTGAATACTGACGCCACCCACTTGCAAGAGTATCTGGCAGGCACCCCTGCGTGGCGAACCGAGCTTTACGCCTCACGCGGCACACTGATGAGCCATGCCGATAGCATTGCACTGTTTAAACAGTTAGGTTTGCAGATGACCCCTGAACTAAAAGTGCCTGAGGTCGATATGCCGTTTACAGGCCATACCGAGCAGGGATTCACGCAGCAGGCATATGCTCAAAAGATGCTGGATGAGTATAAAGCGGCAGGCGTTCGCCCAGGCGATGTTTACCCACAGTCGTTCAATTTGGAGGATGTGCTTTACTGGATAGAAAACGAGCCGGAATTTGGCCAGCAAGCCGTGTACCTGGATGGCCGCTATAGCGATGAATCCTTTGATCACACGAACCCCGATACGTGGCAGCCAAGTATGCAGTCACTGGCAGACAGCGGCGTTCAGATTATTGCGCCTCCCACTTGGATGCTGCTAGAAGCTAACCCGAATTTCGGTAATGATGATCAAGAGAAACGCCTACAGCCATCACTTTATGCGCAGCGCGCCCGTGAAGCAGGGCTTAGCATGATCGCTTGGACACTTGAGCGTTCAGGGCCATTAGCGGATGGTGGTCAGTGGTATCACAGTACAACGGAGGATGTTATTCAGCGTGACGGTGACAAATTAATCACCCTGGACGCCCTGGTAAATGATGTGGGCGTTATCGGGGTGTTCAGTGATTGGCCCGCGACCATCGCCTTCTACGACAACTGCGCGCAGCGCGGCGCTCCATAACACTTTTCACTAAGAGAATGACAACAGCGCAGCACAGGTGGCCGCACCCGCAGCGAATGGCCAGAATCGACTATGGCGGTCTTCAGGCAACTCTTCTTTTAATACGTTTAAGACCAGCCCACCTGCAACAAAGGCATACAGTAAACCGATAACCGCTTCCGTCACTTCAAAAGTATTACCCACCAACCAGCCTATCACTACCGCAGCGGCTAACACCCAGCGGCCTTGTGCCAAGTAGCTGTGTCGGTGGTGCTGTGCCAAGCCGTGGTCATTAACCAAGAAATGAAAGCCCATTGCCAGGAAGAAAAACGCGACCTCTGGGAGCTGATTGTCTCGGTAAACCAACAGATAGCCAATCAGCGCGTTATACAGTGAGAATGAGGCGATATGGATCCAAAAAACGCCCTTTAAGCGCTGCGGTGAGGCTACCGTTCGTGGGCGATCGCGACGGGTATGCTGTTTGGCAACTTGCTCCAAGCCATAAAATACGCCTAGCCCAAGCAGCGCCGCAATATAGGCATTGTGTTCCAGATAAACCAGCGGCCCATGCTCTTCTATGGTTTGGTGAGCATCGCTCAGCGCTGGGAAAATATGGATAAACACATAGCCAACAGAGACGCCACCTGCAAAAGAGAGCCAGGCACTGCGGGGTAAAGCATTCAAGCGCTGTAGTTTACCTGCATAGAGATGAATGGCCGCCAATCCAATAACAAAGGCGATTTGCAGCCCCATAACGTTGTCGCTCCCTGTTGCCTACCATCCTTCGCTGCTCCATCAAGGTAGTTAATCAAACCACTCAATCAGGCCCTCAATCAAACAAGCTCATACGCTTCATCACGTTATCGCGCTTAATTTTCCAGTGGAAAAGCGCGCCCGCCACATGCAGTACCACCAACCCTAAGATGACCCAGCCAAGCCGTTCATGCCACATGAATAGCTGCTCGGAAAGCTCAGGGTGTTCGCCAATCAAGCCTGGTAGATGCCAATGGAAGAATTCGACAGGGAAGCCACCGCTGGCCGTCGCGGCCCACCCTATCAAAGGCATAGCCACCAGCGCCAGATAGAGCAGATGGTGAACGCTAGTGCTAACAATTCGCTCAAATGCATTTAATGGCGGCTCATGGTCAGGTACAACAAAGGCCAAACGGGTAATAATGCGCAGCGTCATTAACAGTAATATCACCACGCCGAGCGTTTTATGGCTGGTGTAGAGCAGGTTCGTCAGCGTATTGCCTAACAGCTCCAGGGTACGCTCAAAGCCCAGAAAGCCAAGCGTTAAACCGCTGGCTAAAGAGAGCAACACCGCACCTGCGACTAACCAGTGAAGTATGCGATGCGGGTAAATATAATGATCTAATTCGTGCATTTATTGCTCCCTAAGCTTATTGATTTGTTCTTCATTCTAGTCAGTAACTTCCCCTTTCGCTGATTAAAACATCGTGCGAGAACGGCTGAATAGCCACTATCGGCATTATTGTCCTCTTAAGGATCAATAACCTCTACCTTATAGCGCTTCTGATGAGGCTGCTAGCTGCTCACGTATTAATTCTCCCAATCGCCGTGCAGGCTCAGAAGGACGGTGAGGTGCACGGTGCAGCGCTAGTTCAATCATAGGCAGCGCAGGTAAGCCACTGCTTTCATCTAAAGGCCTTAGCGCAGGCGTCAGCATACTGCGTGTGACTACCAGCACCGCTAATCCTGCGGTCACAATAGGCGCCAACCCGGCCATGGATTGGCTAGTATAGGCCACACGCCAACTGCGCCCGGCAGCTTGCAGCGCTTGCTCTGCCACTTCACGAAACACATCCGCGCCTGGTGAGTAGAGCGCCAGTGGTAGCGGGTCGCTCAGTAGCGGCTGATGATTAACTCCCACCGCCCAAATCAACTGCTCACGGCGAATTACATCGCCCCCGGGCGAGTTACGCTGGCGGGTGACCAACGCAATATCTAACTCCTTGGCTTTTACTTGTTCAACTAAATGCACGCTGGTACCACAAATCACCTTCAAGCCAACGGCGGGATAAAGCTGATGAAAATAAGCAAACACTGAGGGCAAAAGGGAGGCGTAATCTTCGGGAATACCTAGCGTGAGATCCCCCGTTACTTGACGCGCCTGCATGTCGCTCCATGCGTCATCATTTAACGCTAACAGCCGGCGCGCATGGCTTAGTAAGCGCTCTCCTTCTGAGGTAAAGCGGATTCGCCTCCCCTCCCGCTCGTGTAAGCTAAGCGCTAACTGAGCTTCTAACCGTTGTAACTGCATGCTCACGGTGGATTGGGTGTAAGCCAAGCGTTTTGCGGCGGCGGTCACACTGCCTGTATCTGCAATCGCAACCAGCGTACGCAGCAGTGTTAGGTCTAACGTAGGAGCGCGCATATATCACCAACCTTGATATAACTGATCAATAAAGATCGATATTGTGATGCTTTGTTAGTGAGTATGCTGCCCCGCATATGCACTAATCAAGGAGATCACCTATGCATCCCGTTCACTCCCCCGCCTTATTGCCACGTTGGTACAGTGTTGGCGCGGCGTTAGTGGCCGTGATGTTATGGAGCGTTAGTGGCCGTGATGTTATGGAGCGCGGCTCCGCTATTAGCCGAATTTGCCCGCACCACACCGCCACTACAACTAACGGCCGTCACCCTGTTAGCGGGTGCACTGGCGACATTACCGCTCAGCCGTCGTGCCAATGTAGCGGCCTGCGGGGCAGCATGGCAGTTCAGCATTTGGGTGGGCATACCGCTGCTCATTTTTGGCGCTGTTAGCACCTACTTTATTGGAATGCGTTTAGCACCAGCCGCTGAAGCAGCCCTGATCACTTACACTTGGCCAGTCTTGTTTGTACTACTTAGCCAATGGAGCCGTTTCGGACGCTTGCGGTTAAGCGGTGTATTAGGCGCGCTGATTGCATTTTCAGGCGCGGCGCTACTGCTCGTGCCCCAAGCAATCAGTGGAGGTCTGGGGGGAGCTACCATAGGTTATGGGTTAGCGCTCATGGCGGCCTGCTGCTGGGCACTCTACTCATGGTTAGGTCAGGCGGCACCCGTGGCATTAACTCGGCTACTGCCCAGGTTGCTGCTCATCGCATGCGCCATTGCAGTAGCAGCCAGCCTGCTACTTGAAGGCCCTCTCCCATTACCCAGCGGTGAAGCCCTGCTAGCAGGGATTGCGCTGGGCTTAGGCCCTTACGGAGTGGCCATGGTGGCGTGGGATAAAGCACTGCGCTGGGGGCATGCAAGCCTAGTAGGCAGCTTAGCGTATGGCGTTCCTATCCTGGCCGCGCTACTACTCGTACTGGCGGGCATGAGCGTGCTGGACTGGCGCCTGCCCATGGCCGCAGTGCTGGTCGTGGTGGGTTGCCTTAAAGCAGGTTAAAAGGGCTACAGGTTCAAATAACGCGGCTCGGCAATGCCTTCCAATTCGTCGTTACGAATCAGCAGTTCGGGCTGACCAACGGCGTAGGGGGCAATGTCATACACGTTATATTTCACCACCCACCCTTCGGGCGTGGGTGCAACATTACGGCTTTCGCTAAGCGGCCAATGTGTGACGAACTGTTCGTCCTGCTCTAGCTCTTCAATCCAACGTTGGTGCGCTTGACTGAGCGCCGCCTGAAAAGCGCTTTCTTGACCCGGCTTGAGCATGTCCTCAAAGCTCACCACGTGATGGTCACGCTCATCAATCACCATAAACTGCGTCATCGGCAGGCCATGAGCTTGGCCTGCGTGATACACATAACTGGTAAGTTCAATAATGAGCAGGTCGTTATACTGCGTATAAACCTGTGCTTTCATTTGCGCTTCGCTAGCCATAAACTCCGGCAATATACGACGGTCCTCTTCAGCCATCGTAAAAAAGTCCTGTGCGTAGGCATCCCACGCTTGGGCAGGATCGCTGCTTCCCTCCGTTACGCCAGTGGCTAGTGCTAATAGGCGAAGACGCAGCTGCTCAGTTAACGCTGGAGATTGCGGAAACTCAAGCGCTTCAATCTGGACTTCAGAACACTTTTCTGCCGCACAATTGGAGGCTATGTAGTGCTTTTCTGGCGATTGATAGATTAATGGACGCACCACATCTGCCTTTTTTTCTTGGCTTTGACAGCCAGCAAGCAGTAATACACCCGCCACCGATAGCCATCCACTAGGTTTCAGCATTTTTTTCTCCCTGTTTATACGGCACGCAATAATGCCTGCCTTTTCCTAACCGCTGGTTTTTTGCTCACAACAATATTAGACAAACTTAAACGCCCCTGCCGCTACCAGCGACAAGGGCGTGAGACATTACTGCCAAAAAACTAAGAATTACAGTTCAGGAGCAATATCCGTCGGTTCCATACTGACGTTTAGCTCAAACAAACCGCTTCCCATGGTACTGAAACCACGCGCACTAACCGTGTAAGTCCCGGGTAACAGGCGCTCCTCAAGTAGTGAATCGGTACCACCTGCGCCGTCATCGTCACTCGCCGCAACGCCTTGGCCACTAAGCTCTAGAAAAGTATCAAAATCCGAGGAGCGCATTTCGATAGTGACGAGTGAGCTCTCTGCTACCTCTAATTGATAGGTTAATGGCTCGCCACTGTACCAACCGTTAATCGACTCGTCAGGGTTGAGCACCCCCTCATTACGGAGCTCAACGTCGGGCATATCATGTGGCTGCATAGAGAGCGTGAACATGCCACTGCTCTGTCCGTAAGCAGTGCGTGCAGTTAGCTCATAGACGCCAGGTGCCAGAAAATCTGCAATACGGGCATCCAAATTACCTGCGCTATCATCATCTTCACGGTAATAACCGTTAGGCCCTTCAAGTACTAAATAAGAGTCTACGTCGTTGGAACGCATCTCTATTTGGTACATCAGAAAATCTGCAATACGGGCATCTAAATTACCTGCGCTATCATCATCTTCACGGTAATAACCGTTAGGCCCTTCAAGTACTAAATAAGAGTCTACGTCGTTGGAACGCATCTCTATTTGGTACATTCCGGCTTCTTCAATTTCGACTTGATAGTTCAGTTCTTGACCACTGTACCAGCCATTTAGCGAGTCATCCGGAGTGAGAGCACCGTCGTTACGCAACTCACCATTCCCTGGCAGCTCATGGGGCTCTACCGATAGCGTATAAACGCCATTTCCGTCGCCATAAGCACTGCGTGCAGTCAGTGTGTATTCACCTGGCGCGAGGAAATCAGCAATACGCGCATCTAAATTACCAGCACTGTCATCGTCTTCACGTGCATAGCCATTCGGACCTGCGATCTCCAAATAAGCGTCAAAATCGTCAGAGCGCATTTCCAGCTGATAAAGGCCTGCTTCCTCAATCGTCAGGGAAATTTCACGGGAGGAGCCTTGCAGCCAGCTATCGACGGGCTGCCCCACGGTCACACTATCCGCATCGGTAAGTTCGACAACACGGGTATTAACAGTGAAAGGGCCATAGCTGTGTGCATCATTACCACTCACGACAACGACATAGTCGCCAGTTTCATCAACGCGGTGGCGAACAGTGGCAGCATTATCGAGATCGAGTAGCTGTAGCTGGTCGTCATAAAGTGCCACAACACCTTGCAATGCCCCGCTAAGCGAAATCTCAACGATGTCATCTTCTTCAAGCGAAAGCGCGTAGCGATTGAAACGGCTACCATCTTTGCCGTTTAGCTCGCTAGCGGAAGTAATTTCACCGCGCAGGCGCTCATCCACGGTTAACCTTTCTAGACTGGCAATAGCCTCAGCTTGCTGAGTTTGTTCAGCTTCCTCCTGTGGCACTTCTTCAGCGCTCAAAGGAAGAGTCTGTGCGGCTAAAAAGCCAACAGCAGCGCCACCCACTGCCACCAGAATAAAGCTGAGTGAAGAAGATTTAGCCATGAGCGGTTCCTTGATAAGTCGCAATGACAAATATTAAGTAATTAAGCAACTCTGATTATAAAACGCTTATTAATTTCAAGTGAGCGTTTCATGAAAAATACTGCATTGCACAAAAAATTACCTTTGGCGATATTCATACCCGCTGCAATAAGTAACTGAAACACAAGGGTACTTAATCGACGATAAAAAATCTCTGATTTGAAGCTAATTGTGCCGATCTTCTTAAAGCTTGCCGATCCGAAAAGACACAGGTACTATCATCAAGCCTATCAAGCACCTCATCAATGAATGCGAGTTTCGCAATACGTAAACTGAGGTACTCCCATGGGAGCCCAAAAACGAATAGTCCGAACGATTTGCTTAGCAGCGCTAATAGCTACGAGCGCTGCTAATAGTGCTTTTGCACATGATACATCAGCGGAAACACAGGAAGGCGTTGCTTCCTTTTACAGTGACCGTTTTCAAGGAGCCACCACTGCCAGCGGCGACTCATTTGATCAGCAGGCACTCACCGCTGCGCACCCTAGCTTACCTTTAGGTAGCAAGGTGCTAGTAACAAGACCCGATACGGGGCAAGAAGTTGAAGTACTGATAAATGATCGTGGTCCTTTTGTTAAAGGTCGGATCATTGATTTATCCAAAAGAGCGGCGCGCGAACTTGGCATGATTCGCCGCGGCACAGCACCGGTGATGGTAACGCTGCTGGATTAACGGATAACACATTCTTGGTTGGTGTGTGATACCCCTTAGCCTAATCAACGCGACAGTAAACCAGTCAACACAAATACAGACAGGGCGACCAGAAATGGTTCGCCCTGTTTTTTTGCACCTACTCTTCCAGCGACAAAGCGAACTTGCAAGCAGGCTAATGGTCTCTATGCTGCAAGGAATCCATCGCGCGTATCTCAAAACGCCAAGTATTCGCAGGAGGCACTGATGCAGTCACAATTTTATACGCTTACCGATTACCCCAACGGCTTACCCGATCGCGCTCTCTTTAATCTGGAAACGCAAACCTTGCCTGACCTCGCCGAAGGTGAAGTACGCATTCGCAATCGCTGGCTCTCCGTGGATCCTTACATGCGTGGCCGCATGAGCGGCATTCGCACTTATGTGGAACCATTTGAACTCGGCAAGCCGATGGAAGGCGGTGCCATTGGCGAGATCATTGCATCAAACGATTCACGTTTGAAAGTGGGCGACATTGTTACTCATATGGGGGGCTGGCGTGATATCGCACAGCTTCCCGCTGAAGGCGCTG
>JAMCZP010000222.1:0-2592 GCA_023485185.1 Gammaproteobacteria bacterium
GGGCTCTCGTTTCTCGGTTTAGGTGCACGGCCACCAATGCCCGAGTGGGGGTTAATGCTCAATACCTTACGTGATGCCATCTACGTAAATCTATGGATTACGATTCTGCCAGGGGTGATGATTTTTACGGTGTCGATTTGCTTCAACACGCTCAGCGATGGTCTGCGCTCTGCTATGGATGTCAAATTATGAACGCTGAACGTGTTTCTGTTGAGTCTCCTCTACCGTTGAAAAAACCATTAGATAGCCGCGATAGAGGAGGGGCTGCGCAGCCACTGCTTAGTGTGAAGGCGCTGCGTAAGCATTTTGTGATTAAAAAAGATTTTTTCGGCCGCCCCGTGAGCCAGGTACACGCAGTGGATGGCGTTGACTTTGATGTGTTAAAGGGTGAAACCCTGGGCATCGTAGGTGAATCTGGTTGTGGTAAATCAACCACTGCGCGTCTATTAATGCAGCTTCTGAGCCCCGATGCGGGGGAAGTGATTTTCGATGGTGACCCGGTAGGTAAACCAGGCGGCTTGTCGATACGTGAAATGCGTCGGCAAGTGCAGATGGTATTTCAGAACTCCTACGCCTCGCTTAATCCACGTATGAGCGTTGAGGAGTCGATTGCCTTTGGGCCCCAGGTGCATGGTCTTGGCAAGAAAGAGGCCAATGCAAGAGCGCGCAAGCTGCTTGATCAAGTGGGCTTGCTCCCCAATCAATTCGCTAGCCGTTACCCCCATGAGCTTTCTGGTGGGCAGCGTCAGCGGGTCAATATTGCCCGTGCCTTGGCACTTGAGCCGCGGCTGTTGATTCTTGATGAAGCGGTATCAGCACTGGATAAATCGGTAGAGGCGCAAGTCCTCAACTTGTTGATTGATCTTAAGCAAGAGTACGGCCTGACCTATCTGTTTATTTCCCATGACCTTAACGTGGTGCGCTATATCAGTGACCGTGTCATGGTCATGTACTTAGGGCGAGTGGCTGAAATGGGCGAGAGTGAGTCACTTTATAATGCACCTGCTCACCCCTATACCCGGGCCTTAATGTCAGCAATGCCTTCAATGGACCCTGATAATCGCACCCAGGTTGCACCTCTGGCGGGTGACCCGCCCAACCCCATTGACCTACCCCCAGGCTGCCGTTTTTGCCCGCGCTGTAGCATGGCTATCGATAAGTGTCGTGAAGAAGAGCCCGAATTAGCACCGCTAAGCGGTATGCAGGCAGGGCGCCTTCAGCACCGTTCGGCATGCTGGCGGGCAGGCGAGGTACAGGCGTTAGCAACCACGCCTATTGCTGAGGAGGTAACGTCATGACGGCCCCTAGTCCCGTGGATTATCAGACCATTCCCGAGGAGGCGCAGCACGCTGCTGCCCCAAGCGAACAGCTAGTCGATGTGCAAAATTTGAAAGTTCACTTTCGCTCGCCTGGGCGCTGCGTGCAGGCTGTGAATGGCGTTGACCTGACCCTTGCCAAGGGCGAGGTATTAACGATTCTAGGCGAAAGTGGCTCTGGTAAAAGCGTGACATTGCGCGCACTGATGCGGCTTTTACCAGAACGTAGAACGTCCATCGAAGGGCATATAAAGGTCGCCGGGCAAGACATTCTGGCGATGTCGCGGCGTGAGCTCTCGGCTTACCGAGGCTTTACCACCTCAATGATTTTTCAGGAGCCGATGCTGGCGTTTGATCCTGTCTTCCGCATTGGAGATCAAATTGCCGAGACCGTATGCCGCCATGAAGGCGTCAGCCATGCGGAGGGGTTAGCCCGGGCGCTGGAGTTATTTGAGCTGGTGCGTATCCCATCAGCGAAGCGGCGCTTATCCAACTACCCCCATGAACTTTCAGGCGGTATGAGCCAACGGGCCATGATTGCCCTGGCGCTATCCTGTCGGCCCCGGTTGTTACTGGCCGATGAACCTACGACCGCGCTAGATGCGACTGTTCAAATACAGATACTACTACTGCTACGTGATTTGCAGCGCGAGCTAGGTATGTCGGTTATTTTTGTTACCCATGATATGGGCGTCGCCAACGAGATATCCGACCGCATCGCGGTGATGTACGCAGGCCGAGTAGTGGAAACCGGCAGTGTCGATGAAATTATTCGCGCACCGCGTCACCCCTACACCATAGGGCTGATGCAATCCCGCGCCTCTGGCGAGTTAAAAGGCGAACGCCTCAGCGCCATACCCGGCTCGCCGCCAGATATGGCCTCGCCGCCCCCAGGCTGCGCCTTTGCACCACGTTGTTCGCTGGCAACCGAAGAGTGCCAGCAAAAAGTGCCGCCCGCCAAAGTGCTTGGCCAACAGCACTGGGCTGCGTGTTGGAAGTTGTAAGGCGTGAAATCGTAAAGGCATCCTAAACCCGCCAAGTACGCCAGCCCCGCGCACTGGAAAACTGAGTCTCGCTATTCAGCTTTTAGCAGATATGTGGGGTTAAGCGGTTGGCTAAAACCAGGGCGTAGGGCTGGGCTTACATTAAGCTCCAAAACGCATCGACCAATGGATTTTTTAGGTTTTTCTTTAGGGTAAACAAACCAATATCGTAGGGCTCTAGTTCCGGGGTCACGTCGAGTACACGAATGCGATCCACCAAGGGACTGTTGTCG
>JAMCZP010000222.1:2602-3525 GCA_023485185.1 Gammaproteobacteria bacterium
CAAAAAGTGCCGCCCGCCAAAGTGCTTGGCCAACAGCACTGGGCAGCGTGCTGGAAGTTGTAATACGTGTTGGAAATAGTCGACTCTAGAAGAGGAGCTTACTTTATTGGCTGTGACTGGGATGCAGGCAGCTCTCGCAAGAGCACCAAGTATCCCACCATAGCCGCACAGGCTTTACTAACGTGTACCACCTGTGGTGTCACCATTGAATGACTTGTTCATAGCCTCTGTCTGGAGACGCTCAACCAGCCACACTTTGATGATCGATTGACGGGTGACACCAATGCGCGCTGCCTCACGATCCAGCGATTCAACAACCCATGCGGGAAAATCAACGTTGATACGTTTTTGTTCCTGGTTGACGCGGCGCGCCGAGGAGAGGTCAATATCATCAATAATATCTTCCTGTCCTTCGTCAAATTTTTGATCGAAGTCTTTAGTTTTCATAGAGCTCAACCTCTGATTTTCCAGAGTGAAACCACTAAGCCATATCCACTTTGTAGGAGGGCGTTTCAGAGCGCGAAGGGTGCCGTAGGCACCCCCTTGGTTTTAGCATGCTAGTAGCCTAAACATTCGCGAGCTGAAGCTCCCTCCTACGGGAGCGAATATCAGGCTGGCAGAGCTAATTCCAAACTGACGGTACGGTGATTATCATTTGGGGGTTAAGCCGTTGTCGAATCACTAAAACAGTGCCCAGGGCTTACATTAAGCTCCAAAACGCATCGACCAATGGATTTTTTAGGTTCTTCTTTAGGGTAAACAAACCGATATCGTAGGGTTCCAGTTCCGGCGTCACGTCGAGCACACGGATGCGATCCACCAAGGGACTATTGTCGAGGACGATTTTGGGCACCACGCCAATCCCAAAGCCCAGGCTCACCATACTCACAATGGCTTCATTACCGGTGACTTGTGCATAAATG
>JAMCZP010000002.1 GCA_023485185.1 Gammaproteobacteria bacterium
AGTAGGCGGCATCAATACCTACGGAGGTGACAATCGGTGCCAGCATCGGCGCCATAATGACCATAGCAGGGGTTAAGTCCATGACAAAACCTACCAGCAGCAGTAAGGTCGCCACAATCAACAACAGCAAAAAAGGCTCTTGCGTGATGGCCTGCACTTGGCGCACCAGCGTTTGCGGCACCATATTAATCGTTAAGAACCAAGCAATCACCGTCGCAAATGCCAGCAGCATCATCACCATACCGGTTAAACGTGCGGTACGAATCAGCATGCCACCTAGCTCTTTAAGCTTGAATTCGCGATAAACCACCAGCGAAATGGCGAGCGAATAGAGCAGCGCAGCGACAGCGGCCTCAGTAGCTGTAAATACCCCACCAATAATACCGCCAATGACAATCACCGGTAGCACTAGCGCAAGCCAAGCATCCTTGAAGGCTTTCCATAGGCGATCCCAACTGAACTGGCGCACTCCGCCGCCCTGCTTACTGGCGAGAATGTAAGTAGTCACCATCAGCGCAAAGCCAATCAACAGGCCAGGAATGATACCGGCGATAAACAGGCGACTAATGGATGTTTCAGTCACAATGCCGTAAAGAATCAGCGGAATCGATGGCGGGATAATGATCCCAATGACCGATGAAACGGTATTAATCGCCGTGGCGTTAGCCGCGGTATAGCCCTGCTGCTTCATAGAGGGGATCATCATCGCCCCGGTCGCCGCCGTATCTGCCACCGCTGAACCACTAATCCCACCAAAGAACATTGACCCGGTAATCGCTACCTGCCCTAATCCGCCACGCATAAAGCCAACCAGCGCACCGGCCAGCTCCATCAAACGGCGCGCGATGCCGCCATTGCTCATGACCTCACCGACCAAAATAAAGAAAGGGATCGCTAACAGCGGAAAGCTGTTCACACCACGGATAGACTGCTCAATCATGATCGACAGCGGAATATCGGAAAGCACCGCCATGACCAGCGCGGCAACGCCAAGCCCGAAAGCGATCGGCAACCCGATAACAATGGAAGCCATTAAAATAGCCAGAAAAATCCATAGCATGATTAGCGCTCCTGCTCAGGTTGGCGAATGACGCTCAGGCTGACCCACATCCGCCAAACCGATACCGCCGCAATAAAAGTGACGCACAGCACCAGTGAGAGGCTCAACACACTCAACGGTACGCCCATAATCGCCGAACGCCCGCTTGAGCGGGTTAACACTTGATAGCCTCCCCACATCATTACCACCATCAAACCGGTGATAATCAGGTGCTGCAGCAGATAAAGCATATGCGCCAAACGCAGCGGCAGGCGTCGCACTAATGCATCGACGGCAATATGCTCGTAGCGCGAAAACGCAGCAGCGGCACCTATAAACACCAGCCATATAAAGAGCATGCGTGCCAGCTCGTCGGCCCACGGCAATGAGTGATTGAACAGCGAACGGCCCACCACATTGCTGGACACCGACACGATCAGCGCGACTAAAATCGCCCCGATCAGATACTCCATCGCTAAGGTCAGCCAGCGAAACGGGGCTGGTCCTTGCCGAGTATCGGTATCGATTTCCAATAGTTTGCGGTTGGGGTCATCAAGATACACCGACGGATCTTCAAGCGGTGTAGATGCACTAGGTGGCATCGAGGTATTAGGAGGCGTAGCGGAGGGTGACATAGAAGCTCCAAGAGCACTGACACACCGGGCAGGCACAATGCCTGCCCGGTGTCGCGCTAACCGTTAGGTTTAGTTGCTGCTGTCTTCAACAATTTGTTGAATGTCAGCGATCAGATCTTCGCCAATACGCGGCGCCCACTCTGCATAAACCGGCTGAACGGCCTCTTGGAAAGCGGCTAGCTGCTCATCGTTCAGGCGAGTAATTTGCATACCGCGCTCTTCTAGCTGGTCACGTGACCAATCATCGTATTCAGCGGAGAGCTGAATTTCGTAGTCGGCAGACTGACGCGCCGCTTCTAATACAAGCTCTTGGTACTCAGGTGCCATACGGTCCCAGGTGCGCTCAGAAAGCATCATGATAAACGGCGTATAGACATGGCGCGTTTCAGTACCGTAATCCTGCACTTCGTTGAAGTTAGAGGTCAGGATGGTGCTCCAAGGATTTTCCTGGCCGTCGACAACGCCCTGCTCCATGGCGGAGAACAGCTCACCAAAGGCCATCGGCGTTGGGTTAGCGCCGAGCGCTTGCCAAATTGCTAGGTGCACCGGGTTTTCCATCGTGCGTACGCTTAAACCACGCACATCCAAACCAGCCACATCTTCCGGTGCCTCTACCGGGCGAGCACTGTTGGAGAGCTGGCGATAGCCATTCTCAGAGAAAGCGAGTGCCTTAAGACCAGTGCCTTCAAAAGCGTCGAGCATTCCCTGGGCTACATCGCTCTGCATTACGGCCACAGCAGCTTCGCGGCTTGGTAGTAGGAACGGCAAATCAAAAGCGGCCAATTCAGCCACATAACCAGTGGTAGCCGAACTAGAAGGATAAGTCATATCCAGGGTGCCAGTTTGCAGCATTTCCAGCATTTGCACGTCATCTCCTAACTGACTGTTAGGAAAAACGTTAACGGTGATACGCCCGTCGGTGCGCTGCTCAAGAATTTCACCGAAATACTTGCTTGAGAGAAACTGCGGCGAGCTTTCCGCCAGGCCAATGCCCATGCGTAGCGTATGCGAACCGTGGTCAGCCACTACCTCGCCTTCAATTTCAGGTGGATCAGACAGTTCTGGGCTCTGGGCATGGGCCACACCGAAGGTCAGAGTGGTCGCGCCGACCAGAGTGAGCGTGCTGCGCCAAATAGCTGTCATAGCGTATCTCCAAATACTGATTGTTGTTAATTACTCATAAAATGACCGGCTTTTTGTTACCGGTAACATTGAATAAGCGAAGGCTAGCGACCGGCTTGAGGCGTGTCAAAGCAAAACTGCCAACTTACGACCAACGTCTAGGGATAGCCACTTGACGCTTCGCACGCTACATTAGGTTATGTATTTCGGATCGGAACCCAGGCTTGTGCAACCATCTTGCAGCGAATTAGAACTCGATCACCAGCTTTGCTTTGCGCTTTACTCAACGTCATTAATGATGACCAAAGTGTATAAACCGCTGCTCAAAGAGTTGGGGCTTACTTACCCCCAATACCTTGCCATGCTTGTCCTGTGGCAGAATGATGGCATTACCGTAGGCACAATGAGTAAGCGCCTACTAACTGACCCAGGGTCTTTGACACCCCTGCTCAAGCGGCTTGAAGCCGACCAGTTGTTGAAGCGTAAACGCAGCCATCTGGATGAACGTGTGGTGGAGCTATTTCTCACCGATAAAGGACGTGCGCTTAAAGAGCAGGCTTACAAAATCCCCAGCTGTGTAGTGCATGCAAGCGAGCAGTCAGTAGAAGCCCTCACCACCCTGAAAGAGGACTTGGTCAAGCTGCGCGAAAATTTGCAAAAAAACCAATAGCGCCTAGCCTCAGAGTTAAGAGAAAAAAAGATTAAA
>JAMCZP010000229.1 GCA_023485185.1 Gammaproteobacteria bacterium
GTAAGCTCATCCCCTGGGCTTGGCCAACCTGGATACTGGCACGCTCTTCAATGCTGAGTTCGATGTATGACATACGGAAACACCTTAGCGGAAAGCTCTGGTGTTGCACTCAGTTTCTGCGGCCAAGGTCAATAACGCAACAAAAGCAGTAATAGTTGCCACGACTGGGTTTACTCAACCTGCAAAAGATGAAGCTCATAAATCTAAAAGAATAGAACTCATTGATATCAATGAGTTTGATTCAGAAATGCGTGAAAATGTGGATTATCAATGGCCTTTGAAGATAACTAGATTTCTAATGGATATGCAAAAGACTTATAACAAATCATTGCAGCGGACAAGCCGCTGAATGCGGCGTTCAATCAGTAGTGATACCGAAGCTGGGCGATAAGCAAAGCGTCATCCGTGACTTTGTACACGATGCGGAGTTCTGCGTTGATCCGACGAGACCAGTACCCTGCAAGGCTGTGTTTGAGAGATTCTGGTTTGCCGACTCCTTCAAATGGCTCTCGCTTGATCTCTTTGTTTAGCTTGTTGATTCGGTTAAGAACTTTCTTATCGGTTTTCTGCCAGTACAAATAGTCCTCCCAGGCGTTCTCGGAAAAGATGAGCTTCATTCAAGAAGTTCCTTTTCCTGACCACTACCTTGCTCCAACTCGGTAACTGACTCCAGCAAACGGCGGGCGTTCTTAGGTGCGCGCAGGAGATAGGCTGTCTCTTGCAGCGTCTCATAGTCTTCGAGAGAGATCATGACCACGGATTGCGCCTTATCGCGGGTGATGATCACAGGTGAATGGTCTTCACAGACCTGCTCCATGGTTTTTGATAGATTGGTTCTAGCAGCCGTGTAGCTGATGGCATCCATAAGGTCACTCCTGTACAGGATATTGTTAATGTAAAGGATGAGGTACTTGATAAGGTTTGACAATCGACAGCTCTGCGTTCGGTGCCCAGCTTATGAGTGAGTCAGCACATTTTGGTATAACACTCGGTTACACCGTATAAATGTCTCCTGCTAAAATTTGTTTCAATAGTCGTACTAAAGCCGCCTTCAAAAGTTGCTCGGCGAGCTGGTTGCTATGCATAAAATGGAAGGATAAATGCCACAAGAATTGTTTTTCCCCGTTATTGAAACTGAACGACTAAAACTAAAGCCGTTAACCATTGATGACTCAGCTAGCTTACTGGCGATATTTTCAGACTCAGAAGTCATGCGCTACTGGAATACCGCCCCGTGGTCGACTGTTGAGAATGCCCTTGATTTCATAAATCAGAGCAGCGCGTCTATGCAGCGCCAGGAAGGGCTCACTTTGGGTGTTTACGTCAAAGCCAGTGGCAAGCTGGTCGGAAAGTGCATGCTCTTTAGCTATGACCAAGAATCTAAACGCGCCGAGCTTGGTTTTGGGTTGGGCCGTGGCGCTTGGGGAAAGGGGTATATCCAAGAGGCAGGCGAAGCGCTGATTCAGTATGGTTTTAATTCGCTTGGGCTACGGCGCATTGAGGCAGAAATCGATCCAGATAACTACGCTTCTGCAAAGGCATTGGAGAAGCTTGGGTTTACCAGAGAGGGGCTGCTGCGCCAGCGTTGGGAGATTAACGGTATCGTTTCTGATTCTGCCTTGTACGGTCGGCTGGTGAGTGACCCAGCGCGGCATCGCTGAACCCAACGGCGAGCCCACCATGCCTACCTTACAGCTTGAACTCCTTGCAGGTTATTTTCAGTTTTACCTTCAGGATGAAGACGCCAGCGGTGACCTTTCCCAGTCGTGGAGCCCGGCGGCTGTAGCGCGCATGCTGGCGATGGCAGAAGGTGTGGTGGGCGTAGGCACTGCACGCAACATGCTAGTGCCGGTAACGGTTGAGGTGCTTGAAACGGCACCACCTGCGCTGCTTGAACGCTTTGATCACGTGGTGGAAGGCTCGCTGGAGGTAAGCAGTGGCACGCTGGTCATCGCAGGCTGCACGGATTACTTACCAGACGCCGCCCGGCTGCCAATAGCAAAGGGCGGGTACGCTGTGCGCGTGTGCGCTTCGGGGTTGGGCACACTTTCCGAGGATGGCTTGCAGGGCCAAGATCATTACTTGGTTCAGCTATGGCCAGCCCCATTGGATGTGCTGTTGCTAGAGCCGCGTGTATTGAAAGTCTTCTAGTTTGTCTCCTAAAAGATACATTACTATAGTGTATTGAAGTAACATGCGTTAGAGGCACCATGCCGTAAATTGATGTATTGCTAGGTCTTTCATTTTGCTTGTATTTTTTCGATAAAAAGCAACATAAACTGCCCCACCTTCATGTGAAGTATGGTAGCTACGAGCTAATCATTGCGATTGAAACGGGAGAATGTCTAGAGGGCTATCTGCCTAACAAGCAGCGTAAGAGAGCGGAGAGCCATATTTTCGAGCACCGTGAACAGTTGATGGTGATGTGGCACAAAGCAGTGAAAGGCGAAAACCCAGGTAAGCTAGGTGACGTATGCTAAAAATCGTGGATGTTGATGTCATTTCAGATCATGCCCTGGCGCTAACGTTCAGCGATGGTTACCAGGGCCACGCTGATTTGGCAGCTTACTTCAGTAAGCCTCCTTTTTCTGAGATTAAAGACTTCAAGCGTTTTTCCTTAACTCCGGAAGGCTCCCTCAATTGGAGTGGCAATGAGCTTTCTGCGGCAACACTGCGTACCATTACCAAAGGTGAACAAAAGCCCGTAGACGTTTTTTTTAACGTCCAAGAAATGGAAGCCGTGATTAAACAGGCTACCTGGGAGTCGATGAAAGAGGGCCGCGCTGATATTTTGCAGGCCGCTATTCGATCTTACGTGGAGCAGTTTGGCCATAGTCAGGTGATTGCAAAAGCAGGCATCAAAAGTCGCACCAGCGCTTATCGTTCATTAAAACCTGAAACCAAGCCTAATTTCGGCACGCTGGTGCAGCTTGGGCACGCCGTCATTGAGCTAGCGAAAGACCGTGCCGCAAGTATCAACGAGCCTTACATTTAAGCTGGGTTCTGCGCTTACGCATTGACGTTACTCTACCTAGCTATTTAACCAGAGGAACCCAAATGGCCGAATACACCGCTTCCATTCAGTGGGCTCGTGGAGCCGATGAAGCCTTTCTAGATCAGCGCTATAGCCGTGGGCACGAGTGGGTGTTTGATGGCGGCGTTCGCGTGCCTGCTTCGTCATCGCCTCATGTGGTGCCGTTGCCCTACTCGGTGGAGGCCAACGTCGACCCCGAAGAGGCGTTCGTGGCCTCTCTTTCCAGTTGTCATATGTTGTTCTTCCTCGCCATCGCCGCGCAGCAGGGTTTTGTGGTGGAGAGCTATGTGGATCATTCGGTTGGGGTGATGGAGAAAGGTAGCGATGGGAAGATGGCCATGACCAAGGTAACGCTGCGGCCAAAAGCAGTGTTTGCAGGGGAGCCACCCTCAATGGAGGTGCTTGAGCAGATTCATCATGCTGCCCATGAAAAGTGCTTTATCGCTAACTCCGTTAAGACCG
>JAMCZP010000371.1 GCA_023485185.1 Gammaproteobacteria bacterium
GTAATGATGCGTACCGATATGAGCAGCGGGCACGGCGGCGCATCTGGCCGCTTCAAAGCTTGGCGGGACACCGCACGGCAAGATGCGTTTATTCTTTGGGCGCTAGGGCTAGATGCTCATGTGCTGCCATGCGCTGAGCTATCTAAGGCCTGAATAAAGTACTTAAAGGCCTGCTGAGCACTCGCCCGCACCGCAAGCCAGCTAGAAGGCGGGCAATAGTGCTCAACGCAACGCCAAAAAGCCGCCCACTGCTCAACCTGTAAGGGTTGGGCAGTAAAAAAACGTTTCGGCACCTGTTTTCCCAACACACTATGAATATGCCTCGCGATCAGAACGCCACCCAAACGCGAGCCTTCAACCACGTACTGCTTGCCGACTACCTCCGCCACATTGGTTGGAATCGTCCTGCTCATCGCGCAGCACTCGCCCCTCTGTTGGCATGCCATTGGCGATTACACGGATTATGGTCTTCGAGATCACTTAACGTCTCAGGTAATTTCAACCCAGCCACTGGCGCATTTGCTCACCATCTTGAGTTACTGATTGTCGCTGAAGGCGTGGAGACTTCCGATTAACAACAACAGCTCATTGCATTAGGCTGCAATGCTTTTCAAAGCTATCTATTTGCCAGGCCTTTTCCTTTGAAACTCTTGAAAGTTGGTTGGAAAATCAAGCAGTGCCAGTTTGAACAAGAGACACTTCATCACCACTTTTTTATGAAAATATTTTCCACAAAGGTATTCACGCCCACCCAATTCTGCGCCATACTAGACTTTAGTCAAACACACTAACGTCGAAGATCACTCTTTAAGCTCGCTGCTTAAAAAGTCTCTAGGAGTTCGCAGAAATGAAATATCAAGATCACTTCCCGACAATTTGGGACGCTCCTCGCAAAACCAGCACTAAACCTGCTAATCAAGCTCCTGCCCAAAAAGTGCTGACGCCGGTCAAAGAAGTATTTTTATCTATCTGGGATGCTCCGCCTAAGCGTCAACCTAGCGCCTAAATACGCAAGGATCTACATCGGCAGCACGGCGATGATGTGCGACTCTAAATGCTGCTCTGGCACCGTATCCTGCGACACTGCAAAGCTGCGCACACTGACACCTTTGCGATGTACACGCTCAGCATCGTTACTAAGCAGCGGGTGCCATCCTGCCAGTTTACGCCCTTCTGAAACACGCCTGTAGCCACAACTCTGTGGTAACCAAGTGAACTCTTTCACCAACGCGGGCGTAAGCTGGGTGCAGTCGGGTACGCTGTCAAAGCGGTTGGGGTAATCACTGCATTGGCAAGACTCAATATCCAGTAAACGGCAAGCGACATTTAGCACCGCCAACTCTTGAGTATCTTCATCATGAAGCTTTAATAAGCAGCACTGCCCGCAGCCATCGCACAATGCTTCCCACTCTTGAGGGGTTAGCTCTTCAAGCGTAAAGCGCTCCCAAAAGCGTTCGCGCATCGTGGTTTCCATTTTAATCTCCTTCAGAATTACGCGAACACAATCAATAGAACAAAATTAATTGGAAAGAATTACATCAACAGAGCTACACAAATATCATCCAGCCAAGACACGCTTTAAGCAGGCGCATCGGTAAGACCTAAGGCACTAAATAACTCGGGCCATAAGATTTTAAAATCTTGCTCAAGTGCTTGGTAATCATCTTGTAGCCAAGGAACTAATGCAGCCAATTGATTGGGGCCGGACAATCGACGCCCAATCCCTGCAATGGCACGGCAGGTGAAATCAAAGTCAGCGTAACCTCTTAACCAATCATGCTGCACCAGCAATGGCATCATGCCCGCTAACCGGTTAGGCGCAGAGCGGGCGGAAAGCAGCCGATAACAACGCTTAACAATCTCCTCCTGCGCTACCATCCCTGCTGTATCTCGCGCGAGAAAATGATCCCACACCATATCTAGCGCAATGCCAGCATAGCGGCGCTGGGCAGTAGGAGCGCGTCGCCTTGCTCCTGTAACGTTGGGGTGACGATCTACCCAAGCATCCACGCGACGATGATGCTGAATACCCTGGGCAGTGGCACCGGACCAAGCGCTTAAATCCTGCCCTTTGACACCATCGGCAATGAGATTGCCATAAAGAAAGTCATCGCTGCCTGCGCTGACTAACCATGCATGAGCCAGAAAGTTCATAACCTATGAAGTTACGCATTATCGGCATGTGCATCATCGCGCGAGGCAGCATAAGCACGATGAATATCAAGCAGATAGGCCTCTTTAGGCGGTGGCATTTGCAAATAAAAGCCTTTATCTTTAATACTTTCCACCACATCCGCTGCGCTTACGCGTGACAACTTTTTATCAGCGGTCAACAGCATGGTAAAAACCGGCACGGGTTTACCAAAGGTTTCCATCAGCAATTCAGGCACCGCTGTTAGCCCCTGACGTTTATCGACGTATAAATACATCTCATCTTTGCGCGAGCTTTTGAAAACCTCGCAAATCAGCTTGTCACTCATAACATCCGCTCCTTAAGGGCTTCAGAAAGCGCGGCATTTAAATAATCACCTCGCCAGCCGCTCGGCAGTGCTAAAGGCTCACCCGCCAAGTCCTGCATAACGAGTGTTTCAGTATCGCGGCGTCGCATTAACATTTCTGGCGCCACGCCCAAGTCGCTCGCTTTTGCAGTAATCACTTTCTTAATCGCCTTAAAGCGCGATTTAAAGGCTGGGTGCATAGGGTCTGGCCAGCGTGAAGGCAATTCGACTTCATCGCAGTGTAGGGCCTGCTTTACCATCGCAAGCAAGGCGTCACCCTCCTTTTTGATCAGCACGGGCTTAACGCCTTCCACCTCGGCTAATTCAAAACGGTTATTGGGCATTTTTTCAGCGATTGCAAACAATAATTTATCGCTGATCAGCCAATTGCGTGGCAAATCACGGCGACGTGTCTCACCTTCACGCCAGGTGGTCATCAGGCGATACGCTTCCATTTGGCGAGGCGTCAAACGCCACAACTGACGTTGCCGGGTATACCACTGTTGATCGTTATCAACACTACGGCCAGCCTGCTCAATAAGGCTAGCGCACTCAGCGTTTACCCATTCGCGTCGCCCTAATATAGCGAGTTTTTCTGCCTGGAGCGTCCAAACTTTTAATAGGTAAATAACATCCAGCGCTGCGTAGTGGCACTGTGCCGGCGTCAACGGACGTAGTAACCAGTTAGAGCGAGTTTCCTCCTTGGGCAGTGTTTCCCCCACCCAAAATTCGACCAGCTTTTGATACCCCATGCCAGGATTGTCACCCAAAAATCCCTGAGCGACCTGAGTATCCATCAATGGCGTAGGCAGCACGCCCGCCCAGTGCTGAAATACTTCTAAATCTTCACTGCAAGCATGCAATAACTTAATGGCGCTATTTTGCAGCAATGAACGAAATTTATCGGTACATGGAATGGCGACTGGATCGACTAAATATGCCTGTTCACCCGCGGTGAATTGAATCAGTGCAGGAACGGGGAAAAACGTGTTCTCTCGAAAAAACTCTGTATCCAGTGCAATAACAGGAGCATCGGCTACTTGCTCACACGCAGCATCGAGCGCATCGGAGGTATCAAGCCATTGAAATGAGGGAGTAAGAGAGGACAAAAGCATTCTTCCAAGTTGGCACACAATCGCTGAAGCGCTTGCGGTAAAGGAACCACTATTTTAAGAGCCGTGATTAAGTAGGCTTATTCACTAGCAAAAGGCTGGCGTCCGTTAAACGCACGGCTTAAGGTGCCGCCGTCGACATACTCCAATTCACCGCCCATAGGTACACCATAGGCAAGCCGTGTTAGCTTGACCCCATATTCGGCAAGCTGAGAGGCAATATAATGGGCAGTGGCTTCACCTTCTATGGTGGGATTGGTCGCCAACACCACTTCTTTGATCAACCCTTCTGCTACCCGCGCTTCCAATAAGTCTAAACCTATCGACTCGGGACCAATACCATCCAGTGGAGAAAGGTGACCGTGTAGAACAAAGTAGCGCCCTTTAAAACCACCGGCTTCTTCAATCGCTAATTGGTCAGCAGGAGACTCCACCACACACAGCAGTGCATCGTCTCGTCTTGGGCTTTCACACAACACACAGATTTCCGCTTCGGTTAGGGTGCGGCAGCGCTGACAGTAACCTACTTCTTCGATGGCTTGCTGAATAACGGCTGCAAGACGTTGCCCACCGGGGCGCTCACGCTCAAGTAAATGCATCGCCATGCGCTGAGCCGTCTTCGGCCCAACGCCTGGCAGTACGCGAAAAGCATCCATCAACTGCTCAACGAGAGGGGAAAAGCGCATTCTTAGAACGGCATCTTGAAGCCGGGCGGCAAGTTCAAGCCGGACGTTGCTTCTTCCATTTTGGCTTTGGTGCTAGCTTCTAATTTTCGCACAGCGTCATTTACTGCCGCCGCCAATAAATCTTCTAAAAGCTCTTTATCCTCTTCCATCACACTAGGGTCGATGGTCACGTTTGATACATCATGACGACCATTCATAGTGACTTTAACCATACCAGCGCCCGCCTCACCCTGTACTTCGGCTTTGGCTGCTTCTTCTTGAGCGCGCTGCATTTTTTCCTGCATCTCTTGGGCTTGCTTCATTAAGTTGCCCATTCCACCTTTAAGCATGGTGTAACCTCCAATGTAATTTACAAGATACGTTTGGCGTTAAAAGCCAAGTCTATGAAATACGTCTATAAAAGAGCCTATCGCACACCTTCGGCTGGTTTAACGCTAGATTCTATCAGCTTTGCCCCAAACGCCTGCTGTAACTTTTGTACATTGGGGTCATGATTAAGTAGTTCAACTGCCTGGGCATGACGCTCCTTGGTGAGGCGCTCTTCACGCTGACGGGGCGTTTCCACATTGCCGGATAATTCAGCAACGTAAAACGCTACGCGGCGCGGCATCCCTTGTTCCTTCAACGCACGCTCAATACGCGTTTGATGCACTTCTGCCTGCATGGCCTCTTGGCTTGGGTCCAGGCGAAGCGTCAGTAGTGCGCCATCATCACTTTCTACCAAGCAGTTGCCCGCTAAATTGCGCGTTAATCCGCCCAGCCCCAATGAGTCAAAACATAGCAGCCATTGCGAATTATCTAGCCTAGCCGAGGCGTCGTCTGCCGCAACCGCACGCGGTGGCTCTGGTTCAGGAACAGGTTCTGGCTCAGGAGCAGAGTCCGGCTCTGGGGTTGTTTCTGGCTCGGGAACAGGCTCCGGTTCTGGCTCGGGAACGGGCTCCGGCGCGGGAATAGGCTCTGGCTCGTAAACAGGTTCTGGCTGTGGTTGCGGCCCTGACTGAGGATGACCAGCCTGATTATCTGCTCCCCAGGGCGGCGGCTCTTGAAGAGGCGGCTCTTCTTGCGTCGGTGGAGCGGTAGGATGCTCCTCTTCCCCCGTGGCGGATTGAGCAGGTGTTGTCTCTTGCGTCAGCGTTTCATGAGGCGATGGCTCGCGCTGTACGGTTTCGCGCTGCAGGGGTAGCGGCGTGCGAGGCGGTTTCGGCACACCCTGAGGGCGGAACGCCAGCATCCGCAACAGCGTCATCTCAAGCGCACTGCGTAAATCCGGGGCGTGAATCATATCGCCACGCCCCTGAATACCGATTTGGTAATAGAGTTGAATATCTTCAGCAGTAAAGCGTCGCGCCAATTGCAGAATAACATCACGGTCACCGTGACTGTTATCCACTGCGTCAGGCACCATCTGAGCGACAGCTAACCGATGCAGCATGCTTGAGAGCTCATCCAATACAGCAGCAAAATCGGGCCCTTGCTCTGCTAATTCAGCCACCTCTGCGAGCAGGCGCTGCACATCTACATCGGCCAAGGCCTCTACTAACCCCAGAATATGGCGATGATCCAGCGTGCCAAGCATGGCAGCCACATCCGCATGGCGTACCGCCCCTTGCCCAAACGCAATGGCCTGGTCGGTCAGGCTCATTGCATCACGCATTGAGCCTTCCGCCGCTTTACCTAGCAGCCAGAGCGCACTTTCATCAAACTCAACACCCTCTTCACCCAACACATAGGTCAAGTGCTCAACTACACGCTCTGGCGGCATGTGTTTAAGGGTAAACTGGAGACAGCGTGAGAGCACTGTTGGCGGTAACTTTTGCGGATCGGTCGTCGCCAGCAGAAATTTAACGTGTGGGGGTGGCTCTTCTAATGTTTTCAGCAGCGCATTGAAACTGCTGGTAGAGAGCATGTGCACCTCATCAATCAGGTACACCTTATAACGCCCTTGCGTCGGCGCGTACTGCACATTGTCGAGCAGCTCGCGAGTATCTTCTACTTTGGTTCTTGAGGCCGCATCAACCTCAATTAAATCAACAAAGCGACCTTCATCTATTGCCTGGCAGCTATCGCACACACCGCAAGGGGTCGAGGTAATGCCCTCGTCGCCACGGCCATTGGCGGTGCAGTTCAAACATTTGGCAAGAATACGCGCCAGCGTGGTTTTGCCCACGCCGCGAGTACCGGTAAACAGATAAGCATGATGCAGACGTCCCTGGTCAAGGGCATTGACCAGGGCGCGCTGCACATGGGCCTGGCCCACGAGTTCGTGGAATGTGCGAGGCCGCCACTTGCGGGCCAGAACCTGATAGCTCATGAAGCAGTATATCCTTCGACTGGGTAATGCTTAGGCGTTATCGCCACCTTCCGCCGTACCTGCACGCTGAGCTGCTGCTTTAACTAGTTTTTCCAGTTCACCGTTTTGATGCATTTCAACCACGATGTCACAGCCGCCAATGAGTTCGCCTTCCACCCACAGTTGCGGAAACGTCGGCCAGTTGGCGATTTTCGGTAGCTCTGTACGAATATCCGGATTATCCAGAATATTCACAAACGCAAAACGCTCGCCGCAGCTCATCAATGCTTGCACGGTTTGGGCAGAAAAGCCGCACTGCGGTAGTTGTGGTGATCCCTTCATGTAGATCAGAATCGGGTTTTCGCTGATCTGACGCTGAATGTTTTCGGCTGTTGTGCTCATACAATCTCCTCGCATTTAAATGACCGATGCCTCCTCTGTACTTGGCACTGGTTTGAAACAAGTACCTGAGTGAAGCGCTCGGTTTTAACGTGTCGACATTATTCTACGCATGCCGCCCGCGTTGCGCATCCCCTGCAGCATAGCTAGGATAGGGTTTTTGCGCGGAGAGAAGCCCTCATGGCGACACGCCATTTCCT
This sequence comes from Gammaproteobacteria bacterium, assembly GCA_023485185.1. The sequence goes on from JAMCZP010000371.1 coordinate 7,186, forward strand.
AACCTTGCTAGATTTGACACCGGATGAGCTGGATTATTTAATTCAACGCGCCATTACGATTAAGACCAACCTTAAGGCGCAAGGTCCTGTTTATACGCCATTATCCAACCGAACCCTGGCGATGATTTTTGAGAAATCATCCACACGTACACGGGTATCGTTTGAAACAGGAATGGCACAATTTGGCGGTCATGCGCTGTTTCTCTCCCCCCGCGACACGCAGTTAGGGCGCGGCGAACCCATTGAAGACACTGCACGCGTTTTGTCTGAAATGGTCGACGCCGTCATGATTCGCACCTTTTCACACGCTGGACTAGAAGCTTACGCCAGCGCCAGTAGCGTGCCGGTCATTAACGCTTTGAGCGATGATTATCACCCCTGCCAGCTGCTCGCCGACGTGATGACTTGGACTGAGCTTCGCGGCAGTGTCAAAGGTCGCACGGCAGTATGGATTGGTGATGGCAATAACATGTGCCACTCGTGGATTAACGCCGCCCGCCAGTTCGACTTTCACCTGCGCATTTGCTGCCCGAAAGGTTACGAGCCGCGTGCCGACATCATGGCAGCCGCGGGCGATCACGTTACTCTGCTGCACGACCCGCAGGCAGCGGTGAAAGATGCCGATCTGGTGACGACTGACGTATGGGCCTCTATGGGCCAGGAAGAGGAACAGGCTAAACGTGAGGCGGATTTTGCAGGCTTCCAGGTAACAGAAACGATGCTTGATCAGGCCCACCAAGATGTATTATTCCTCCACTGCTTACCGGCTCATCGTGGCGAAGAGATTAGCCATACGCTGCTCGACGACCCACGCGCGGTAGTTTGGCAGGAAGCTGGCAACCGCTTGCATGCACAGAAAGCACTGATTGAGTTTTTACTGCTTGGCAAAATCACTGCTTGAGACGTCAACTTTTAGTTAAAAAAAAGCCTCGTTTCGAAAACGAGGCTTTTTTCATTACGATCTTTCTTTCTAAAATCGTGGTGGAGCCTAGCGGGATCGAACCGCTGACCTCAACACTGCCAGTGTTGCGCTCTCCCAGCTGAGCTAAGGCCCCACATACTGTCTTGCATGTGCTTTACTTCCTACAGCGTCGCGGATACTACGTTGAACATTTATCTTGGTCAAGTTTTTGAGCCATCAGTGTTAACTAATTCTCCTTTGTCATTAGCTGTGGCACTCTATATGCAATGAAGTAAGATAAAGTAGCGTTTAAGGCCAACGTCTGAGTCCATGATGTTTCCATGCAGGAGCTTGTCCATTGATCAGTGTACTTATTGCCGATGATCATCATCTCGTAAGAACCAGCATTGCTCACCTGCTAAATGAAGAGTGTGACATTAAAATTGTGGGCGAAGTAGACGACGGCGAAAGCGCAGTAACGCAGTGTCGTCATTTAAAGCCGGACATCGTGCTGATGGATATCCGCATGCCCGGCATCGGCGGCCTTGAAGCCACCAGGCGCATTCATCGCACCATGGAAGACGTGAAGGTATTGATTTTGACAGCGCACATGGAAGACAGCGTGCTTCGCCGCATGCTGGAAGCGGGCGCCTCTGGGTTCTTAAGCAAAGGCGCGGATGCGCTGGAAATGACGGACGCAATACGCCAGGTTTTCCACGGCAGGCGTTATGTGAGTCAAGAGATTGCTCAGCGGCTAGCGCTTTCGCACTTTACTGATGAAGACAATCCATTTAGCCACCTCTCCCATCGTGAGTTACAGATTGCGCTCATGATTGTTAATTGCCAGCGCGTGCAAGATATCTCTGACCGCCTGCACTTAAGCCCCAAGACAGTAAACACCTATCGCTATCGACTCTTTGATAAACTACAGGTTGCCACTGACGTTGAACTGACTCACTTAGCACTGCGTCACGGGCTGGTCGAGGGGTTTGATGCGACCCAGATATAACCCCTATCTTCCCCTGCTGTTATCGGGTGCCGACACGCTGATATGACCTTTGATTCAAAACAGTTCCTGAGTTCGGTAAGCACATCGCCTGGTGTTTATCGCATGCTTGATGCGCAAGGCAATACGCTTTATGTAGGCAAAGCCAAGCGCCTAAAAAACCGCCTTGCCAGTTATTTTCGTGGTCAGTTGAATACCAAAACTCAGGCAATGGTAGGGCGCATTGCCGATGTGCAGGTCACTGTTACGCGCACCGAAACAGAAGCGCTTCTGCTAGAACAAACTCTGATTAAACAGCTGCGCCCGCCCTACAATATTTTGCTGCGTGATGATAAATCCTACCCTTTCGTATTTGTCACCGACCGTCACCCTTATCCAGCGCTCGAATACAAACGCGCACGCCAGCGCAGTGACGATGGTCGCTATTTAGGCCCTTATCCAAGTAGTGGAGCGGTACGCGAAAGCCTAGCGTTAATGCAAAAAATATTTCTTATCCGTAATTGTGAAGACAGCGTATTTGCCCACCGTTCGCGGCCCTGTTTGCAGTATCAAATTCAGCGCTGCAGCGCCCCCTGCGTCGGCTATATTTCTGCAGAGGATTACCAACGCGACCTTGAGCACGCTGTGATGTGCCTGGAAGGTAAAAGTGAAAATGTTACCCAGGAACTGATGGAGGCCATGGAAACGGCCAGTCAGGCTCTTCATTTTGAAGAAGCCGCCCGGCTGCGTGACCAAGTTCAGCAATTAAGGCAACTACAGCAGCGTCAATTTGTCGATACGGGTGGCGGTGACGCCGATATGTTCGCCCTCGCCCAACGGCCAGGTGCTATTGGGGTTTCAATACTAAGCGTACGTGATGGCAGACTATTAGGTGCTCGTCATCACACGCCGAAAAACGATTTAGACCTATCGCCTGAAACACTGCTTACCGAAGTGGTTAGCCAGTATTATTTTGGCCAGCCCCATAATGTGCCCAGTGAAGTCATTACCAGCCACCCGCTAGATGACAGCGAACTAATTGCCGAGGCTCTCACCCAGCAAGCGGGCAAACGCATCCGGGTGACCTATCAAGTACGCGGCCACCGCGCGCAATGGCAACAACTGGCAATCACTAACGCCGAGCAGCAATTAGCCTCCCAGCTCGCTAATCAAACACAGCTTACCCAACGATTTACCGCTCTTCAGCAGGCGCTAGGCTTGGCAGAAACGCCTCAGCGTTTAGAGTGCTTCGACATTAGCCACAGCCACGGCGAAGCAACGGTTGCATCATGCGTGGTGTTTGATCATCAAGGCCCACGTAAAAGTGACTACCGTCACTTTCGCATTGAAGGAGTGGCCGCAGGCGATGACTATGCCGCCATGCAACAAGCACTGACACGCCGCCTAAAGCGCGTAAAAAGCGGTGAAGCCGTCGCTCCAGATATCTTAATTGTCGATGGTGGTAAGGGTCAGCTTAATATGGCCCGCGAGGTGTTTAATGAGCTTGAAATTACCAACATTATCCTACTCGGTGTCGCGAAAGGCACGACCCGTAAAGCAGGGCTTGAAACGCTGTTTTTAGAGACATCAGATAACACGCTTAATTTAGATCCTGCCTCCCCTGCCCTGCATTTGATACAACATATTCGCGATGAATCACACCGATTCGCCATCGCTGGCCACCGCGCCCAGCGCGACAAGGCAAGGCGCACCTCTACATTACAGGAAATACCAGGAATTGGTCCAAAACGCCGCCGCGAACTACTGCGCTTTTTTGGTGGCCTGCAAGGGGTACAAAAGGCAAGCCGCGAAGAACTTGCCCGCGTCCCCGGCATCAATGCGGCATTAGCCGAAAGTATTTACCGAGCGTTAAATGGATAAACGCCCTCTTGGCATGGATGCTATCGGCTAAGGGGGATAGAATGACCCCACACATTTCGAATCCTCTGATTTTCCAGCAAGGATCGCTCTCTGCGATGAATATACCCAACATATTAACGTTAGCCAGAATAGCCTTCATTCCTCTGCTGGTGGTGCTGTTTTATCTGCCTTTCAATTGGAGCATGCCCGTTGCCGCAGGGCTGTTTGCTCTGGCATCGATCACCGATTGGCTGGACGGCTACCTGGCCCGACGCTGGAACCAATCAACCCCTTTTGGGGCGTTCTTAGATCCAGTGGCTGACAAACTTATGGTTGCCGTGGCCCTGGCGCTATTGATCGAGCGCTTTGACACCATGGTGCTAACGCTGCCTGCGTTAGTCATCATTGGTCGAGAAATTGTCATTTCAGCGCTGCGCGAATGGATGGCGGAGATGGGCAAACGGGGCATGGTCGCCGTTTCATGGGTAGGTAAGCTGAAAACCACCTTACAAATGGTCGCGCTGCTAATTTTGTTAGCGCTTCCTCCTGCCCACGAATTTGCGATACTGGGCGTTGTCGTTCTTTACGCCGCTGCCATTCTTACGCTGTGGTCAATGATTCAGTACTTAAAAGCCGCTTGGCCGCATCTTAGCCGCTCGATGTAAGCTGCTGATAACACAATAAGGATTCAGGACTAATTCATTGATTGACAACTCGGTGGCGATCCGTATAATTCGCCCTCGAGTCGAGCGGGAATAGCTCAGTGGTAGAGCATCGCCTTGCCAAGGCGAGGGTCGGGAGTTCGAATCTCCTTTCCCGCTCCAAAGAAAAGACTCATGAGGCTGGATGGCAGAGTGGTTATGCAGCGGACTGCAACTCCGTGTACGCCGGTTCGATTCCGACTCCAGCCTCCACTATTATTGTGTGACAATGAGTTTCTAAAACTGCATTGTGATGTACTGCCCGGATGGCGAAATCGGTAGACGCAAGAGACTTAAAATCTCTCGGGGGCAACCCCGTGCCGGTTCAAGTCCGGCTCCGGGCACCATTTCTTGTTTTACTCTCCCACAGTCTTTGACTGATCTTTTCTGCAGCACCTCCTCTTTTTTGTAATTAATGCCACTCCACTTTCAACTGCCTCAATGAATCGCTTTATTATGTTGAAGCTTTTACGTTGAAGCATCGCTAAACACTAAATGCCACGCTATGATGCCTGCCTTCGTCAAACTAGTGCTATACAGCACTGGCGATACTTAGGGTTGGTCAGGTTCAGGGTTATGCAATTTCGTTGAGCATGAAAGAGGAGCAAGCATAATGAGCACGCCAACATCCGATGTACTTATCATTGGCGGCGGCGTTGCAGGGCTAACCCTCGCTCTCGAGATTGCCGATCATCGCTTAGTAACGCTGGTAAGGCCCGCTCAAGACGACCAAGGTGCCAGCCGCTGGGCACAGGGTGGCATTGCCGCTGTACTGTCACCAGATGACAATCTCGCAGCACACATCAACGACACCCTAATTGCCGGTGATGGTCTATGTAATGCCGAAGCCGTCCGCTTTACCATCACCCACGGCCCCTCGGCTATTCAGTGGCTGATTGACAAGGGCGTACCTTTCACACCAGAGACAGGCCCAACCGCAGGCTATCCTTATCACTTAACCCGTGAAGGCGGCCATAATGCCCGCCGCATTATTCACGCTGATGATGCTACCGGTCGCGCCGTAATGGATACACTATTAAACAAAGTGGCCCAGCACCCCAACATCACTCAGCACATTGATCTTACCGTGGTCGGTTTACTACAGGATAACCAAGGCGCCTGTTGCGGTGCCTATGGGTGCGATTCACACCAACAGTGGCTCTCACTCACTGCCAGTCATACTGTGTTAGCGACGGGCGGGGCGTACCTTTCACACCAGAGACAGACCCAACCGCAGGCTATCCTTATCACTTAACCCGTGAAGGCGGCCATAATGCCCGCCGCATTATTCACGCTGATGATGCTACCGGCCGCGCCGTAATGGATACACTATTAAACAAAGTGGCCCAGCACCCCAACATCACTCAGCACATTGATCTTACCGTGGTCGGTTTACTACAGGATAACCAAGGCACCTGTTGCGGTGCCTATGGGTGCGATTCACACCAACAGTGGCTCTCACTCACTGCAAGTCATACTGTGTTAGCGACGGGCGGGGCAAGCGGCCTGTATCGTCATACCACTACGCCAGCCCCTAGCAGCGGCGAAGGCATGATGATGGCCGCCGAGCTGGGCGCCCGCTTGATGAATCTAGAATTTCAGCAGTTTCACCCGACCTGCCTCTTTGACCCTGAAGGGCCTTCATTTTTGATTAGCGAGGCGGTTCGCGGTGAAGGTGGGTTCTTACTCAACGAAACTGGTCAACGTTTTATGCCCGCACTGGATAAGCGTGCAGAGCTTGCCCCGCGCGATATCGTAGCCCGAGCCATTGACGCTGAGATACAGCGTGGCACCTTGGGCCATGTCTGGTTGGATATTCGTCATTTAGGCGAAACAGCCATTCGCCATCACTTCCCCACCATCCTGGCCCACTGCGCCTCTCGTGGCATTGATATTACCAAACAAGCCATCCCGGTCGTTCCTGCCGCCCACTATAGCTGCGGCGGGGTCGCTACCGATTTGAAAGGTGCCACTAGTGTCGCCAATCTCTATGCCGTCGGTGAAATTGCCTGTACGGGTTTGCATGGTGCCAACCGGATGGCCAGCAATTCTCTACTGGAGTGTTTAGTCTTTGCGCGCAGCTGTGCCCAGGCATTGTTAGCAAAGACACGGGAGCAGAACAAATGCTCTCCCATATTTGAATGTCATCCATCGTTGAGCGTTAACGCCCCTAAAGCAGCGCTCTCAGATATACGCCAGCAAATGCGGGCGACCATGAGCCAGCACGTTTCTATTGTGCGCAGCACAGCAGGGTTAAATACTGCCCTAGAGAAATTAAAAGGATTGTTAAACACGCTTGAAGAGATAGACGCCGCTTTACAAGCCCCGGAAGGTAAGCGCTTACGGCAGGCGCTGCAATTAGCGGTATTAACGGTACTTGCCGCACAACAAAGGCATGAGTCACGAGGCTTACACTACATCACTGACTGGCCACAGCAGCAGCCACTGGCAGTGGCCTCTCAGCTTTCAGTAAAGGATTTGCCAAAAAAGCGTTAACGCCCAGCGCGGTGAAATAATTTTCGCACTTCACGCAGTTGCTTCGGGGATGCGCTATCCGGCCACAGCCACACCCGCTGGCTACCCACATAAAGCCCTATCAACCAGGGCCCTAAGTAGTCACAGCGCACATCGTGCTGTTCGCTTAATGCTGGCTCGCTCTTTACTTGCTGCGACTGGCCGCCCTTCGGCTGCCAGTGAGCATAAATGACCGATGCTGTTGCAGTGAGGTAAAGCAGTCCAGAGGGCTGACGCATATAGGCTCGCCAACTAACACTCCCTACCAATAGTATAACCACTATTACTGCTAGCCCACCCGCCACCCAATAGCCCAGCATCGCTAGCCCAATCAATAGCGAGCATTGGGCTAGCAACCAGTACCTAGAGGGTGCGATAAGCAGAGTTATCGGTGGTTTCAGCATGATCGACTATCATTTGCACAATGCGACGTTGACTTGGCTCTTCAGGCCACTCCCTGTGCATTAGCCAAACAAATAAGTCTTGATCTTCACTTTCAATCAATTGCTGATACGCCAATTGATCCTCTTCATTGAGATCATCAAAACGCTGCTCAAGGAAAGGAATTAACAGCAGATCCAGCTCCCACATACCACGCCGGGAGTGCCAGTAAAGCCGTTTGCGCAAAATGGCTGCGGGGCAATTGTCATCGTTCAACGTCAGCCGCTCCAATTATAAAAATGAAAGGCCAGTATACCTAAGCTACGGGGTCGCGCCAGCGCCCTCCTTCGCCTATGCTGTTAATGTGCATAGAACCTTGTTTTATCTGAATTGTTTTATCCTGAATTGAGCAGTATGCTGAATTCGATGTTATTAAGGTCGAGAGCTTGTTACGGCCTTCAATCTTCGCAGGGAGCCAACCGATGACTAAATCAGAATTAATCGAACAAATTGCGATGCGTCAGCCGGAGTTGTCCGCCAAAGATGTAGAAACGGCGGTGCGTATTATCTTGGACGATATGACCGATTCCCTCGCCAGCGGCGGACGGGTTGAGATCCGTGGTTTCGGCAGTTTTTCATTACACTACCGAGAGCCACGCGTAGGGCGTAACCCCAAAACAGGTGATGCCGTTGAGCTGGAAGGTAAATATGTCCCACACTTCAAACCTGGCAAAGAACTTCGTGAGCAGGTCGATGCAAGTCGCGCGCTTGGCTACTAGACGTAACTATTATGATATCAGACCTTCTGCGGGATGACGTCGCGCCTTGAGTCGTACACAATAGTGCTACCGTGAATGCCACAGACTAGGAAACTCACATGCGTTGGATCAAAGGGCTGATTCTGGCCGTCATTTTGCTGGTAGTAGTGCTGGTAGGTATTTTGTTCGCCGTTAATAACCAGCAGACCATTGCCTTGAATCTCATATGGTTGGAGCTACCAGCTGTCTCGCTTTCCGTCTGGCTTTTAGCGACGTTAGTGGTTGGCGTCTTGCTGGGGATGCTTGCCATGCTAGGTGTTTATGTGCGCTTGAAGGCTACCCTGGCACGCAGCCAGCGACATAACAAGCAGCAGCGTAAAGAGCTTGATAGCCTGCGCACCCAGGAGTTCAAGGAACTGGCATAAATGGTGGATGTTGCGCTACTTAGCGTACTGCTGGTCGCCATTGCCATTGGTTACGGGTTAGGCTACCGCCAAGCTAGACGCCGCCAACATAGCGCTCAAGCGCCCGTGGCGACGTCACAGGCCCTATCCCGGGATTACTTCGTCGGGCTTAATTATTTGCTTAATGAGCAGCCCGACGAAGCAATCAACACCTTCATCAATGTGCTGACAGTCAACAGCGACACAGTTGATACCCACATCGCCCTTGGCAAACTGTTTCGCCTTCGTGGCGAGGCAGACAAGGCCGTAAATATTCACCAAAATTTGTTAGCGCGCCCTGCCCTTTCGCAATATACCAACGAACAGATTCAGCTAGAACTCGCGCGCGACTTCATGGCACTCGGTGTGCACGATCGCGCTCAGCGATTGCTGCTCTCGCTGCTTGAAAGCAGCGGTGATGATAATCACCGCTATGCAGCCAAACAGTTACTCGTTGATTTACTTGAACGTGAAAAAGCGTGGCAGCAGGCACTTGATGTTATTCAACCTCTGTTTAAGCAACATCCCAAAATGCGCCGCCCGGCAGCCCACTGGCTGTGCGAATTGGCCATAGAAGAGATTAACGAAGCCAGCCGAGCATTAGCCAAAAAGCATCTTAAAAAAGCCCTTCAACTTGATGCAAAATGTGTCCGAGCCAACCTATTACTAGCTGAGTTAGAAATGGATAACGGTCACTATGCTCGCGCCATTGAACGATTGGACAGTATTCCACGCCAGGAAACTGTGCACATTCCTACCATGCTACCGGCTCTAAAGCGCGCCTACCTGCGTAACGATGACGAAACAGGCTATGAGGCACATCTTTATCGGCTACTTGAGCAAGCGCCTTACACGAGTATCATTATTGCGTTAGGGCAATTGGTACATCACCGAGACGGCGTCGATAAAGCGATTGAATTGATTGGCGAACGCTTACGTGCGGTGCCAAGTTTGGGTGGATTAGATTATTTGATCGACCTATATATTGAGAGCCAGCGGCTTAGCGGTAAGCCATCACCAGATACGCGCCTGTTGCTGCTAAAGCACCACACCGATGCGCTGCTGCTCAACCGCATACGCCACCGTTGCCAACGGTGCGGCTTCGCCAGTGACGCGTTGCAGTGGCAGTGCCCCAGCTGCCGTTACTGGGGAACGATTAAGCCAATCATTGGCGTAGAGGGTGAATAGCTATGGTCGGGCTCAGGACAAGGTTCAAATACCGCTTAATTCAGTCTCTATCGCCTCAAGCGCTACCATTGGATCAACCGCCTGGGTAACCGGACGCCCTATTACCAAGTGAGTGCTGCCAGCCTGCATGGCGTCCAAAGGGGTCATGATCCGCTGCTGATCATTTGCAGCGGCAAAGCTTGGCCGAATACCTGGAGTGACTTTCAGAAATGCCTCACCGCACAGCGCTTTAATCTGCTTTGACTCCTGGGCCGAACAAACAACACCATGCAGGCCACTCTGCTTCGTTAACAGCGCCAGGCGTTCCACATGCTCTGCCAACGAAGTATTAACCCCCACACTAACAAGGTCATCCACCTGCATACTGGTTAGCACAGTGACAGCAATTAAGTGGGTCGCCAAGCCATGTTGATCTAAGCGCTGTGCCGCCGCTTCCATCATCTTCTGACCACCGCTCGCATGAACATTCACCATCCACACACCCTGTTCTGCCGCAGCCTGTACCGCACTTGCTACCGTATTGGGAATATCATGAAATTTGAGATCTAAAAACACCTCAAACCCACGTCCATGAAGGGCTTCAAGCACTGCTGGTCCACTACGGGTAAACAACTCTTTACCCACTTTAACCCTGCATCGAGCAGGGTCTAGTTGATCCGCCATGCAGAGTGC
>JAMCZP010000311.1 GCA_023485185.1 Gammaproteobacteria bacterium
ATAACGCTTAGCATCGCATGCTCCTGGAACCATTATAAGTAAACGCAGTATACCAAGCCTCGGCCAAGGCCGAGGCTATAGCATCGATAGTTCAGGTAAAGTCGTTCATTGTCGGAAAGATGCTGCTAAATAACGGCTTATTAAGGGCAAGGGTTCGGCATACGATGATGGATATCGTCAATGGCTTCCAATACCTCGTCATTCAGCTTCAGGCTCTCGCTGGCGAGGTTGCTTTCCAGCTGATCCATTGTTGTCGCGCCAATAATGTTGCTGGTTAAGAAGCTGCGTGAGTTAACAAACGCCAGCGCCATTTGGGCAGGATCCAATTCATGCTGCTGGGCAAGTGCTACATACGCTTGAGTTGCCACTTCTGCTTCGGGTGAGGTGTAGCGCTTAAAGCGCTCATAAAGCGTTAAGCGTCCTTTAGGTGGTTGGGCGCCGTTAAGGTATTTGCCCGAGAGCACGCCAAACCCTAAAGGCGAATAAGCCAGCAGGCCGACGTCTTCACGATGGGCAATTTCGGCCAAGCCGACTTCAAAGGAGCGATTGAGCAAATTGTAAGGATTTTGGATAGAAGCCACGCGGGGTAAATCGAGCTTATCGGCAATCTGCAGCGAGCGCATGACGCCCCAAGGGGTGTCATTAGAGAGCCCGATGGCGCGCACCTTACCCGCATCAACCAACTCTTTCAGCGCAGAGAGCGTCTCTTCTAGTGGCGTCGCATCCTCCTCGTCATTGTGTACATAGCCTAACTTGCCAAAGAAATTCGTCTGGCGATCCGGCCAGTGCAGTTGGTAGAGGTCAACATAATCGGTATTTAACCGCTCTAGGCTAGTGTTAATAGCTTGATGAATATGCTCGCGCGTTAGACGTGGTCCACCGCGGATATGATCCAGCCCAGGGCCAGCCGCTTTAGTGGCAATAATCACATCGTCCCGGGCGCCTCGCTGGGTCAGCCAACTGCCGATATAGCGTTCGGTGAGACCTTGTGTCTGGGCCATAGGGGGGACGGGATACATTTCTGCGGTATCAATGAAGTTGATCCCAAATGCCACGGCACGATCAAGTTGTTCGTGGGCTTCGGCTTCGCTATTTTGCTCACCAAACGTCATTGTGCCTAAGCAGAGTCGACTCACCTCCATGCCGGTTCTGCCAAGTGGGCGCGTTTGCATTTTCATCTCCTTGCTAAGGCGAAATTGCCACAAGATAAGCCGCCATTACCAGAATGGTTCACGGCGTATGAAGGGCATGTTAGCGAGGCTCATTCAATGCAGCAAATTAATGGGGTTGAGTCGTCGCAAAGGCAGGCGTATGCTTGCCAGCCCATCGACCGGCTAAAGGCCGGTTTCTCGTGTGGTTGGTAGCCATTATGTGAGTAGCTACTGGCCCAAGGTTCCAACAGAAAGGCAGGGTGGTTTGCCATGCTGCAGGCATCAACGTTGTTTACTCGGCTAGAATTTCGACTAGCTGAACGGCTATTTCATACTCGCTGGTTACTGCCGCGTTCACCGCGCACCCAGCGTTTAACGATGCGCTTATTTAAGCGCTGTGCGGACGCGGGTCACCCTGATGCGCTTTCCGTTTACGGCCATATGCTATTCCATCGCAGCCAGACGCCTCAAGACAAGGCGCGTGGTGCGCGGTATGTCTTGGAAGCCGCCCATGCCGGAGATGTAAAGTGCCAGTATCAGGTGGCGCAGATATATGAGCATGGCTGCGTTCAGTACCCGCGCCGCGAAGACTATGCGGTAACGTGGTATGCACGTGCGGCCCAATCGGGGCACTATTTAGCCGCTGAGCGGCTGGCTCGCGCTTACCGCATGGGTGAATTGGGCTTAGCAGTAGATAGCGAACAAGCGGCATGCTGGCAGCGACAGGCGGACCAGCAGCCGGTAGGCGACGTGGCGGCGGCATGAAGCGTCAGCACGTTTTGATTGAGTGAGGAAGTTTGTGTTTGAGACGCTACCCACAGTGCTAGATATAGAAGCGTCAGGATTTGGACGTGGCAGTTACCCCATCGAAGTAGGCATCGCACGTGCCGATGGGAGCTGCTGCGCCTTCCTTATTCAACCGCTAGACGAGTGGACGCACTGGGATCCTAAAGCTGAGCTTTTGCACGGTATCTCCCGTGAGCGCCTGATGCAGGAAGGTTATCCGGTACAACAAGTCGCGCGCTGGCTGAACGATGAGCTGAGCGAGCTAGGCAAGGCGTATAGCGATAGCTGGGGCTACGACAATACCTGGCTCTCTCTGCTATTCCATCATGCGGGCACGTTGCCGCGTTTTCGCCTTGAAGCGCTACGAATTTTGCTCAGTGAAGAGCAACTGGCACTATGGAGTGACACTAAAGAGGCGATGATCACCGAGCGTGGCATTCACCGCCACCGTGCGGGAGAAGATGCACGCCTGCTCCAGCTAACCTATCAACACACCCGCAAACTGACCGAGCACACGCGTCGCTGACGCTGGGTTTTTAACCCTTACTACTCCTTCACCCCACGTTATAACTGGGCTTCTAAGGCATCCAACAATTCGTGGGACGTAGGCGCATCGAGCAGCATGTTACGCGTAGCGGTCGCTAAAAAACCGTGACTGACCGTATTGTCTAAAAAGGTCAGCAGTGGGGTGTAGAACTCATCGATATTGAGCAATCCCATCGGCTTCTCATGCAAGCCTAGATAGCCCCATGTCCATATTTCAAACAGCTCTTCAAACGTACCAATCCCGCCGGGTAAGGCGATAAAAGCGTCGGCGTTAGCTGCCATCGTGGCTTTGCGTTCGTGCATATTACGTACGCGAATCAGCTCGCTTAAGCCAAAGTGCGCCTGTTCGCGCTCAACTAAATGGTCAGGCATCACGCCGATCGCTTCGCCGCCAGCATCCAGGGTGGCGTTAGCCAGCTCACCCATAAGACCGATGCGTGCGCCCCCATACACCAGTGTGTGGCCGCGTTCAGCGAGCGTCCGGCCAAGTTTATTGGTCGCCTGACGGAAGGAAGGGCTATTACCTTCACGGGAGCCAAGATAAACGCAAATTCGAGCCATTTGATTAATTCCTTATCACTATATATAGAAGGCGATTAGGGCAGGCAGCGATCTACCTGGTGATGCTGATCCATCCATTTTCCAATCACATTGTCGCCGCAAAGGTGGTGGGCATACTGGGTATGCAGACAGCGTATCTGGTGCCAGTTGCTAATACCGCCAATGCCGCGATCGGTCATGATGTCGGTATAACCCAACTTGGCGACTTCTTCACGCTGTGCCTCACTCATATATTCCCAACGAGCGGTCACGTAATCACGATGGCTCTGTTGATAGGCCTTGAGGAACTCTGGTTCTTCCTGAAGGCGCTGCTCAAGAGCTTTGATGACGCCCACGGCTTCAATACGCGAAATCTCGACTTTCAATACATCCGAGCAGAGCCAGTAAAGCGTAGGGAAGGGCTTGCCATCAACAATCGGCGCCATGCGCAGTACTAGCGGCGTAC
>JAMCZP010000138.1 GCA_023485185.1 Gammaproteobacteria bacterium
TAGTGGGAATCGCTGCCGCGCAGCACTAGCGTCGAACCTTCATAAGGCTGTTCGCCATCCGGCAAACCAATAATATCGCTGTAGCCGCGCTTGATATGATCTAAGCCTACTCGCAGCGCCATCACATTTTCATCGTTACGCACTAGGTTCGTGGCTAAGAACAGACGCGTTGGCCGGGAATCGACATGCTCGCCCAGCAGCTCATCAGCTTCGCGGCGCGTTTTCGGCTGGCCTTCGCGCACGCTCTCTAACGCGGCAAACACATCATCGTGACCATGCTCATAAGCTACCGGGGCGATATCCGCGACTACCAGCGAAGCCACCCGCTCTGGGGCAAGACGCGCCAAACTCATCGCTACTTTGCCCCCCATTGAGTGGCCAAGCACATGGGCATGCTTAATCGAAAGCTTATCGAGCAGCGCCACGACATCATCTGCCATGGTGGCGTAGGCCATGCCCTCTGCGTGGGGAGAACGGCCATGATTACGCAGATCCACGGCGACCACTCGGCGGCTGCGCTGCCACACTTTTAAATGCGAGCGCCAATTATCAGCGCTGCCTAGCAAGCCATGGATCACTACCAGCGGCGTTGCATCCGCCGCCCCATCATCAGCGGGCAAATCGATATAGTAAAGATCAACGGTGGCAATGTCAGTCATGCAAGCTCCTAAGCGTTTGTGGCTAATAAGCGATGATTAACTAATACAGCATTACGCTGTGCGTGGTTCGCCATCTTCCTGCCCTGTCCATAACACTAAGCGGCGCGTTAGCCACGCGAGTAGCAGACCATAAAGCGGCAAGAAGAAGAGTAGGCTAATAGCCAATTTAATCACATAGTCGACAGCCGCAATTTCTACCCAGTTGGCCGCCATAAAGGCGTCTGGGCTGTTATAGAACGCGGCTGAAAAGAACGCAAAGGTATCCGCAAGATTGCCAATCACTGTCGAGCATACCGGCGCAACCCACCAAGCCCACTGACGTAATCGGTCAAATACCTGCACATCCAGCAACTGACCGATCACATAGGCTAAGAAGCTAGCCAGTGCGATACGGGCAACAAACAAGTTCCATTCAGACAACGCCTCAATCCCGGCAAAGCTGCCGCGGGGAAACACTACCGACACCACATATGAAACCACTAACGCGGGGAACATAACGCGAAGAATAATAGTACGCGCCGGCCCTTTCCCAAACAGTCGCACCGTCAAGTCAGTGGCTAAGAAAATAAACGGAAAGCTGAACGCGCCCCAAGTGGTATGAAAACCAAACAGGGTAAAGGGCAACTGAACGAGATAGTTACTGGCGGCGATAATACCAATATGAAAAATCACCATAACCAATAGGCAACGGCGGTGTTGAGCATCACTCAATGCGAACATGCAGGCAGGCCTTTTTTAAAGATAAGAGGGGGTAGGGAACCCTCGTAAAAGTCGGCACGCTGCATAGCAATGGGCGCCGCTCGGGGGCAGCATTATACGGTTTCTGAATGTTATTAAAAGTCGCAGAATAAAAAGCCGCCCTAAATGCTGGGCGGTTTAGGTCAATTAAGAGGTGTCGCTTTATCTGCTGCCCCTACCGAGCGTTCGCGCATGGCAGTATGAACATCTGCCAAACTGGTGGGGTCATCGATGGTGGAGGGAATGCCGTACTCTTTGCCATCGGCAATATTGCGTAGCAGTTTACGCAATATTTTCCCCGAGCGGGTTTTGGGAAGGCGGTCCACCACTAATACCTGCTTGAAACAGGCAATCGGCCCAATATGTTCACGTACCCTGGCAATCAGCTCTGCTTCCAACGCCACCTCATCGCCATCAAACCCATCTTTAGGGATAACTAAACCGATGGGGATCTGGCCTTTCAGATCATCATGAATACCAATCACCGCGCACTCAGCCACTGCTGGGTGCGCGCCGACCACTTCTTCCATTTCCCCGGTAGAGAGTCGGTGACCTGCTACGTTAATGACATCATCGGTGCGCCCCATAATGAACAGATAACCTTGCTCATCAAAATAGCCTCCGTCGCCAGTCAAATAGTAACCTGGGAAAGTCGCCATGTAGGCTGAATGGAAACGCTGCGGGTCGCGCCATACGCCAGTCAAACAGCCAGGAGGCATCGGCTGTTTGATCACCACACTGCCCTGCTCCATCGGCTTAGCCTGCTCACCTTCACGATTGAGCACCTGCACGTTGAAACCAGGTACAGGGTACGTCGCGGAGCCAGCTTTCGTTGGTGTTGCTTCAATGCCAGGTAAATTTGCCGCGATGGGCCAGCCTGTCTCGGTTTGCCACCAGTGATCGATCACCGGTACGTTCAGCAGATCATCCAGCCAGTGGAAAGTGGGCGGATCGAGTCGCTCACCGGCAACGTAAAGATGCTTAAGGCTGCTGATGTCGTAATTTTGAAGCAGTTTGGCGTCGGGATCTTCTTTTTTAATTGCCCGAAATGCGGTGGGCGCAGTGAAAAAACTGGTGACTTTATACTCTTCAATCACGCGCCAAAAGCTGCCCGCATCGGGGGTTTTTACTGGTTTACCTTCGTAAACCACGGTGGTACAGCCATGCAGTAAAGGGGCGTAAACAATATAGGAGTGCCCCACTACCCAGCCCACATCTGAGGCAGTAAAGAATACATCCCCCGGTTCAACCGCATAAATCGCCTGCATGGAGTAAGCCAGCGCCACTGCATAACCGCCAGTATCGCGCATCACCCCTTTGGGCTTCCCTGTAGTACCTGAGGTATAGAGTATATACAGCGGGTCGGTACCCTTCACCGGTACGCACTCAGCAAATGGCACCTTCGCTACCAACGTTTCCCAGTCGTGATCGCCTTCCACTAATTCAGCACGCAGTGCTTCACGCTGATACACCACACAGGCATCGGGTTTGTGCGCACTTAAACTGATCGCTTGGTCGACCATCGGCTTATACGGCAATACCTTTCCCAGCTCAATGCCACACGAAGCGGCAACCACTACTTTAGGCTCGGCATCTTCAATACGTGCCGCTAGCTCATGAGGGGCGAAGCCCCCAAACACCACTGAATGAATGGCACCAAGACGGGCGCAGGCATACATAGCGACCAGCGCCTCGGGGATCATTGGCATGTAAATAACGACGCGATCGCCCTTCTTAACGCCTAGCTGCGCTAATGCGCCAGCAAAGTAGGCCACGCGGTCGCGCATTTGGCGATAAGTGATCGTTTGCTTGGCTTGCGCCGCAGGAGAATCCCAGAAAATAGCCGCCTGCTCGCCCCGGCCGTTTTCAACATGATAATCCAGTGCCGCGTAGCAAAGGTTCATCTCACCATCGCTAAACCAGCGTGCATGCTTGTGTGAAGCATTCTGCTCATCGTAGCTGAGTATGGTTTGAGGTGGTGTGTACCAAGGAATGCGCTTGGCCTGTTCTGCCCAGAACGCTTCTGGTTGTTCAATCGACTGCTGGAAGGTCTGTTGGTAGCGGCTCATGATCTGCCCATCGTTATTGTTT
>JAMCZP010000310.1 GCA_023485185.1 Gammaproteobacteria bacterium
ACCATACGGTAGCGAACATCGTCTGACTCACCCAGCGGCCCGCTGGTATCAATCCCCACTTGGCGATGATTACGATTACCAAGCTGTAAATTCACTTCCCCTTGAGGCGTGTCCGTTGGGCGCTTGCTCACCGCGTTGATTAACCCGCCAGGAGGCGCTTCACCGTAAAGAATTGATGAGGGGCCTTTGAAGACATCAACACGCTCCAACCCATAAGGCTCAGGCAACCATTGATAAAAGCCTTCGCGGTAGATGCGCAAGCCATCCTGGTAAGTCGACTGATCAAACCCGCGCACCTTGAACCAATCGGTGTTGTTGTCGCTGCCGTAGTGACCGGCTAACACGCCTGCACGGTAGCGGAAGGTTTCATCTAACTGCTGAACATTGCGGGTCTCAAGCTCTTCCCGGTCAACGCTCGACACTGGGCGCGGTGTTTCCACCAGCGGTGTCTCAACTTTCAGCGCAGTAGCAGTAACAACAACGGTTTCATTGGAAGTAGATGCTTCCTGGGCAATGGCTGCCAATGGCACAACGCTAAGTATTCCACCTAGCGACACAACCAGTGAGCGGCGAACCGCTACAACCAACGGCGCGACGGTAAACGGCATGGACGTACGGAGCATGAGGAGGTCTCAACGGGTAAGGGAACAAGTATCGTTATAGTAATACAAATGATACGGATTTTTATTCACACTCACAACAACCACGTTGAGGTAATAACAGCATTGCTACGCCTTCCCGCAGTTCGGCTATAGTGCGCTGCTAATACACGAGGCGCGGCGCACCTCGCCTGGCACGTTTCTAACTATATCTGGTGGCGTAGTTAGTGCGCAGCTTCATGTCTTGACGCTGATTGTTTTGCATACACATTAGTAACAGCGAAATAAAATATCACTGAGCAATAGAGTCGGCCAATATCGATTGTGTATAGATATCAGCTCATTCCCCACGGGTTGATTGTCTCGACATTTAACGACGCAAAATCCTTAATATTGCGTGTCGCTAATACCGCTTCATGCCGGATACAAATAGCCGCAATTTGTGCATCGGCCATGTGGATCTGCCTTCCTTTGCTCTCACTGGCAGCGACCTGTTCTGCATAGTGAACCGCAGACTCGCTATCGAACGGCAGTATACGGCCGGAGAAATCTTCCTCGAACATTGCCGCCGCCATCGCTGCGAAACCACGTTTTCGGCTGCCGTCGGGCAGACGCTCAATTCCATAAAGAATTTCAGCGACTGTAATGGCGGTTATTGTCACGGACATAGCATCCTGACTATCCAGCCAGCCTACCACTTGAGCATCTGGCATAGGGCGCATCAGCTCAGATAGCACGTTGGTATCAAGGACAATCATGCACCGAAGCCCGGATCACGAGGGCTATCAAACCTAGGAGGCATCTCCAATTCAATACCTCCCGCCTCAGCGAATCGCTGCTGTATACGACTTCCCAGCCCCCCCTTTTGAGATTGGCTCAGAGCGTTTTTCAGGATGATGCGAACCTCCTCCTCCATTGAATGACCATTCTTTGCGGCCTCAATACGAAGCTGAGCCTTCAATTGTTCGTTCAAATTGCGGATCGTTATTGATGCCATCTTAACCTCCAAACGCGCATGCATTGATAGCAATGATATCATAATGACAGTCTAGGATATAAAGACGCTTATCGTTAGGCACGATGCCTTTTTGGGGTTCGTTCATCGAAAGGTAGATATACGCGCAAAGTTTTAAGCTATTGGGATTGGCATCTGGGTGAAAACACTGACCCACCCACTAAAGGGGGAGGTAACCAAATGAGCATTTTTGACGAGCTGCAAACATCGCTGCAGGAAGCCGTTGAGATCAAACAAGGTAAAGCACAGGCCAGTCGTATCACTCGCCATGAGGTGGCTGATGTGAAAGCTATCCGCGCCAAGCTTCATGTTTCTCAGGCTGAGTTTGCTGAGGCTATGGGAACCAGCGTGGACACCATCAAAAGCTGGGAAACCAAACGCCGTAACCCTACAGGGCTAGCGGCTAAGGTACTGGCGACGATTCAGGACAATCCTGCTTTTTTTAATGAGCTAGCTTCACATTAAAACAATACCAGCAAGCAATCACTTACAGCGCCTTTTCTGAGGCCTGCAAAATATATCGTTATGAAATACTATCAAATAGCTCTTCCGGCACATCTTCAAAAAAGCGACAGAACGGCAAGGAGCCAACCAGTGTGACGCTTTGCTTGGCTCGCGTCATAGCGACGTAGAGAACACGACGTAACAGGCTTGCTTCCAGCTCTCTATCTTCTTGTGCAACGCTGTCAAGAATACGGCCTGGATATTGGGCATCATGCAGCCCCATGACAACCACATGGTCGAATTCCAAGCCCTTTAGCTGATGAAAAGTGGTCACGGCTACACCGCCTGTAAAGCCGCCAAGTCCGGCACCCTTCACTTTCTTAACCTTAAGGCCGCGCTTTTCCAGTGCCTTCTGTGCAGGATAAAGCTGACGAGAGAAAGGCAACACTACTGCCACGGACGTCGTACGCAGCCGCTTAAACTCGCTGGCAACAAAATCATAGCCTTTTTCATAGGCCTGCTTGGCTTCAGGTGCCAACAACAATTTAACCTTATCGCCTTTCTTGGTAGGGCGAACCGGCGTCGTGTAATCAATACTCTCAGTCACGTCATTGTTCGCCAATAAGTGCTCGGCAACGTCCATGATTTGTTGTGTGGTGCGGTGACTAGCGGACAAGCGCCGGGAACGCCCGCCTTGTACCTGAATACCGACAGAGGACCAGGTGAAGCTTCGGCGATAGATCTTCTGCGCCATGTCACCGGCCATACTTAGTGATACACGCGGAATCTTGGCGACCACCAGCAGCCAGCTTTTGTCGAAATCCTGCACCTCATCAATTACGACGTGATCATAGCGGTAGTCATCAGGAAGATCTCCGCCCCGCTCCATCAATACGCGCAACAGCACTCCAGCTGGATTGTCGTAATCCTCATGACGAGTTTCTTCGAGCCACTCCAAGTACAATTCAAAAACAAACCAGATAAAACGTCGGTCTTCCTGCGTTACACGTACTGCGGTGCCTCGCCCAGTACGTTCGACGGCAAGATAATCGTCGAGCCGTGTGACATGCTGACCAAAAAGCCAAGCGATCTCTTCAGCCCACCATCCCAGTAGCTGCGGCGCCTCCTTCAATTCAAAGAAACGATGGCTGCCAATCTCTTCTTCCGCCTCCTTAATTAGCCTCTTAAGCTGTTCTCCACGTGCCTTGTTATCAACCCAGCCGACGAATTCTAAGCCCATATCCTTAGCGGTGCTGCGCGACCATTCGTGGAAGGTTCTGACATCCACGCTTCCCTTCATCCCTGCCTGACTGAACACCTTCTTCACATAAGCACACAACGCTGAGTTGTAGGTCAAAAACAGCAAGGAGCCTTTATTCATGGCTGATAGCAGCCTGCCTGCTCGAGCCGCTAACACAGTGGTTTTGCCGCTACCCGCCTGACCTCGAACTAATAAATGCAGGGAGGGGTCGAGGTCGATTACCGCTTGTTGTTCATCGGTGAACGTGATGGTCGGCTGGGCAGGTGTAGTTGGCATAGGTTCGACGCTAGTCTTTGCACTGCCGCCTTTCTGGGTATAGACACTCAGAAGACTCCAACGATATGAGGCATCGACTTCTGCCTTACCTTCCGTTCGCAGGCGATACAGTAGCGAATTGATATCGCTTCGATCCACATGCTGACCGAACTCATCTTTTAGAATAGTCGCTAACTGGCGTGCCTTTATCGGTGCATGCAACTGCAACAGTTTCGTCACCTGAGCTTCAAATACGGCCTGATTCATTAACTATCCTTGCTCTTTTCCCTATCCCTGCATTTTACATGCTTGCAAGAGCCTATTCAGGCAGGGGCCAATTGAGTGGCTGACACTTTGTCAATTATTGCTTACAGAGGCTCTCTATCAACCACAGCCTCAATGTACTTTATATTTTGCTAACCGAGCTAATCAACTGTGCAGTTTCTGGCTCATAAACCGCCCCCATAATCGACCCATCACGAATCCGCCCCACCGCCTCATCAATCACATGCAATGGCACCAAAAACCACTCGCGTGGTTTGACCGGGTGCCCAAAGCGGTCTTGGATGGTCAGTTCAAGCTGTGCAGCAGCGAAAATGCGATGGAAGAGCGCTTCCAGTTTGCGGCGGTTGATACCGGCCAGCTTATAGGTGGCGACCACCTCAACATCCGCTAATAAGTAGGTGGCATCGTGGGCGGCGTTGGCGATGCGTGCTTCGACCTTGCCACCGGTTACGCCAATTTTGTGGATCAGCTCCTGGTGCTCAGCCACAAATGGATGTTCTGACAGGCTGCGCAGCACGTAGATGGTGCCGCTTTCTATGTCGTCGTCTTCCCAGGTTTCGCTGAAACGGTTTTCAGTGGGCGGTTGCTCAGCAAACAGAGGCCCTGCATCCGGCTCGGTAATACGGCGACTAGCTTCATCCTTGTAGAGCGCTCGTACCAACGATAGGCGTAGCAGATTGCTTTCTGTGCCGTTGGAGAAAATCACTCGCAGGCGGGCATCTTTCTTGCCCTGGGGTGAATCAAATTCCTCCCCCTCCTCAGCCACATAAGCCGTTTGCCCATCCACGATGAACCACTGTCCGACCTCGATAGTAGCGTTCTTACCGAATCGGCGGGTGGTTCTTAGCCCACTTTTTAGCTCGCTTTCTATTTGCTCAAACAGCGGCTGGTAGGTCGCAAAGTCGTCGCATTTCTCTCTGTTGGCTACCTCTTCAGCAGCACGTTTCTCGGCGCTTGAACGCACATGCTTTAGCTCAGTCAGCTCAGACGCCCCAGAAATCCCTGAAAGCTCAGTCAGCAAGGCATCATCGTCCATCGCCTTGGTCGCTTCTACGTCACTGATACTGTTGCCCTCTAACAAGCCTTGGTGATCAAGGGGCTGCACTAGGGTTCGGCACTCTTCGAGCGAACGGATGCGATCAAGACGCACTGCATAGAGCCGTTCAAAAATATCGTTGTCTTCACCGTGCTGCGGGGTACGGCCATGCTGCTCAACAAAGCGCTGAATCTCTTCAAACCCGGCAATAATGCGCTCTTCACGTGCCGAAAGACCTTTCTTCCAGTAGCTCAACATACAGCCGATTCAGGCGGCTGGTAGCCCGAATATCAAACGAGCTTTCACGCACCTGTTTAACAGTGGTGATGCCCGCCAGGGGCAAAAAGAAACCGAAGTGATCCGGAAATTCTGCATATTTGCAGGCAACCGTCTCGCCGCTTTCCAGCTCCTCGGCCTCTAGCATCTCACCATCGGTGGCAAGCACGAACTTCGCCTTGGCACGCGTAGTCGCGGGGCTAGCCTTCAATGCAGCTAGGGTTTCGGTAACGGCACCAGCTTCCGCCACCGCGATATGGATATTGTTGGTCTGCAATACCCCGCCCCAGGAGCCAGAAAAGTCCGACTTATTAGACGTACCCGAACGCAACCGCTTGATGGTGGTCGCCTTGTTGCCAAAAGCTTCCAGAAAGGCATAAGGGAACTCAGCCGGATCAAAGGGCTGTTGTGCCAAGTCAGAAATGGCGGATTCGATTTCAACTGCGTTCATGGAGTGCCGTTTTTCCTGTTAGCCTTAAAGCGAGTGCTGCATTTCTCGTTGCCAAGCCGTTCAGTCGCAATAGCGACATGCAGGCTGCATAGCAGCATTTCACCATGCACATTAATCGCAAATACAAATAAGCCCAGCGGCTAAATACTGTCATTTACAGTACCTGAACCACTCAATAAGTATTTGTTAATTGCGGTTATCATACACAGCCAACAACGAGCTATCAGCTGTTGAACACGCACCAGAAGAAGATAAACAAAGAAAGGGCAAAACGCTTGGCGGGGAGCCGCAGACACAGGAACTCATAATCCCCTGCGTATAAAATAGGCAAATATAGAAATGGTGGGCCCAGTAGGACTTGAACCTACGACCAAGGGATTATGAGTCCCCTGCTCTAACCAACTGAGCTATAGGCCCGAAAAGCGTGCATATCATAGCGAATGTAGCGGTGTGAGGCTAGCCCCCCTTGCGCTATCTTAATGTCATTGTGGCTTTATTTTGTGGCACTTATTTCAACCCGAGGGGTCTTGTGGGTAGCTCCTGGCCTTATTGTCTTGGTCTTATGAACAGTTCTTTATGCGGAGACGCGCTTTGAAAGCATTGATTGCTCTTTTCCCTTTATTGTTGGCGCTGCCGGTTTCCGCTGACTGGCAGCTTGACCCTGGTCAATCCCGCGTGCAGGCGTCGATTACTCAGTTGAATGGTGAGGCACCACAAACCCATCACCATCAAGTGCGCGATCTACAGGGCGATATCTCTAGCGATGGCACGCTTCGCCTGCCGTTAAAGCTTAGCCAAACCGACGTACTAGAGCGGTTTGGCGAGCTACCGCCTTGGATAGGTTTGTTGGCCAATACCACCTTGGTGACGCTGGTGGCGCAGATGCCGCCCGAGCGGTTGGATAGCTTAGATATTGGTCAGTCACTGGTCGAGACGCTGGAGTTTCGCGTTCAGTCCGACATGATTAATCAGCAGGAGTCCGTTCCGCTGCGCTTTACACGTGAGGGCTTGAACGAGATCCGCGTGACCCACGCAGAGCCCATGGCGATGGATGGCAGAGCACTGATGGCAAACAGCACGGTAAGAACCGTGCTGTCGATGTTGGGTTATCAGGAGATTGACGAGCATGTGCCCGTCACCTTGAATGCGCTGTTGGTTAACCGCTAAAGTTTAGTTGGTGAGGACTTCTACATCCCCAGCCTGGGCCGCGCCGGTTTGTACTCGCCACTGGGCGGCGTAATGGCCGTTAACTGCCAACAGGCTTGTGTGGCTGCCACGTTCAGCCACCTGGCCTTTCTCAATCACCACGATTTCATCAGCATGTACAATGGTAGAAAGACGGTGGGCAATCATAATCACCGTGCGGCCATGGGCGATGCGTTTGAGCGAGCGCTGAATGGCCGCTTCGGTTTCGTTGTCTACCGCGCTAGTGGCTTCATCCAATACGAGAATGGGCGGGTCTTTAAGCAGCGCCCTCGCTAATGAGAGCCGTTGGCGCTGGCCACCGGAAAGCAGCACGCCACGCTCGCCAACAGCGGTATCAAGCCCCTGGGGCAGCGTTTCAATAAAGCTCCACGCTTCAGCAGTTTTGGCGGCATCGATAATCGCGGCTTCGTCGGCGTCGGGCTTGCCGTAGGCAATATTGTCCCGAATGCTGCCTTCAAATAGATAAACGTCCTGGCTCACCAGGCCAATCGATTGGCGTAGCGAATTCATGCTCACATCGGTAATCGGCTGCCCATCAATCAGCACTCGCCCGCTTTCGGGGTCATAAAAGCGCAGCAGCAGTTTAATCAAGGTGGATTTACCCGACCCCGTCGCCCCTACCAGCGCTAAGGTTGCACCTGCTGGCACGTTTAGGTGAATACCATCGACACCGACTTGGCTCGTCGCGTAGTGAAAACTGACCTCTTCGAAGGTGACTTCACCCCGTACTGGCGATGCAAGCGGCGCGGTGCTGTTGTCTTTAACGGTAATCGGCACTTCAAGCAGGTCGAGGATCCGCCGCGTGCTGGCCATGGCGCGCTCGAACAGGTCAATCACCTGGGCCAAGCCGGTTAGCGGCCACAATAATCGCTGGGTCAGAAATACCAGTACGCCATAAGCGCCTACGTTTAAGGTTCCGTTTAGTGCCATCATGCCCCCAACGGTGAAAGTGGCCAAAAAGCCTGCCAAAATCGCCATGCGAATCACCGGGATAAACGCCGAGCTAACTTTGATCGCCCTTCGGTTGGCTTCTACATAGGCTTCACTGGCATCGCGCAGGCGTTCGGCTTCGCGCTCTTCGCTGGTAAAGCTTTTAATCGTCGCGATGCCGCTAAGGTTGTTGGATAACCGGCTAGCCAGATCACCCACTTTCTCACGCACATCGCTATACAGCGGCCCCGCTTTGCGCTGGAAGAAGAACGCGCCCCAGATAATCAGCGGAATAGGTGTAAACGCTAGCAAAGCAATCAGCGGCGAAAGCACAAAGAACACCGCGCCTACCGCCACCACGGTGACAAATACCTGAATCAGCGCATTGGCACCGCCGTCTAAAAAGCGTTCAAGCTGGTTAACATCATCGTTCATGGTAGCCACAAGCTGGCCGGAGCTTTTTGACTCAAAGAACGCCATATCCAGCCGCTGGGCATGCTCGTAGGTATCTTGACGCATATCCGCCTGCAGCCGCTGGGCAAGATTGCGCCATAGAATTTGAAACAGGTACTCAAACAGCGATTCGCCTGCCCAAATAAAGAACGTCAGTACCGCCAAAATGGTGATCTGCTCTTGGGGAGACTCAAACCCCAGCCGCGCCACAAAGCTATTTTCCTGATTGACCACCACGTCGATGGCGACACCAATCAAAATCTCGGGTGCAATATCAAACAGCTTGTTGATAACCGAACAGGTAGTCGCGGCAATAATGCGCCGCCGATAGCCTTTGGCGTAGCGCAGTAGCCGCACCAAGGCTTGAAAACTGTGTGCAGGAGAGGACACAAGCATTCCTTTCTAAGATTGTTGTAGGTCTAAGCTAGCCACTCACCGATGAGCGCCGCACATTAGCAAGCAGCGGGCTCCCGGTATCGGGGTCGATTAATAGTGTGCACTCTACTTGATAAAGCGTGCGTACTAAATCTTGAGTGACCACGGTGGCGGGTGGCCCTTCCGCAACAATCTGCCCTTCCCGCATGGCGATTAAGTGATCCGCATAGCGGCAGGCGCTGGCAAGGTCGTGCAGCACCATCACTACGGTGCGGCCATGATGGGCTAGATGCTTAACCAGCTCGAAGACTTCGATCTGGTGGCCAAGATCCAATGCGGAGGTGGGCTCATCGAGCAGTAGTAGCGGCGTTTGCTGAGCAATGGTCATGGCGATCCAAGCGCGCTGGCGCTGGCCACCGGAAAGGGCGTCAATTGGCCGATCAGCGAGTTGCTCTAGCCCTGCTGCGGCCAGCGCGTGCTGTACCACGCGCTGATCCTCCGCTGACCACTGGCGCAGCCACCCTTGGTGGGGCTGCCGGCCAAAGCGAATCAGCTCGGTCACGGTTAAGCCTTCAGGTGCGACGGCCTCTTGAGGCAATAGCGCCAGTTGAGTTGCCAACTGGCGGGTGGGCAGGCGCTGAATATCGGCGCCATCCAGCAGTACCGCCCCGCTGTCAGGTTTATGAAGACGCGCAAGCCCAGCCAACAGCGTTGATTTCCCGCAGCCGTTAGGCCCCACAATAGCGGTGACTTGGCCGCTGGGCAGGCTGATATCCAAGCCATCAATCACCTGCCGGGTGCCATAACTCATGCCGAGTGATTGAGTCGCCAGCGAAGGCATTGAGAAGGACATTGACGTCGACGGGGAATGGCTCATGTATAGCTCCGTTGCGGGCGCATTAATATCCAAAGTAACCAGGGGCCGCCCACCACTGCCGTGACAATACCCACCGGAATCTCGATGGGAGCGAGCAGCGTACGCCCGGCCAAATCAGCTAGCACCATTACCAGCGCCCCGGCAAGCGTTGCCGCCATGATCGGCACGCCCCGTGAACTCGATAACGACCGGGCAATCTCGGGGCCAATTAACCCCACCATGCCGACTGGCCCAGCAACGGCGACTGCTAACCCCGTCAGCGCCACCGACAGCAGCAGTACTTCCCGTCGGCGCCGTTTGACGTTAACGCCTAAACCGCTCGCAGTGGCATCTTTAAAACGTAATAGCGTTAATGAACGGGCCAGCGCCAGAGCGGTGGCCAGCCCTAACGCTAACCCAAGCATAAGTAGCTGTAACGCGCCGCTGGGTCGTGCATTTAACGAGCCCACGGTCCACGGGTAGGCGGCGTTGGCTGTATCAATCGCCACCCGGGCAAGCAGCAATTGCGTCACCGCGCCAAATACCGCGCCCACGCCAATGCCTGCGACGATAAAACGGTAACCCTGAGTGCCACTGCCCGCCGCTAAACCAAAGGTAAGCACGGCCGCTGTGGTCGCCCCGGCTAATGCCATGGCAGGCGGCGCGATAGAAATGCCCATGCCGACGATGGAGGCCACGGCAAATGCCGTTGCGCCATTATCAATGCCGATAATGCCGGGTGTGGCCAAGCGGTTGCGGGCTAACGTTTGCATTAAAATACCCGCCAAAGCGAAGGCGGCGCCGGTGAAGCAGGCAGCGACCAAACGGCGCAAGCGCAGCTCTTGCACCACAAAACTCGCCATCATATCCGCATTGCCAAATAGCGCTTGGAGCACCGCTAAGGGGGCGACTTTAACGCTGCCCAAACTGAGATAAACAACGCTGGCCAGCAGTAGCGCGCTAAATAGCCCTAGGTTGACGACTACCGCACGCTGTTCAAATAGTACGCTGTTCGCGCCTTGCTGATTTCGCCAGGCTAAGCGCCTGTAACCTGAAGGCGGCGAGACTGGGTCGTTTTCACCCGAAGCCGCTTGGGCCGAAGGAGAGAAAGACATAACAGAGGGTTTAATCGATGTGGTTTTCATGAACCAACTCATAACATCGGCAGGCGGCGCGCACGCACCACCGCTATTAATACAGGTGCACCGCATAGTGCAGTGAGTACGCCCAGTGGTAACTCCGAAGGGGCGACCACCACCCGCGAGATTATATCGGCGGCGAGTACGATCAAAGGCCCAATGGGCAGGCAAAATAGCAGCGTGCGGCGTATATCAGGCCCGGCAAAAGCGCGGGCAACAAACGGCACCACCAGCCCGACAAAGGCAATCGGCCCCGCAATAGCGGTGGCAGCACCGACGAATAGCGCCACGCAGGCCACTACCAGCCAACGAATAAGATTGGGATGGTGGCCAAGCCCTGAGGCAACCCGTTCGCCTAGGGCCAGCGCGGCTAACGGCCGGGCGATTAGTGCAACAATCACTGACGCCACCAGCATACTGGGCAACACGGCGAGCAGGTCGTCTAAGCGACGCCCCGCTAAACTGCCAATCACCCAGAAGCGTATTTCATCGGCGGCGCGCTGGTCGTAAAGTAGTATCAGCGAGGTTAATGAAGCGAGCAGGCCAGAAAACGCCGCCCCGGCAAGCACCAGTCGAATAGGGTCATTGCCTACACCGCGAAAGCGCGCCACGCTCAATACGCACACGCAGCCCACCAAGGCACCTAACTGCGCCACTGAAATACGCAGAGTGGCCGCGCTGGCACCCAGCACTAACGCCAGCGCTACAGCAAGCGCAGCGCCCGCACTAACGCCTAACAGGCCCGGCTCGGCCAGTGGGTTGCGCGCCACGGCTTGCAGTAGCGCCCCCGCCACCCCTAGCGCCATTCCCACCACAATGCCAATTAAGGTACGCGGGGCGCGCAGTTCCCAAACGATAAACTGCGCTTCGCTGTCCTGGGCACCGAAAAGTAATGACAGCGCCCGGCCAGGGCCAACGCTGCCCGCCCCTATCAATAAGCTAACGAAGCTCACCGCCATTAAGGCGGTGAACAGTAGCAATATTAACGTGCGTGGATGAACACGCCTAATGCGCGTCGCTACAGAAGTCGGAACCGTCACGGCAATAGCGCTGCCTCTATATCATCCAAAATAGCTTGCGCCGCCAGCGGGCCGTTGGCGCTTGTCCATAGCTGCCCATCTACCGGCACAACGCGTTCTTGCTGCACAACGTTCAGCCGCGTAAAAGCGTTACTTTGCTTGGCCGCATCCAGCGCTGCTTGGCCGTCTTCGTTTAGCGTTGCCAGGAACAGCCAATCGCCGTCCACTTGAGAAAGATTTTCCAAGCTAAGCACATCGCTATGCACGCCTCGCTCGCCGACCAATCCGCCATCCTGAACATCTAAACCGGCGTCGGCTAACAGGCCTGCTGAGAATAGATTTTGTGACATGACCATGGGGCCACCGGGCATCCAACGAACCAGAAATGTAGTGCCGCCAACGCCTGCTACCTCCACTGCCTCTGCCACTTCTGCCGCGCGCTGTTCCACGGCCGCAATGGCCTCTGCAACTGCCTCTTGGCGGTTCAGCGCTTCGCCATAAAGGCGCGCTTCATCTTTCCAGTTATCCGCTGCAAGCGGCTGAGTCGGCGGCACAATAGTGGGGGCAATGCGGGAAAGCAGTTGATACTGCTCATCGGAGAGTTGGGCGGGTGCTAAAATCAGATCGGGCTGCTGCGCTAAAACGGCTTCAATATTAATCTCGCGCACCACCCCCATTATTGCAGGCCGGTCATTACCTAAATGTGCTTCGATATAAGTAGCAACGTTATCACCACCACGCGTGGTGACCGCACCCAGCGGGCTAACGCCTGCCGCCACAGCAGCGTCCAATGCGCCTTCATATAAGGTTACAACACGCTCAGGCGTACCTTCCACATCAACCTCGCCAAAGGCCGTCTCCAGAGTACGCGCTTGCACTACCCCGATTGTTAGGCCGCTCAGCAGTATTACCACTAGGCTTTTGCGCAGAACTGTTTGCAGCATGAGTCACCCTCCAGAAAAGATGCCAAAATAGTAATGATTCTCAAAATCACATGCATCAAAATTTCATCGAACGCTGCGTTCCGTGATATGCAACGGACTCTATAGCCCCCACCTTTCTTTTTACGGGTTGCATAATTAGCAACAACACGTTCCTTATCGTCTGCTCGTTTTCTGGAACTTTTTTTCATAGAATCCCCAACGCACTTGATAATCAATATCATTGGATAATTAATATCGTCACCAAGGGGATCGTTATGCCGCGCTTCACTCGCACTGCTCTCGCCAGCGCTGTTACTTTTGCCGTCGCATCTACGGGCGTTCATGCACAGGAAAACAGCCAACTTAGTAATATGGTCGTCACGGCGGCAGGCTATGAGCAGTCGCTGAATAGCGCGCCAGCCAGTATTTCGGTGGTGACACGGGAAGAGCTTGAACAGAAGCAGTTTTCGAATATCGCTGAGGCGATTGCCGATGTACCCGGAGTGGATGTGCGCTCTGGCACCGGTAAAACTGGCGGGCTAAATATTTCGATTCGTGGCATGCCAAGCGCATACACGCTTATTTTGATTGATGGGCGCCGTCAAAATGCTTCAGGTGACGTGACCCCTAACGGCTTTGGTGAAACTTCCACCAGTTTTATTCCCCCTCTTTCCGCTATTGAACGTATTGAGGTTATTCGTGGGCCAATGTCCACGCTGTATGGCTCTGACGCCATGGGCGGGGTAGTTAACATCATTACCCGCCGCGTGAGCGATGCTTGGGCAGGCTCGGTATCTGTTGAAAACACCTTCCAAGAAGATCGTGATGCAGGCAATAGTTCCGCCATTAACCTCTACACCTCTGGCCCATTGGTAGAAGACACCGTTGGCCTTCAATTACGGGGGCGTTTATTTGACCGCGATAGCTCCGAACGCATGATTGAGAATGGCTCTGGCCGCGACCCGCGCCCTTCTGAAGCGCGCATTTACTCTATTGGTGGGCGGTTGAACGTTACGCCTGATGACACGAACGAATTCTGGTTGGATCTTGAACGCTCGCGCCAAACCTACGATAACAGCGATGGTCGCCTGGGCAACCTGGACACACCGGCGCGTGTATTCGGCTATGAAGATGAGCTGCGCTTCAACCGTGACCAAGTCGCGGTTGGCCACACCGGGCAATTCTCAGCGGGCACGTGGGAAAGTAGTGTGACCCATAACACTACCGAAACCTTTGGTCGCACCTTGCCTGCGGGTAGTGCGCCTGATTTCGGTTATGAAGCAGAGGGCGGCGAAGCACGCCTGCTTGAGAACCGTGACATCGTGGTTGACAGTAAGTTTGTCGCGCCGTTAGGCGATCATATGGTCACGGTGGGAGGTCAATATATTGATGCCACGCTTGAGGATGGCGCAGCAGGCTCTGAATCGTTTGAGCAAAATAGTTGGGCGCTGTTTGCAGAAGACGAATGGTACTTACGCGATGATTTAGCGCTCACTTTAGGTGGCCGTTACGAGCACCACGATGCCTTTGGCGGCCACTTCAGCCCACGTGGCTACTTGGTATGGAGTGCCAATAATCATTGGACTCTCAAAGGTGGCATTAGCCAAGGCTATAAAACACCCTCGCTTAATGACTTACACGATGGCGTAAATGGTTTCACTGCCCAGGGCCAGTCCATCACTATCGGCTCACCAGACCTTGAGCCAGAGAAGAGTACGAATTACGAGTTGGGGGCTATTTACGATAACTTAGCGGGCTTCTCACTAGGCGCCACGGCGTTCTTTAATCAGTTTAAAGACCGCATTGCCAGTGCCGACGATCTAGCCAACTGTCAGTTTATCGACAGTAATGGCAATACCCCCAATGCGGGGCTAAGCAATTGCTTAAGTGTGGGCAACTTTACTGCGCAGGAGAGCTTCAGCCAGTTAACCAACATTGACCGCGCTGAAACGCGTGGCATTGAGCTAAACGCCAGCTATCAAATTGCCCCTGCATGGTCTATCAGCGGTGGTTACACCTATACCGATACGGAAATCACCTCTGGCGAAAACGAAGGCATGGTGCTTACCAATGTGCCAAACCACAAGCTAACCGCCGACCTTACCTGGGCAATCAATGAGCGATGGAATACGACATTGGAAGGCGAGTACTACTCTTCCCGTGAGCGCTTTGCCGCTGGCCTACCCACGTCCGGCGAAACCTTGTCACTCTATGAACAGCTCGGCAACAAGCTGGATGGCTATGAGCGCTTCAACCTGCGTAGCTCCTATCTAGTCTCCGACAACGTCCGATTAACCGGCACGATCTATAACCTGTTTGATAAAGACTTCTCAAGCTCCGATACGTTTGAGCATAACGGCGAAACGCTGCGCGCCTACAACTTCACCCAAACAGGTCGCTCCACTGATGGCGTCGCCCTTGATGGACGCAGTTTCTGGTTATCTGCAACTTATGAGTTCTAATCTGTTCTAACCCACTACGTTCCACCGACTGTTTCGATGCTTATCTTCTGCCCCGGCCATGCGCCGGGGCTTTTTTTAGGTCAATAACTTTTAATGTCAATAATTTTTAATGAAGCTAGGAAGGAAAAATTAAAAACCAACAGACTGAACACAAATGCCTATTATTTGCATTCTCACCAATCAGTGGCACAATCACTCTTCACCTATTGCCCTATGGGCCTGATGATGTACGACTTTGACGAACTCACTGCTTTTGCTGATGTGATGGCTACCGGTAGTTTGACGCGCAGCGCTCAAAAACTTGGCTTAGCTAAATCCACTCTAAGCCGTCGCATTAGCCAGCTTGAAGCCCGGCTCAATCAGCCTCTATTAAGGCGTCAGGCAAACCGGCTGATCCCCACCGAAGCGGGGCTGCTGTTTCATACTTATTGCAACGAGCTGTTAGCCATGGCCGCCCACAGCCAGGAGGCGCTAGCTGAACTTCGTGAGGAGATCAGCGGAAAGGTGACGCTTGAAGTTCATGGTGCGCTAGCGCGTAGTTGGATGGCGAGTGCGATCGATGCGCTTTTAAAGCGCTACCCGAAAGTTGAGCTGACCCTGCATACCCGCGAAACACCACCTACGAAAATGCACAGCAACAGCGTACATGTCTGGCTTGGCCCCACTCATGAGTGTGGGCTCAACCAAGAGCGTTTGGGTGAATTGACACGCGGGCTGTATGCAAGCCCAGATTATCTAGCGACGACAGATGCCCCCAGCCACCCTAATCAGCTTGAGCATCATGCCTGGGTTGACTTACTTGCGACCGCCTCAAATGGTTTGCTGCTCACTCATCCTGAGCAAGGTGAGTACCTTTTCAGCCCCCCGTACTCAAGGTTGAGAGTCGATTTAACAACGCTGCACATTGATGCCATTGCCCGCGGACAAGGCATCGGTTTACTTCCCCACTGGCTGGTTGAAAAACGTGAACAGCATCATCCCGGTGAGTTAATTAACTGCCTGCCGGGCTGGGAGCCTGCCGCGCTGCCGGTCACACTACTCTACGCCTACGGGCACCAATCGCGCAGAATCAATGCGCTGCTTGAGTTTTTACGCAATCACGTACCCATGCAATGGCGCGGCCAAACGGTTGCTATATAACGTAAAAAAAGTAATCACCTTGCCAGTTAGGCCGCTTATTAACGACAATAGCCGACCTACCCCGCCAAGGACCCCAAGATGCTTGCTGAACTGTTTGCCATTATGGCACCCGTGCTGGCCGGAGCAGGGCTGGGTTATATGTGGGTGCGCTTAGGCTATCCGTATCCCGTCGAATTTATTACCCGGTTAGTCTTTAACATTGGTACGCCCTCCTTGGTATTGGCATCGCTGGCCGGGGCTGATATCGACGCGACCACCTTTGGTCAGACGATGCTGGCTTCAGCATTGGTCATTTTAACCATGGGCGCGGCGGCGTTCTTAGTGGCCAAGTTACTGCGTCGTGATTGGCGGGTGCTACTCGCGCCTATGATGTACCCCAATACCGGCAATATGGGGTTGCCCGTGGTGCTTTACGCCTTTGGCAGTGCAGGGTTTGCCTACGGTATTACCGTAATGGTGACTGTCTCACTCTTTCAGTTCACATTAGGCGCAGCGCTTAATAGCAAAAGCAATCCGCTGAAAACCCTGATAAAAACGCCCACGGTCTACGCGATCATCATTGCCATGACGCTGCTACTCACGGGAACATCGCTACCCCCCTGGTTGGCAAACACGGTTGATCTGATGTCAGGCTTTACGGTGCCCCTAATGCTGATTACGCTGGGTGTGTCGTTAGCCAGTATACAAGTTAAAAACCTGCGTTCGGGCTTAGGCTTCAGCTTGGTACGCGTGCCTCTTGCCGCCACGGTGGCTTGGCTTATTGCTGGTTGGGTGGGGCTACCGCCGCTCGCCCAGAGCATCCTAGTGATACAGATGTGCATGCCCGTGGCGGTGTTTAACTATCTATTTGCTCAGCGCGCCCAGCGCGAACCTGCTTATGTGGCCAGTTTGGTATTTTGCTCTACCTTATTGGCCCTGTTTTACCTGCCGGCGCTGCTAGCGTTACTAATGTAACCCTGAATAGGGGAACCCAAACGCGCATAGCGAGTCACTGCTAGACTTAGGATGACGTTGAAATAAGACGACATCACCATAAGAGGGTTTACGATGCGCATGACGAAAGCTTACCGATCCGCCCGCTGGTTTGGGCCTGCTGCCACTGGCTTACTTCT
The DNA here is from genome assembly GCA_023485185.1 of Gammaproteobacteria bacterium. Next base: position 17,238 of record JAMCZP010000310.1, read on the forward strand.
TATTGGCGCCGTTAATAGCGCCCATGCAGAAGTAATGCATGAAGCAATTGAGAGCGAGCACCTTACGTTCTCAATCGAGCGCGTGGCTGATGGCCTCGAGAACCCTTGGGCCGTTGCCTTTCTACCCGATGGACGTTATTTAGTAAGCGAGCGTAATGGGCAGCTAAATCTCATCGACCCTGAAAGCGGTGAATCTTCTGTGCTCGAAGGAATGCCAGAGGTCAATCATCATGGCCAGGGCGGTCTGCTTGACGTTGTGTTGCACCCTGATTTTGGAGCAGAAGATGGCGACA
>JAMCZP010000324.1 GCA_023485185.1 Gammaproteobacteria bacterium
ATTCTTGCGCCAATAGGTCGCTGTTGTTCATCCACCACTGCTAATGCTGTAATGCGGCTCTCTTCCATAATGCGTACTGCTTCTGCCGCTAGGATGTCGGGACCAATGCGTTTGCCAGGGCGCGTCATGACATCGTCGACGAGAACATCACGCAGGTTGTGAAAATGATCTAAGGTGCGCCGCAGGTCGCCATCGGTGTAGACCCCCGCTAAGCGGCCGTCACTATCCACAACGCAGGTGAAGCCCAGGCCTTGGCGAGTGATTTCTAACAAAGCATCGCGCAGCGGGCTGCCTAGCGCTATTTGCGGTAGCCGGGCGCCATCGTGCATTAGATCCCTTACCCGAAGCAGCAGCCGCTTACCTAGACTGCCACCAGGGTGGGAGAGCGCAAAGTCCTCAGCAGTAAAGCCCCGCGCTTCCAGGAGCGCCACTGCCAGCGCGTCGCCTAATGCAAGGGCTGCGGTAGTGGAGCTAGTCGGCGCAAGATCCAAAGGGCAAGCTTCGCGCTCAACGCCGCTGTTTAAGTGGGCATTGGCATGTTTAGCCAGCGTGGAGTTGGGGCGCCCCGTCATGCTGACCAGTGGGATACCCAAGCGCTTTAAAAGTGGTAGAAGAGCGGTAACTTCAGCCGTTTCGCCAGAGTTTGAAAGGGCAAGCACGACATCTGTGCGGGTAATCATGCCGAGATCGCCGTGGCTTGCTTCTCCTGGGTGGACAAAAAAAGCCGGCGTACCTGTGCTGGCAAGCGTTGCGGCAAGTTTGCCTGCTATATGGCCTGACTTGCCCATGCCGGTGACCACTACGCGCCCTTGGCAAGCGAGTATCAGCTCGCAGGCACGGTCAAAACTTTCGTCCAGCTTTTCCTGAAGACCACCAATAGCAGCCTGCTCAATTTGCAGCGTACGCAGTGCGCTTTCGCGTAATAAGCTGGGTGGAGCGAGAGGCTGGCGCATAGGGATATCTCTTGACGATTGAAAATATAAAAGGATCCGGGCGCAAGAATAACATCTTGATCGTGCTTATAGGCACTAGTTAGCCATTGCCTTAATAAAGGTTGCGGGCTAAATGTTTTTTATATTAGCAGGAACACCCGTTCGCTCTGGGGTGTCTAGTAGAGTTATAGTACGTTGTTCGATAATGTTTTAGAAACGCTGTTTTTTAACTGCGGCGATAGTAAATAGGGTAATATAATGAGCCCCGGCTGCACCCGCTAAGAGTCAACTGATCTATGACAGATGCTCCTTTTATTGAAATCGAAGACCTCTATTTTTCACGTGGAGATCACGATATTTTCCGCGGCGTGAATATGACAATACCGCGGGGAAAAGTGACGGCGATCATGGGGCCTAGCGGTACGGGTAAAACCACGCTCCTCAAGTTGATTGGCGGACAGTTAGTGCCTGATAGAGGGCGAATTTTAATCGATGGGCAAGATGTGCACCGCCTCTCCCGAAAAGCGCTATTTACGTTGCGTAAGCGAATGGGGATGCTGTTTCAGAGTGGTGCGCTTTTCTCCGACTTAGATGTCTTCGAAAATGTTGCGTTTCCACTGCGCGTGCACACAGATCTGCCCGACACCATGGTGCGCGATTTAGTATTGCTAAAACTTCAGGCCGTGGGTCTACGCGGTGCGCGTGAATTAACCCCCGCCGAACTGTCGGGGGGCATGGCTCGCCGGGTGGCTTTAGCGCGCGCTATGGCCCTCGACCCTGAACTGATTTTATATGATGAGCCGTTTGTCGGTCAGGACCCTATCTCGATGGGGGTATTGGTTCAACTGATTAAACGCCTTAATCAAGCGCTGCAGCTGACGTCGGTGGTGGTTTCACACGATATTAAGGAAACATTGAGTATTGCAGACTACCTCTATCTAATCGCTGATGGTCAGGTGGTGGCTCACGGTACGCCGCAGACACTGGATATCAATCAGGATCCGCGGGTAAGTCAGTTTATTCATGGTGAGCCAGACGGTCCGGTACCATTTCACTACCCCGCAGAGGCATTTTATCGCGACATTTTAGGTGATGCCAGAGTGTCAACGTCAGGCTAAATGGACTAAAGCAGGGTAAATACAGGGCAGGGTAAATGCAGTCAAAATTTTCAAGCGGCATCGCACGTATTACCCGATTGGGGCGTCGTGGATGCGATTTAATGGAAGCGCTAGGGCGCGCCGGTGTCTTTCTGGCTCAGTCCGCGATTGGCTTCCCATCCCGAGAGGGTTGGCGACTGTGGCTACAGCAGATGCATTTTGTCGGCGTGCTGTCGTTGGCCATTGTGCTCGTGTCAGGGCTGTTTATTGGCATGGTGCTGGCGCTTCAGGGGTACACCATACTGGTGGACTTTGGCGCCGAGCAGGCGCTTGGTCAAATGGTGGCGCTTTCGCTTTTGCGCGAACTTGCACCGGTGGTGGCGGCGTTGCTGTTTGCCGGGCGTGCGGGCTCTGCACTGACCGCTGAGATTGGCTTGATGAAGGCCACCGAGCAGCTTACCAGTATGGAAATGATTGGTGTTGATCCACTGCGTCGCGTCGTGGCTCCAAGGCTTTGGGCTGGTTTTGTAGCGCTGCCTATTTTGACCGTGGGTTTTAGCGTGGTCGGTATATGGGGCGGTTATTTAGTTGGCGTTGAGTGGCTAGGCGTATTTGAAGGCTCCTACTGGAGCAACATGCAGGCAAACGTGGATTTTATCAACGATGTCGGCAACGGCATGATTAAAAGCGTGGTGTTCGCCGTGGTAGTCACATGGATCGCAGTATTCCAGGGCTATGACCTAGTGCCAACGTCTGAAGGTATCTCCCGCGCTACAACGCGCACAGTAGTGTATTCGTCGCTTGCAGTTCTGGGGCTTGATTTTGTACTGACTGCCGTTATGTTCGGCGGCCTTTGATGGGTGGAGCAGTTTCATGAGACGCAGTAAAACCATGGAGTTCGGTGTTGGCTTGTTTATGATTGCTGGCATCTTGGGGGTTGTTTTCCTCGGCTTGCGCGTTAGTGGGCTGACACTCTCCGCGCCTTCGCAGTCGTTTCAGCTGGAGGCTAATTTTGCCAATATTGGCGGTTTAAAACCTCGCGCTCGGGTCACCATGGCCGGTGTCACCGTTGGTCGGGTGGAAGCCATCGAGCTAGATGCAGAGTGGTACGATGCGCGGGTGGTATTGAGCTTGAACAGTGAACTAGAAGGACAGCTTTCCAGAGACTCCACGGCCTCTATTCTTACCGCAGGGTTGTTAGGTGAGCAGTACATCGGGCTCAGCGTGGGCGGTGATCCTGAGATGTTGGCAGCGGGCGACACTATCCGTGATACGCAGTCAGCGCTGGTGCTAGAAGAACTTATTCAGCAATTTGTGTCCAATATGGCAAGCAATTAAACGCTGTCCATACGATAAAGCGTTAGGAGATAAAGGTGATGAAAGGAATTAGTAGCGTGTTTGGTCGTCGGTTTTTTGCAGCAGCTGCAGTGGTCATGCTTTGGGTGCCTATCCAGGCCCAAGCGCAGTCGCAAACCCCCGAGGCCTTGATTCGTGAAAACGTTGAGTCACTGATGGCCGACCTTAATGGTCGTGAAGATTATTATGCGAATAATCTCAGTGAGCTTGAAGCATTGGTCGACAGTAACCTTGACCAAGTGGCGGACTTTCGTTATATCGGCGCCAGTGTGATGGGTAGCTATTTTCGTAATGCCACACCTGAGCAGCGCAGCCGTTTTGCGGATGTGTTCCGTCAAACCCTTATTGATACCTATACGCGAGGGTTAGTGACGTTTGATTATGATGAGCTACGCGTACTAGATGCTCAGCAAGCACAGCGCCATGATGACCAGGCCAGTGTAGCGATGGAAGTTGTCGCCAATAATGGGCAGGTCTATCCCGTTAGCTATAGCTTGAGGCTTTCTGATGGGGAATGGCGTGTTGTTAATGTCATCGTTAACGGTATTAATCTGGGGTTAACGTTCCGCAATCAGTTTGATCAAGCCATGCGTGACAATAATCGCGATTATGATGCAGTGATTAATGGCTGGTCGCCTGAAGTAGGTGTTGAAGAGCTAGAGCAGGGAGGCGATGCGTGACAGCGCTGTTTACACACCCCAGCGTTAGCTTGAATGTTGAAGACGCTGTCTTATTCGTAGTTGGTGATGTAGATGTAACGCTGGCGGCCGATTTGGCCGCCATTGGCGTTAAATGGCTTCAGGCCACGGAGCATACATCGGTCATATTTGATTTCAATCAGGTAAACAAAGCCAGCAGTGTTGCCATTAGCGTGCTGTTTGAATGGCTGCGTGCCTGCCAAACGCGTGACATTGATGTTCAAGCTATTCACTTTTCAGCACCCCTTCGGCGGCTTGCGTCGTTGGCTGAGCTAGATAACTTAATTGACCATCCCGCGTCTGCATTGGTGGTTTAGCTGAGGGTTTAATAGCTTGGCATGATCGCCAAGTGCGCTGCTTTTCTTTATTATGGCGACCTATTTACATTTATTGATAATGACGACTCAAAAGGAGTTCTCTGCGCCATGCAACCCAACGAAGTAAAAGCACTGCTTGAATCCCGCATCGATGGATGTCAGTTCCATATCCAGGGTGAAGGCTGTAATTTTCAGGTGATTGCGGTTGGCGATGCCTTTGAAGGTCTCTCTCCGGTTAAGCGTCAGCAATTGGTCTACTCCGCGTTAAGCGATGAAATCGCATCTGGCGCTCTCCACGCTATTAGCATCAAAACGTTTACCCCGACGCAGTGGCAAGCTGCGTCGGAAAACGTTCAATAACGGCCGCCCCATGGATAAATTAATTATTACCGGCAACGGCTCGGTAGACGGTGAAGTGTGGGTAAGTGGTGCTAAAAATGCAGCGCTGCCCATTCTTTGTGCCAGCCTGCTGTCGGATGGCCCCGTGGTGATTGGTAATTTGCCACACCTGCAAGACATTACCACGACCTTGGAGTTGCTTGGTCGTATGGGCGTTGAGCCAGTAATGGGAGAGAAGCTGACGATTCAGTTAGATGGCTCCCAGGTGACTCATTGCCACGCGCCTTATGAACTAGTGAAGAAGATGCGTGCTTCGATCCTAGTATTGGGGCCTCTGCTTGCCCATTTTGGCAAAGCAGATGTATCACTGCCTGGCGGCTGTGCCATTGGCTCACGCCCGGTAGATCTGCATATTCGTGGCCTGGAAGCCATGGGTGCAGAGATTCGGGTTGAGGCGGGTTACATCCGTGCCCGAGTTGATGGCCGCCTGAAAGGGGCGACAATTTATTTCGATACCGTTACGGTGACCGGCACCGAAAACCTGCTGATGGCGGCGACATTGGCCGATGGCAAGACCATCCTGGAAAATGCGGCACGCGAACCTGAAATTGTCGACCTGGCTGAGTGCCTGATCAAGATGGGCGCCAAAATAACCGGTCACGGCTCCGATACCATCACCATCGAAGGCGTCGAGAAACTGCATGGCTGCGAACACAATGTCATGCCTGACCGCATAGAAACAGGTACTTTTCTGGTCGCCGCAGCAATGACCGGTGGCCGTGTGAAAGTTACCCGTACCCGTGCAGATATTTTGGATGCGGTGATCGCTAAGCTTGAAGAAGCTGGCGCCGAAATCACCACTGGCGATGATTGGATTGCCTTGGACATGCGGGGCAAGCGTCCCAAAGCGGTGAATATTCGCACTGCACCTTATCCGGCATTCCCAACCGATATGCAGGCTCAGTTTGTCGCTATGAACGCCGTGGCGGTGGGGCATTCCCGGGTGGTTGAGACCATTTTTGAAAACCGCTTTATGCACGTTCAAGAACTCAACCGCATGGGCGCCAATATTGTACTGGAAGGTAACACCGCCTTGATTGAAGGGGTGGAGACGCTTTCCGGTGCACCGGTAATGGCGACCGACCTACGCGCCTCCGCTTCCCTGGTGATAGCAGCGATGATGGCCGAAGGCGAGACACTGGTAGATAGGATTTATCACATTGATCGTGGCTACGAGTGTATTGAAGAAAAAATGCAGCTGCTGGGTGCGCGTATTCGCCGTATTCCCGGCTAAGCCATGCGACTAAGTTTTTGCATGCTAATAACGACGGGCTAAACGATGAGTAAGCAACTGATTTTGGCCCTCTCGAAGGGCCGTATTCTCGATGAAACACTGCCGCTACTTGCCGACGCAGGTATTACGCCTATCGAAGATTTGGCTAAAAGCCGCAAGCTATTGTTCGATACCAACTTACCGGACGTTAAATTCGTCATCATCCGCGCCACTGATGTGCCCACGTACGTTCAACTAGGTGCTGCCGATTTAGGGGTGGCGGGAAAAGACGTACTGCTTGAACACGGTGCCGAAGGGCTTTATGAGCCGCTGGACCTGGAGATCGCCTGCTGCAAATTGATGACCGCAGGGGTCACCGGCCAGTTGCCAGCACTCGCCAGACGCCGTGTGGCCACTAAGTTTGTCAATGTGGCGCGCCGCTATTACGCCGAACAGGGCATTCAGGCTGAGGTGATCAAGCTCTACGGGGCAATGGAGCTAGCGCCATTGATGAACCTGGCCGATGAAATTGTTGATATTGTTGATACGGGCAATACCTTGCGTGCAAACGGTATGGAGCCGCGTGAGCTAATTGCCCATATCAGCACGCGATTAGTAGTTAATAAAGCGGCGATGACCATGAAACATGATCGTATCAAGCCTTTATTAGCTCGTCTGGAAAGCGCGGTGAAAAAGCGTCAGGCACAGTTTGCCGAGTGATACGAGGTAATCTATGAGCAACCCTACAAGCAGTACCGCCGTCAGCCATCAGTACTCTGATACGATTGCACGCCTATCGACTAGCAATGCCGATTTTAATCATCGGCTGGACACACTTCTGGACTGGGAGGGAGTGTCTGATAAGGCGGTGCAGACGCGGGTCGAGGAGATTCTTACTAGCGTTAAGCAGCGCGGCGACGCGGCAGTGATCGAAGCCACTAATCGTTTTGACCGACTGTCAGTGTCGCGCATGGACGAACTGCAACTCACGCCCGCGCAGTTAAAGCACGCCTTTGATAACTTGCCTGCCGAGCAGCGTGAGGCGCTCTCTAACGCCGCAGAGCGGATCAAGCGGTATCATGAGCGCCAGAAGCCGAACTCTTGGCAGTATGAAGAGGCTGATGGCACCGTGCTAGGGCAAAAAGTAACGCCGCTTGATCGTGCAGGGATTTATGTTCCTGGTGGTAAAGCCGCTTATCCTTCGTCGGTGCTGATGAATGCGATTCCCGCGCATGTAGCAGGTGTGCGGGAAATAGTTATGGTAGTGCCTACCCCGGACGGCGTGTTGAATGAGCTGGTGCTGGCGGCCGCCCACTTGGCTGGGGTCGATTATGTCTTCACCATTGGTGGTGCCCAGGCCATAGCAGCACTCGCTTACGGCACTGAAAGTGTCCCTAGGGTCGACAAGATTGTCGGGCCAGGCAACATTTATGTGGCCACTGCCAAGCGGGCCGTCTTTGGCCAAGTGGGTATCGACATGATTGCCGGCCCCTCGGAAATTATGGTGGTGTCGGACGGTCAAACGAATCCTGAATGGTTGGCAATGGATCTATTTTCCCAGGCTGAGCACGATGAAGATGCCCAGGCGATATTGGTAAGCTGGGATGCGGAGCATCTTGATGCGGTCGAAGCGGCGATTGAGCGGCTGCTGCCTAGCTTAGAGCGCGAAGCGATAGTGCGTGAGTCGTTGCGGCGACGGGGGGCGTTGATCCACTGTCAGGATGCCCAAGAGGCCATTGTGTTGATTAACCGTATTGCTCCTGAACACCTGGAGCTTTCGGTATCAGCACCGGAAACTTGGCTGGACGATATTCGTCACGCTGGGGCAATCTTTATGGGCCGCTACACCGCTGAAGCGTTAGGTGATTACTGTGCCGGGCCCAATCACGTGCTTCCTACCTCTGGAACGGCGCGCTTCTCTTCGCCATTGGGCGTGTATGATTTCCAGAAGCGCTCATCGATTATTCACTGCTCTGCTGAAGGGGCTTCTGAGCTGGGAAAAATTGCCTCCGTATTGGCACGAGGCGAATCGCTCACTGCTCATGCCCGTTCCGCCGAGTACCGTATTCTCGATTAATGCTTGGTGCGCCGCCTTTGTTTTAAGCTCTATTTGTCCGCGCGGCTGAAAAACGTTACGAGCCGCGTGGACGAGGGAGCTCTTCATCATTGGTAACCGCAGGAAGAGGGCGCTCTCCTACCTCTAACGTCATATTCATTCGCTCGCCACTGCGTACAATGGTGAGCGGAAGTGATGTGCCGGGCGGAATGGAGGCGATCTCGCTCATGGTGGCGCGAGCATCCAATATCGGCTGACCATCCACCGCGAGAAGTACATCGCCAGGCTCTAAGCCTGCTTTTGCTGCAGGGCCATCGCTAACAACACCTGCAATGATAACCCCTTGAGGCGTTTGTAGCCCGAAGGAGGCGGCTAGCTCCCGTGATAGTGCCTGAGCCTCAATGCCTAACCAGCCACGGATGACACGGCCTTGGGTAACAAGCTCATCAAGTATGCTGTGAGCAAGGTTGGCGGGGATGGCGAAGCCAATACCCTGTGACCCACCTGAGCGTGAGAAGATCGCCGTGTTGATTCCGACCAGTGCGCCCTCTGGGTTAACCAGGGCACCGCCTGAGTTGCCTGGATTAATGGCGGCATCTGTTTGGATAAAATCTTCGTAGGCATTAAGCCCTAAATGATTGCGACCCGTGGCACTAATAATGCCCATGGTAACGGTTTGCCCGACCCCGAAAGGGTTGCCGATGGCAAGCGCAACATCACCTACCGCTACATCGGCGGAGTCGGTCAGTTCGATGACCGGAAGATCGTCAAGATCAATGCGTAATACTGCCAGGTCGCTCTCAGGGTCAGTGCCGATAACTTCAGCCAGCGTCTCGCGGCCATCGCGTAAGGCAACTTGGATCTCGTCTGCGCCATTGATGACGTGATGATTGGTCAGCACATAACCGTCATCGCTGACAATAACACCAGAACCGAGGCTGGATAGCATGCGATGATGAGTAGTGGCGTCACTACCTTGGTCATCGAAAAACTGCTGGAAAAAGGGATCAGACATCAATGGGTGCTGATCACGCTCAACAATGCGTGAAGAGTAGATGTTGACCACCGCGGGTGCCGCTTGCTCAACTGCATGCGAGTAGCTGGCGGGCCCTTGGTTGCGCGACAGCGGTGCTGCTTGATGTACCTCTGGGGCGGGGCGGTTAGGCACTGGGTTCAGCGCAATAGGCGGGGTCGCGACGGTCGGTGAAGTCGCCTGTGTAGGTGGCTCTCTAAACGGGTTAGGTAATTGCTCAGGAAGTAAGAGTAAGACCAAAATAGCGAGTAGCACGCCAGTGATGACAGGCCAGAGATAAGGCAGCACGTAGCGTCGCATGCAAAAAATTCCTTAGCGGGTGTTGGGCTCGCCATTCGCGATAAATGAAGACGAGTTTTACAATCGTTTTAATGGTAACACTTTCTTAGCAAGTTCCTCACGGGTGCAGTTAAATCTTTAAAGGAGTCGGCATGATTCAGCGAGATCAATTAGTGGCAGCCTGTGACCATCAGTTGCGTGCGGGGCAATTTAAGGATTTCACCATTAATGGCTTACAGGTAGCCGGGTGTGACCAGGTTCAGCGTGTGATGACTGGTGTGACGGCATGCCAGGCACTGCTCGACGAAGCGGTTACATGGCAGGCGGACATGGTGTTAGTTCATCATGGTTATTTTTGGAAAAACGAGCCGGTTGCAATCACCGGTATGAAACAAAAACGAATTAAAACGTTGCTTGACCATGATATTAACTTACTGGCCTATCACTTGCCGCTGGATGCGCACGCAGAAATGGGTAATAACGCAGAGCTGGCTAGGCTTTTGGGTTGGAAGGTGGAGGGCTGTATCGATGGTGAGCTAGGCGAAGGGTTGCTATGGGCAGGGCGTTTAACTCAGCCGCAAACGCTTCAGGTGCTAGCAGAGCAAATTGCTCAAACGCTGCGGCGAGAGCCATTGGTGATTGAGGCACCTGGCGTGGGAGAAATCGAGCGTATCGCCTGGTGCACAGGAGGCGCGCAAGACATGATAACGGACGCTTTTGAAGCGGGTGCACAAGTGTTTGTGTCGGGGGAGATTTCGGAGCGGACTACCCATCTAGCTCGAGAAATGGGCATTCATTATATTGCCGCCGGTCATCATGCTACTGAACGCTATGGCATTCAGGCGATGGGGGAGTGGTTGGCAGATGAGTACGGCGTGGAACACCGTTTTGTTGATATCGATAATCCCGCTTAATCACTTAAAAGCCCTGTATGGCTCATATGCCTGTATGGCTCATATGTTAGTAGGGAGTTTTAAGGGGCAATAATGCTGCGACGTTTGAAAAGCGCTCGCAGCATGCTTTATGACCACTATAGCTTTTTGATCGGAATGGTTTAATCAGTAGCGCGGTGGTTGGGGCGTGGCTGCCTGACTGCCTTTCAAGCCAAAGTCTTCAGATAGTGTGCCACCTTTGCCGTCTGCGTAATCACGCGGGATGGCGGGGGCGGACGTCTGATCAGTGGAAGGCGACGTTTTGGCAGAGTGAGAGCCGCTAAAGTCAAGGCTGGGCTGAATGGCAGCATCACGAATATTCCATTCCGCCGCGTCTTCTTTGAGCTGTTGCTCTAACTGGTTGGCTTCATCGCGTATGTTGCCGAGTCGTTGGTAAATGCCACTTAAATGGCTGCCTACGCTGCTCTTCATTTCAGCAATTTGGTGTTCGCGTTCGAGTAGTTTTTGCCGCATGGCTGCTGCTTGCCGTTGGCTTTTGCTGAATAGACGGTAACAGCCCATGCCAGCAATAAAGCCGACGACAAGACCAATAATAGCAAAGGTTAATGATGAGCTTGGGTCCACAGTGTTCTCCCTGGCGCCTTATATAACAGCGGCTGCATTCGTCAGCAGCTTATGAATGAAACAGGCTGCCATTATAGGCGTCAGTCTGCCGGTTGGGTCAATCCACTCATGCGTTAACATGCCTCTATAGGTATAATCACACCCTTCTTAGGGTTGCCAGTGCTCATGCTGGGTCCTGCATTACCTGCTGTAGGAGGCAAGTGCATGTCATCAAAATCTGCGTCTAAGGTGCCATCTGTCACGCGCCCTGCAACGCCTATGGAGCGCTACCGCGCTGATTTAGAACGCGATGATTTTCAGTATGATCCATCCCAGGAAGAGGCTGTGCGTCATCTTCAACGCTTATATGATGAACTTGTAGCCGCGCCGACAACCATGCCTAAGGCGTTGGTGGCCAATAAAGGATTCAGGGCTAAGGTGGCAGGCTTGATGGGTAAAAAAGCCTCATCCGCGAGAGAACCTTTTCTGCCTCGAGTTAAAGGACTCTATTTTTGGGGTGGAGTGGGACGCGGCAAAACCTATTTGGTGGATACCTTTTATGAGGCATTGCCGTTTCCTGACAAAATGCGCACCCACTTTCACCGTTTTATGCAGCGGGTTCATAATGAGCTGACGCATTATAAAGGAGAGAAAAATCCGTTGACGTTGATCGCTGGGAAGTTTGCCACTGAGGCCAGGGTGATCTGCTTTGATGAGTTTTTTGTTAAAGACATTACCGATGCGATGATTCTCGCCAACCTGCTGGAGGCGTTATTTGAGCGGGGAGTGGTATTGGTGGCAACGTCAAACATCGTGCCTAACGACCTATATAAAGACGGGTTGCAGCGAGCGCGCTTTTTGCCAGCCATAGAGCTCGTTAACCGTCACTGCGAGGTGGTTAATGTTGATTCAGGAGTGGATTATCGGTTACGTGCGTTAGAGCGCGCCGCTATTTTTCACTCCCCGCTAGATGAACAGGCCGAGCGCGAGCTTGCGCGTAGTTTTCGAGAAATTGCTGGTCATGAGGGGGAAGTGGATGCGCCGCTTGAGGTTAATCACCGGGTGCTGAAAACCCGCCGCTTGCATGAAGACGTTGCATGGTTTGAGTTTCTAGAGCTTTGCGATGGGCCTCGCAGCCAAAATGACTATATTGAGTTGGCTCGTGAGTTTCATACGGTGGTAGTGTCCAATGTCACCTATATGGATGCTAAAAAAGATGACCAGGCGCGGCGCTTTATTAATATGGTCGATGAGTTTTATGATCGCGGCGTGAAGCTGCTGATGTCGGCCGAAGGGCCAATTGAGGAGCTTTATCGGGATGGAAAGCTAACGTTTGAGTTCCAGCGAACGCTTTCGCGCTTGCAAGAGATGCAGTCTCGGGAGTATCTCGGCCTACCTCACAAGCCTTAAACATACCCTGAATTTTACTGTTTGATAAAAAAGTCGCGATGACGCTTAACTTGCCGTTATCCTTGCTGTAGAATGCCGCCTCGCTACACATGTTGCCTGTGAATGCAGGCAACCAAAAAGAATAGGGATGGTGCTTCACCGTGTAACGGTGTGAGTCACCCAATACATTTAATCTGGTGATTTTATCCATGAAGACGTTCAGTGCTAAGCCGCAGTCCGTCCAGCGCGACTGGTATGTTGTCGACGCTAAGGACAAAACGCTCGGTCGCCTGGCCACCGAGATTGCTCGTCGCCTGCGTGGCAAGCATAAGCCCGAATTTACCCCTCACGTTGATACCGGTGACTATATTGTCGTTATCAACGCAGAGAAAGTCCATGTGACTGGCAACAAGGCGAAGGCTAAAACCTATTACCGCCACACTGGTTACCCGGGCGGTCTGCGCTCTATGACATTCGACAAGATGCTTGATCATGCGCCCGAGCGCATCATTGAGTCAGCCGTAAAAGGCATGTTGCCGAAAGGTCCTTTGGGTCGCGCTATGTACACGAAGCTAAAAGTGTACGCCGGTGCCGAGCATCCGCATGCTGCCCAACAGCCGCTTGAACTAGACATCTGAGGAAATCTTCGCCATGACACAGCAGTATTACGGTACCGGGCGCCGCAAGACTTCCACCGCTCGCGTGTTTATGAAGCCAGGCTCTGGCAAAATCACCGTCAACAGCCAAGACCTTGACCTTTATTTTGGTCGTGTAACGGGTCGTATGGTTGTCCGTCAGCCGCTCGAGTTGACTGAAACGTTGAACCAGTTTGACATTTTTGTCACTGTTGCCGGTGGTGGTGGTTCTTCTCAGGCAGGCGCTATTCGTCACGGCATTACCCGTGCCCTGATGAACTACAATGAAGATCTGCGTCCTACGCTGCGTGCCGCTGGCTACGTAACGCGTGACGCCCGTCAAGTTGAGCGTAAGAAAGTCGGCCTGCGTAAAGCACGTCGTCGTCCGCAATTCTCTAAGCGTTAAGTACTTACGCTATGCGGCAAGGCGCCCAGGTCATCGACCTGGGCGTTTTTTATTGGAATATCAAAAAATTATATTGCTCGTACCACTATGGTCACGGGTAGTTGTTCTTGTGTATAGCGCTTTGTTTTTTTACCATAGAGCGTATTTAATATTCGTCGCCGCAAGACGCCTTTGCGGCGGAACGGGTAAGCTGATGGGAGAAACCTGAAATGGCAGATAACGGCGTAAACAAAGGCCGACGCCGTTTCCTCGTAGGCGCCACCTCCGTTGTGGGTGCGGTAGGTGCTGTCGGGGTTGCGGTCCCCTTTGTGGCTTCTTGGCAGCCTAGTGCCAGGGCAAGAGCGGCGGGTGCTCCCGTTCAAGCAGATATATCAAGGCTTGAACCAGGACAGCGTATGACCGTCGAATGGCGTGGTCGTCCTATATGGATTATCAATCGCACACCCGAAATGATCGAGCGCACTGAGTCGCTGGATGATGGGATGCTGGCCGACCCAGACTCTGAAGTTCCGCAGCAGCCGGGATATATTACCGGTGATTTGCGGTCGATCAGACCTGAGATCGGTGTATTAATTGGTATCTGTACGCACTTGGGTTGTTCGCCGCTTTTCCGGCCTGAGCCTGACGCAGAGGGCGTAGGTGTTGATAACTGGCCGGGCGGTTTCTTCTGTCCTTGCCATGGTTCGCGCTTTGATTTGGCTGGCCGCGTATTTAGTAATGTACCTGCGCCGACCAATCTTGAGGTGCCACCCTACCGCTTTGAAAATGATGACATCGTTATCATCGGCGAAGATGAGGAGTCTGCCTAATGGGTAATCCGAATAAAGCCAAGGCGGAAAAGGGCGTCATGCGCTGGGTAGACGACCGTTTTCCCGCAACGCAGTTGTGGCAAGAGCATCTCTCCAAATACTATGCACCGAAGAACTTTAACTTTTGGTACTTTTTTGGCTCGTTAGCGCTCCTGGCACTCGTCAACCAAATCTTGACCGGGGTTTGGTTAACCATGAGTTTCAACCCTTCAGCTGAAGGTGCTTTTAATTCCGTCGAGTATATTATGCGCGACGTAGAGTGGGGCTGGCTGATTCGCTACATGCACACTACCGGTGCCTCTGCCTTCTTTCTGGTTGTTTATCTGCACATGTTCCGTGGCCTTTTATATGGTTCTTACAAAGCCCCTCGCGAGTTAGTGTGGGTTTTTGGTATGACCATTTATTTAGTGCTAATGGCAGAAGCCTTTATGGGCTACCTGCTGCCATGGGGGCAAATGTCCTACTGGGGCGCGCAGGTTATTATCTCGTTGTTCTCGGCTATTCCCGGTATCGGTCCGGATTTAGCGCAGTGGGTGCGCGGTGACTACCTGATTTCGGGTATTACTCTTAACCGTTTCTTTGCGTTACATGTCGTCGCTTTACCAATCGTTATCTTGGCGCTTGTCGTGCTACATATCATTGCTCTCCATGAAGTGGGTTCCAACAACCCTGACGGTATTGATATTAAAGAGAAGAAAGATGAGACAGGTAAGCCGTTAGACGGTATTCCTTTCCATCCGTATTACACCGTTAAAGACCTAGTTGGTGTGGCAGTATTCCTATTCGTATTCTGTGTTGTCGTATTCTACTTCCCAGAAGGTGGTGGTTACTTCATCGAGCGGCCTAACTTTGAGCCTGCTAACCCGCTGCAAACACCTGATCATATTGCGCCTGTTTGGTACATGACACCTTTCTACGCCATTCTGCGAGCGATTACTTTCTCGATCTTTGGTTTAGATGCTAAGTTCCTGGGCGTTGTGTTTATGGGGGCTGCCATCGGAGTGTTGTTCGTCTTGCCTTGGCTTGACCGCAGTCCTGTACGTTCAATGCGCTATAAAGGTTGGATGTCGAGAGTCATGCTGGCACTGTTTGCTATCAGCTTCATCATTCTAGGTATCTTGGGTGTACTGCCATCCACGGCAGGGCGAACCATTCTGGCGCAGGTGTGCACCGTCATTTATTTCGCCTTCTTTGTCTTGATGCCGTTCTACACCAAGCTGGAGAAGACTAAACCTGTTCCGGAAAGGGTGACTGGCTAATGAAAAAGCATCTATTAGCACTACTTTTCGCGATAGTGCCCGTAACAGCAATGGCGGCACCGGCAACAAGCGTGCCTCATTCGATGGATCCTGACCTGCATGACCAGGCCTCGTTGCAGAATGGCATGAAGTTATATGTCAACTACTGCATGGGTTGTCACTCTTTGGAGCATCAGCGTTTCGCGCGTGCCGCGGATGATCTGGGTATTCCCCAGGACCTGATGGAAGAGAATCTGATTTTCTCTTCAGACTTGGCCTTCAACGACCAAATGCATATTTCCATGGACAGTGGTGATGCAGAGGCATGGTTTGGTGCACCGCCGCCGGACCTAACGCTACATTCACGTTTGCGTGGTGGGGATTGGATTTACTCCTATCTACTCGGTTTCTACCGCGACCCTACTCGTCCTACCGGTGTGAACAACACGGTGTTCGATTTGGTAGCCATGCCTAACGTGCTTGAGCCCTTACAAGGTGTCCAGGAGCTTGTGTGCTCTGAGACCGATCGTCCGGTTGAAGGCCAAGAGCCTGACTCTCTTTCAGGCATGTATCAGTCTTGTGACGTCCTGCAAGTAACACAGCCTGGAGAGCTGGAACCAGCTGAGTTTGAGGAAGCGGTTTATGATTTAACCAATTTCTTGGTCTATGTTGGTGAACCCTCTAAGCTTCAGGCTCAAGCATTGGCGCCTAAAGTACTGATCTTTATCTTTATTTTCGGTGTGATTGCTTACCTGCTCAAGCGTGAGTACTGGCGAGATATCCACTAATTAGCAATAACTGATGATCAGTGGGGCGCACGGTGTAAGCCGTGCGCCTTTTGTTTGTCGGTATGACAATAAAGCAACGCTAGCTGGCTTCCCCTAAGATAGGGCTGGCGTGTTATTATTCTAGATTGTTTTGATGCGAGGATGCTTTCATGGGTGTTGTGGCCAAGCGGTCGTCGATGATCTTTTACTCAGGTAGTGATGATCATTTCAGTCATCGTGTGCGCATTGTGCTGGCCGAAAAGGGGGTTGCTGTCGATATCGTTGATGTTCTCGACGAGAAACCACCTGAAGAGCTGGCAGACCTCAACCCGTACAACAGTGTGCCAACACTGTTAGATCGTGACTTGGTGCTGTACGAATCCAAGGTCATGATGGAGTACTTGGATGAGCGTTTCCCGCATCCTCCGCTGTTGCCTGTTTATCCAGTGGCGCGTGCGCAAAGCCGCTTATGGATGCACCGCATTGAGCGTGAGTGGTGCCCGATGGTTGATCAGATTCGCAGCGGTGGAAAGAAAGAGGCAGATAAAGCGCGGAAAGAGTTGCGTGAAAGTCTGATTGGTATATCGCCAATTTTTGAAGATATGCCTTACTTCATGAGCGAAGAGTTTACGCTGGTGGACTGCTGCTTAGCGCCCGTACTATGGCGCTTGCCTGACCTTAATATTGAGCTGCCTGAAAAACAGGTTAAGCCGTTATTAAGTTATATGTCACGTGTATTCGAGCGTGAAGCATTTAAGGCATCTTTGAGTGAGCGTGAAAAAGAGATGCGCGCTTGAATTCATTCGGCCCCTTTGCCTTATTAAGGCAGGGGGCCTTACTTGTTAGGAGGAGGGAGTCTAGATGAAATCGAGTCGCCCCTATCTCGCCCGAGCCCTCTATGAGTGGCTGCTAGACAATGAGCTAACCCCTTATTTTGTGGTCGATGCAACTCTGCCAGGCGTAGAGGTGCCTCGCCAGTTTGTTCAAAATGGCCAGATTGTACTCAACGCAGCGCCTACCGCGGTGCGCGATCTTTTCATGGAGAATCAGGCGATAGGTTTCAATGCGCGCTTCGGTGGCCAGCCTATGCAGGTGATGATTCCCACGCCGGCCTTGATTGCCATTTATGCCAAGGAAAATGGCGCTGGAATGGTGTTTGGTCATGAGCCTGACCTGAGTGATACATCCGAATCGTTGGGTGATATTGAGGATGAAGGGCAGGGCTTCGATCATTCGGAGTCTTTGACTAAAAATAAGCCCTCGGCCAAGCCAGAGCTTTCCATCACAGAGCCCGTTCCTACAAAAAGCGATGGTTCAGATGGCGCACCATCATCC